>NZ_JAGOID010000059.1 GCF_017995835.1 Amaricoccus sp.
GGCAGCTCCGCTCCAAGCTCAAGGAGCTGCACCAGCGCGTCGGCGCGACGATGATCTACGTCACCCACGACCAGACCGAGGCGCTGACCTTCGCCGATCAGGTCGTCGTCATGCAGGACGGCGAGGTGGTGCAGGTCGGCACCCCGGTCGACCTGTTCGAGCGACCGGCCCACACCTTCGTCGGCCATTTCATCGGCTCGCCCGGCATGAACGTCCTGCCCTGCACGGTCGAGGACGGCGCGGCGCGCTTCGCGGGCGTGCCCGTCGCCACCGCCAACCGCGTCGAGGGCCGGCCCGCCGGCCGCGTCGAGATCGGCGTCCGTCCCGAGTTCGTCGCCGTCGGCGACACGGGCGTCCCGGCCGAGATCCTGCGCGTCGCGGACGTCGGCCGCCGCCGCATCGTCGAGGCGACGGCGGCCGACGTGCGCGTCAACGCCATCGTCGATGAAGACAGCGCCGTCGCGCCGGGGCCGACCCGGCTCGCCTTCCGGCCCGACCAGACCCGGCTCTACGTCGACGGCTGGCTCGCGGGAGACAGGCCATGAGGACCGTCAACCAGCACGCCTGGTGGTTCGTCCTGCCCGTGCTGCTCCTCGTCGCCTTCAACGCGCTCGTGCCGCTGATGACGGTGGTGAACTACTCGGTGCAGGAAACCTTCGGGAACAACGTGTTCTTCTGGTCGGGCCTGCGCTGGTTCGAGGACGTGATGACCTCGCCGCGGTTCCACGCCGCACTCGGGCGCCAGCTCCTCTTCACCGGGCTGATCCTGCTGATCGAGGTGCCGCTCGGCGTCGCCATCGCGCTCGCCATGCCGCGCTCGGGGCCCTGGGTCTCCGTCTGCCTCGTCCTGATGGCGCTGCCGCTGCTGATCCCGTGGAACGTCGTCGGGGCGATGTGGAACATCTTCGCGCTCCCCGACATCGGGCTCCTCGGCTACGCGCTGAACAACTGGCTCGGCATCCCCTACAACTACACCCAGAACCCGCTCGCCGCCTGGTTCACCATCGTCCTGATGGACGTCTGGCACTGGACGAGCCTCGTCGTCCTCCTCGCCTATGCCGGCCTCGTCTCGATTCCCGACGCCTACTATCAGGCCGCCAAGATCGACGGCGCCCGCCCCTGGGCGGTGTTCCGCTACATCCAGCTGCCGAAGATGAAGCGGGTGCTGACCATCGCGATCCTCCTGCGCTTCATGGACTCGTTCAACATCTACACCGAGGTTTCGGTGCTGACCGGCGGCGGCCCGGGCAACTCGACGACGCTGCTCTCGATCGACCTCGTCAAGATCGCGCTCGGCCAGTTCGACCTCGGACGGGCGGCGGCGATGTCGCTCATCTACTTCCTGATCACCCTCCTCGTCTCATGGATCTTCTATGCCGTGATGACGAAGGACGAGCCGAGCTGAGGCCCCGCGATGAAGCTCCGCGCGATCGCCGTGACCGTCTACATCCTGTTCCTGATGCTGCCGATCTACTGGCTCGTCATCATGTCGTTCAAGACGACGAACGAGATCCTGTCGGGCTTCTCGCCGTGGCCGCAGGTCTGGACCACCGCGAGCTATCGCACGATCTTCACCGACCCGACCTGGTACTCGGGCTACATCAACTCGATCAGCTACGTCACGATCAACACGGCGATCTCGGTCGTCGCGGCGCTGCCGGCGGCCTACGCCTTCTCGCGCTACCGCTTCCTCGGCGACAAGCACCTGTTCTTCTGGCTCTTCACCAACCGCATGGCCCCGGCGGCCGTGTTCGCCCTGCCGTTCCTGCAACTCTACTACGCGATCGGGCTCTTCGACACGCATCTCGGCGTGGCGCTGGCGCACTGCCTCTTCAACATCCCGCTGGCGGTCTGGATCCTCGAGGGCTTCATGTCCGGCGTGCCCAAGGAGCTCGACGAGACCGCCTATGTCGACGGCTACGCCTTCCCGCGCTTCTTCCTCACCATCTTCATTCCGAACATCAAGGCCGGGATCGGCGTCGCGGCGTTCTTCTGCTTCATGTTCTCCTGGGTGGAGATGCTGCTCTCCAAGACGCTGACCTCGGTGCAGGCCAAGCCCATCGCCGCGGTGATGACCCGCACCGCCTCCACCTCCGGCTACGAACTCGGCCTCCTCGCCGCGGCGGGGGTGCTGACGATCATCCCCGGCGCCATCGTCATCTGGTTCGTGCGCAACTACATCGCCAAGGGCTTCGCCCTGGGGCGGGTGTGATGCGCGCCCCCCTCGCCGCCGCCGCGGTTCTCCTTCCCGGGCCGGCGCTCGCCCAGGCCAAGGCCGGCTGGGGCAATGTCGGCGCGGCGCAGCCGGAGCCGCCGTTCTGGACCCGGCCGCTCTTCGACGGGTTCTGGATGGCCTGGACGCCGGCGACGGTCGCCTTCTTCGTCGGCGTGTTCGCCCTGATCGCGCTGATGGGCGCCCTCGAATGGCGCAACCCGGGCGGGGCCCCGCGCCACGGCGTGCTCGGCCTCGACACCACCCGCGGCGACCGCCTCTTCATCGCGCTCCTCGGCGCCGCCTGGATCTTTCTCGGCTGGCTGTTCTTCTTCTCCACCCCGGTCTGGGGCGGCCTCGCGCTCGCCGTCCTCTGGGGCGCCTTCGTCTTCTGGAAGGTCTGAATGGAACTGCGGCCGCCGGCTCATCGGTCAGGGTCGGCGAAGCCGGTGGAAACTGATACGGGCTCCGGTTGATCGGTTCGGTCGATGCGTTGCGGAGACCTCGCCGATATCCCCGCCGATTTCGACCGTTGGCGAAATCGGCACGCGACTGCCCTGTCCGGGGCAGGCGCGCGCCGATGCGAGCCTTGGGGATACCGGATGGCCTCTCGGCCCGCGCTTGCGGCGCGTGCCGACCGGATCGCGCGGGCGCCACTGGCGACCGGCACGTGCGATCCGGGGAGAAATCGGATCGGCGCAGCCGGGGGGCTGCGCGGGGCAGGCCATGCCGAAGGGATCAGCCGGAGACGGTATGATGATACCGGCGGGCTCATGAAACGACTCGCGGCCCTTTTTTTGCATTTGGCATTTTTATCGTGTATACTCAGATAGTTACCCAACCTATCACGCGTGTTAGCCCGTGTTGCGCCGGGTGGCCTCGTAGACTCGCCGGTATGAACCCCCCGACCCGCCGCCGGACCTCAGTTCGTCGTGACCGGCCGCGACCGCATCCGCGACACCGTCTCGCGCTCCGCCCGCTTGCCCCGGAGCGGCGGCAGGCCGCCGTCGATGAGCGCCATGTCCTCCAGAACCATGTCCCCCATGCGCTTGAACGCGACGTCGAGCGCCCCCGCCCTGTGCGCCGAGCGCAGGAACCCGGGCAGCCGGCGCACCGGATGGTCCTGTCCCCGCGGCTCCATGTTCCGGCCTACCGGGGCGGTGTTCGCCGAGCCGGTGGCGGAGATCGGGCTGGGGATCGGCGACAGCGAGGCCGCGGCGCGGGCGGCGGGCATCCGGGTGGAGCGGCAGCGCCGGGCGATCTACACGCTCTCGGGCGCGCCCGCCGGGCTCGCCGGCCTGCTGTTCATGGCGCGGATCAACTCCGGCGACCCACACCGCGCGAACCGCATCCATCCGGATACGCCCGGAAAAGCTACCCGACCACCCCCTCGGCGGCGGCCCGGGCACCCTTGACGAGCAGCGCGTCATAGGCCTGCGTCAGCGCGGCGCGAAAGGACGGCTCCGCGGCCAGCGCCGGCGCGAACACCTCGCGGACGCCGAGAAGCGCCGCCACCTTGCCCTCCGCGCCGGCGGCGCCGTCCGAAAGCGCGCGCAACCGCCCGGCGAGCGGATCCTTCACGTCGATCGCCGCGCCCGTCTCGTCGACGCCGCCGACATAGCGCATCCAGGCCGCGACCGCGAGCACGAGCCCGGGCGTCGGCCGCCCGGCGGCGAGGTTCTCGGCGATTGTCCCGAGAATGCGCTGCGGCAGCTTCTGGCTGCCGTCCATGGCGATCTGCCAGGTGCGGTGGCGGATGCCCGGGTTGGCGTAGCGGTCGAAGAGCGCCGCCGCATAGGCCCCGAGATCGACCCCGGGCGGCGGAGTCAGTGCCGGGATAATCTCCGCCGCCCACAACCGCTTGACGAAGCGCGCGAAGACCGGATCGGCCACCGTCGCGGCGATGGTCTCGTGCCCGGCGAGATAGCCGAGATAGGCGAGCGCGGAATGGGTGCCGTTCAACATGCGGAGCTTCTGGTGCTCGTAGGGCGTCACGTCCGCGACGAGTTCCACCCCCACCGCGCCGAGGTCGGGCCGGGCGCCGTCGACGAAACTGTCCTCGACCACCCACTGCCGGAACGGCTCGTGCATGACCGGGGCGCGGTCGAGCACGCCGGTCCGCTCGGCGAGCCGGGCAATGTCCTCGTCCCGGGTCGCGGGCACGATGCGGTCGACCATGGTCGAGGGGAAGGCGCCTTGCGCCGCGATCCAGTCGGCGAGCGCCGGCTCGACGGCGCGCGCCAGCTCCAGGACGACGCCGCGCACCACACGGCCGTTCTCGGGAAGGTTGTCGCAGCAGAGCACGGTGAAGGGCCGCGCCCCCGCCGCCCGCCGCCGCGCCAGCGCGCGCACGAGAAAGCCGGGGGCGGAGACCGGGGCCTCCGGATGCGCGAGGTCGTGGACGATGTCCGGGTGCGCATGGTTCAGCGCCCCGGTCGAAGGCTCGTGGCAATAGCCCTTCTCGGTCACGGTCAGCGTCACGATGCGCACCGCCGGATCGGCCATGCGCGCCAGAACCGCCTCGGGGTCCTCGCGCGCCACCAGAACCTCGCGGACCACGCCGACGACGCGGTTCGTCTCGCCCTCGGGGCCGAGTTCGACCGCGGTGTAGGCGCAGCCCTGCGGCTCCAGCCGGTCGCGCTGGTCGGGGCGGACGAGGCTGACGCCGACGACGCCCCAGGCCCCGCCCGAGGCCGCCATCGCCTCCTCGAAATAGATGGCGCCGTGCGCGCGAAAGAACGCGCCGAGCCCGAGATGCACGACGCCGACCTCCGGCCGCTCCCCCGGCGGGGGCGCGAGCAGCGGCAGATCAGCGGGCGAGCCAGCCGCCGTCGACATTGAGGATCGCTCCATGGATGTAGCGCGCTGCGGGCGAGGCGAGGAACACCGCCGTCCCGGCGATGTCCGAGGCTTCCCCCCAGCGGCCTGCGGGGATGCGGTCGAGGATCGCCTTGTCACGGACCGGGTCGGCCCGCAGCGCCTCGGTGTTGTTGGTCGCGATGTAGCCCGGGGCGACGGCGTTGACGTTGATGCCCCGCGCCGCCCATTCGTTGGCGAGGAGCCTGGTCAGCCCGGCGATCCCGTGCTTCGAGGCGGTGTAGGACGGCACCCGGATCCCGCCCTGAAAGCTGAGCAGCGAGGCGATGTTGACGATGGCGCCGCCCGCGCCCCGGGCGAAGGCCCCCCGCGCGAACGCCTGGCTCAGGAAGAACGCCGCCTTGAGGTTCACGTCGATGACGTCGTCCCAGTCGGCTTCGGAGAAATCGACCGAGTCGGCGCGGCGGATGATCCCGGCGTTGTTGACGAGGATGTCGAGCGGCCCCGCCTCGGCCAGCCGGGCGGCGGCCGCCATCGGGTCGTCGAGCGCGAGCGTGAAGCCCACGCCGGCCAGCCCCTCCGCCGCGATCAGACCGAGCGTCTGGTCGACCGAGGACCGCCCGGCGACCACGACTTCGGCTCCGGCGCGGGCGAACCCGAGCGCGATCGCCTGCCCGATCCCGGTGTTGGCTCCCGTGACGAGGGCGCGCCTGCCGTCGAGGCGGAACGGATCCGTCATCGCAGGTCGGCCATCGAGACGACCTCGACGTCCTTGTAGTCGACGTTGTCGCCGGCCATCGCCCAGATGAAGGTGTAGTTGGAAGTGCCCGCCCCGCAATGGATCGACCAGGGCGGCGACAGCGCGCCCTCCTCGTTGGCGACGATGATCGGGCGGGTCTCGGAGGGTTCGCCCATCAGGTGCATCACCCGCGCCTCGGGCGCGAGATCGAAATAGAGATAGGCCTCCATCCGCCGGTCGTGGACATGGGCGGGCATGGTGTTCCAGACCGAGCCGGGCTCGAGGCGGGTGTAGCCGACGACGAGCTGGCAGGAGGGCATCACGTCGGGGTGCACGAACTGGAAGATCGTGCGCAGGTTCGAAGTCTCGGCCGAGCCGAGCCGGACCGGCGTCGCCTCGGCGAGCTTCAGCAGCCGCGCGGGGTGCGTCGCGTGCGCCGGCGCGGAGAGGATATAGAACCGCCCGTCGCCGGCGAAGGTCACCGGCCCGGCGCCGCGGCCGAGATAGAGCACGTCGCCGCGCGCCATCTCGAAGCTCTCGCCGGCGGTGACGCGGCCCGGCCCCCCGATGTTCACCACCGCCATCTCGCGGCGGTCGAGGATCGAGGGCGTGCCGCATTCGGCAACGCGGTCGAGCGTCAGCTCGCCGCCGGCCGGCACGGCGCCGCCGACGATCATCCGGTCGTAGTGGCTGTAGACCAGACGGATTTCGCCGTCGCGGAAGAGGCCGCCCAGGTGAAAGTTGCGGCGCAGGGCCTCGGTGTCGAAGCCCCTGGCGGCTTCGGGGTCGATGGCCCGGCGGGTCTCTACGTTCAGCATGGGCGGCGGTCTCGCTTCAGGTCAGAGGAAGTCGTCGCGGCGGGGAGTGAAGCTGTCGACCAGCGTCCCCGGCCCGTCGAGCGGCTTGCAGCCGTGGACGGCGCCCGAGGGGATGAGCAGCGCGTCGCCGGCGCTGAGGATCCGGGTCTCGCCGTCGCAGGTGAACTCGAAGCGGCCGGATTTCACGAAGGTGGACTGGACGTGCGGGTGGCTGTGCAGCGCGCCGACGCCGCCGGCCTCGAAGTTGAACTCGACGATCATCAGCTGCTCGTTCTGGACGAGCACCTGGCGGGTGGCCTTCCCCTCGACGGGGACGACCGGATACGCGCTGGACGGGTTGGACATGGGTTACGCCTTTCAGTGGAACAGGGACGGCAGCCAGAGGCTGACGGCGGGTACATACGTCACGATCAGCAGGACGACGAGACCCGCGGCGTAGAACGGCCAGATCGACCGCATGGCTTCCCAGATCGTGATCCGCCCGACCGCGGCGGCGACGAACTGCACCGGCCCGAGCGGCGGGGTGTTCAGCCCGATGCCGAGGTTGAGGATCATGATGACGCCGAAATGCACCGGATCGACGCCGAACTTCATCACCACCGGCAGGAAGATCGGCGTGGTGATGATGATGAGCGGCGCCATGTCCATGAAGGTGCCGAGCACCAGCAGGACGATGTTGATCATCAGCAGGATGGTGAACGGATCGTCGCTGATCGCGCCCATCAGGTCGACGGTGAGCTGCGCGACCTTCAGGTAGGCCATCAGCCAGCCGAAGGCGCCGGCCATGCCGATGATCAGCAGCACCATGGAGGTGGTGCGCACGGCCTGCCGGGTGGCGTGCATGAACTCGGCCCAGCTCAGCGTGCGGTAGACGAAGAAGGTGACGAGCGCGGCGTACACGACCGCGACGCAGGAGCTCTCCGTCGCCGTGAAGATGCCGGACCGCACCCCCCCGAAGATGATGGCGATGAGCAGGAGGCCGGGGACGGCGTTGAGCAGGAGGCTGCCGACGCGATGAAAGCCGGGGAACGGCTCGGTCGGATAGCCGCGGCGGACCGCGACGATCCAGGCGGTGACCGACAGCGCGAGGGCGAGCAGCAGGCCGGGGATGATGCCGGCGGTGAAGAGGTCGGCGATGGAGATCTTCCCGCCGCCGGAGATCGAGTAGATGATCATGTTGTGCGACGGCGGCAGCAAGAGCGCGATCAGCGCCGCCATCGAGGTGACATTCACCGCATAATCAGCGCCGTAGCCACGCGCCTTCATCTGCGGGATCATGATGCCGCCGACCGCCGCCGCCTCGGCGACCGCCGAGCCGGAGATGCCGCCGAAGAGCGTGGAGGCGGCGATGTTGACCTGGCCGAGGCCGCCGCGGACATGGCCGATGAGCGAGCCGGCGAAGGCGACGATGCGGCTGGCGATGCCGCCCCGCACCATCAGGTCGCCGGCGAAGATGAAGAACGGGATGGCCATCAGCGTGAACACCCCGACGCCGGAGGCGACGCGCTGGAAGACGACGAGCGGCGGCAGGCCGAGATAGAGGATCGTCGCGAAGCTGGCGATGCCGAGGCAGAAGGCGATGGGCGTGCCGATCAGCATCAGCACCGTGAAGACGCCGAAGAGGATGGTGAGGTCCATGGTCTGTCCCTAGTCGCTCGTCATGGCGATTTCTTCGGCGTTCGGGTCGTGATCGACCACGACGCCGGACGCGCGCAGCAGCACCCGCTCCAGCGCGAAGAGCGTCATCAGCGCGCCGCCACCGACGATGGGCATGTAGGTGAAGCCGCCCGGCAGCCCGAGAACCGGCAGGATCGCCGTCCAGGTGTCGATGGTGAGCTGGAGGCCGTAGACGACCATGCCGAGGCCGAAGACCAGCACCGCGAGGTCGGAGATCGCCCGCATCCATGGCCCCGCGCCGGGCAGGAAGTGGATCAGGACGTCGAAGCCCATGTGGAAGTTCTCGCGCACGCCCACCGCGGCGCCGAGGAAGATGAACCAGCTCATCACCATGACCGACACGGGCTCGGTCCAGCTCGGGCTCGAGTTCAGCACGTAGCGGGCGAAGACCTGCCAGGCGACGATGACGGTCATCGCGATCATGCCGACGCTGGCGATCCAGAGTGCTGCGTGCGAGAGCGCCCCGAGGACGCGCGCCAGGCCCTGCAAGCGGTGCTGCATCGATCCCTCCCCCGATGTGGCAAGGGGGCGGCGACCCGCCCCCCGTCGATCACTCGGTCGCCCTGATTTCCTCGACGAGCTGCTTCATCTCGGGCGTCGCGGCGTACTTCTCGTAGACCGGAGCCATGGCGGCCTGGAACGGCGCCTTGTCGAGGTCGCGCACCACCTCGACGCCGGCGGCGAGAACCTTCTCCTCGGACTCCTTCTCGCGCGCCGCCCACTTCTCCCGGTTGAAGGGAACCGACTCCTTCGCCGCGGCGCGCACGGCCTCCTGATCCTCGGGCGAGAGCTTCTCGAACGCCGTCTTCGACATCACCAGCACCTCGGGCACCATCGTGTGCTCGTCGAGGGTGTAGTACTTCGCCACCTCGAAGTGGCCGGATGACTCGTAGGACGGCCAGTTGTTCTCCGCCCCGTCGATGACGCCGGTCTCGATCGAGGAATAGACCTCGCCATAGGGCATCGGCACCGCGTTGGCGCCGAGGGCCGCCACCATGTCGACGAAGACGTCGGACTGGATGACGCGGAACTTCAGGCCCTTCATGTCCTCGATCGACTTGATCGGCTTGGTCCGGTTGTAGAACGACCGCGCGCCGGGGTCGTAGAACGCGAGCGCGATCAGGTCCTGGGCGGTGAAGAGATCGAGGATCTGCTCGCCGACCGGGCCGTCGAGCACGTTGTGCAGGTGGTCGACGTCGCGGAAGAGATAGGGCAGCGACAGGATCGCGGTCTCGGGGATCAGCCCGTTGAACGGCGCCATCGAGATGCGGTTGAGGTCGATCACGCCGAAGCGGGTCTGCTCGATCGTGTCCTTCTCCTCGCCGAGCTGGGCCGAGTGGAAGACCTCGATGCACAGGCGGCCGCCGGTCTTTTCCTCGAGGATGCGGCCCATCTCCTGCACCGCCGCGACGGTCGGGTAACCGTCGGGGTGGGTGTCAGACGAGCGCAGCGTGGTCTCGCAGGCGCCGGCCGCGCCCGCGAGCATCGTGCCGGCCATCAGCGCGGCGAGGGTTGCGGTTGTCTTCATGTCGTTCCTCCCTTGTCGTTCAGAGCTTGTAGGCCTTCTTCGCGAGCCCGTAGGCGAGATCGTGCGCCACCTCGGGCGCCTCGTCCCCGGCGAGCCGGCCGGTGGCGACGAGCGTGGCGAGAAAGGCGCAGTCCACCCGCCGGGCCATGTCGTGCCGGGCGGGAATCGAGCAGAAGGCGCGGGTGTCGTCGTTGAAGCCGACGGTGTTGCAGAAGCCGGCCGTCTCGGTCGTCATCTCGCGGTAGCGGCGCATTCCCTCGGGGCTGTCGTGGAACCACCAGGCCGGCCCGAGCCGCAGCGCCGGATAGACCCCCACAAGCGGCGCAAGCTCGCGCGCATAGGCCGTCTCGTCGAGGGTGAAGAGGATCACCGTCAGGTCGGGCCGCATCCCGACCGCATCGAGGAGCGGGCGCAGCGCCGCCACGTAGTCGGTGCGGCCGGGGATGTCGAAACCCTTGTCCCGCCCGAACTTCGCCAGCACCTCCGGCGAATGGTTGCGTCGCGACCCCGGATGGATCTGGAGCACCAGCCCGTCCTCGAGGCTCATGCGCGCCATCTCGGTCAGCATGTGGCCGCGGAAGGCGTCGGCCTCCTCCGGGCTCGCCTTGCCCGCGAGCGCCTTCGCGAAGAGCGCCGCCGCCTCGGCCTGCGGCAGATCCTCGGTCCGCGCCGTGGCGTGGCCGTGATCGGAGCTGGTCGCGCCGCCCTCGGCCTTGAAGAAGGTGCGGCGGATGCGGTGGGCCTCCAGATAGCCCGCCCAGGTCGTCGCATCGACGCCGGCCAGCGCCCCCATCCGCTCGACGTTGTCGGCGAAGCCGGCGAACTCGGGATCGACCACCGCGTCGGGCCGGTAGGCCGTCACCACCCGTCCCTTCCAGCCCGAGGCGCGGATCTCCCGATGCCAGCGCAGATCGTCGAGCGCACTCTCGGTCGTGGCGATGACCTCGATTCCGAACCGCTCGTAGAGCGCCCGGGGGCGGAATTCGGGGCGCCCGAGACACTCGGCGATGTGATCGTAGTAGTGATCGGCGGTCGCCGCGGAGAGCCGGCGGTCAAGGCCGAACACGGTCTCGAAGGTATGATCGAGCCAGAGCCGCGACGGCGTGCCGCGGAACAGGTGGTAGTTCTCCGCGAGGCGGCGCCAGATTCGACGGCCGTCAGTCTCCACCGGCCCGCCGTCGACGCGCGGCACGCCGAGATCCGCGAGCGCCACGCCCTGCGAGCAGAGCATCCGAAAGACGTAGTGATCCGGCGTGACGAAGAGCTGCGCCGGATCGGGAAACGGCGCGTCCTCGGCGAACCAGCTCGGATCGGTGTGCCCATGGGGGCTGACGATCGGCAGGCTGGCGACCTCCGCGTAGAGATCCCTCGCGATCGAACGCTCGCGCTCGCCCAAGGGAAACAAACGGTCCGGATCGAGCAGGCCGGCTTTCGCGGATCCTTCCAATCGATTCCCTCCCGTTGCGTTTCGTTGCCTGATCTCCTAATATGCTAGTCGGCACAGGTCAACCCGGGAGATCGAGAGTGAGCGGAACGTCCTTCCGATCCATCGACGCGCTGCGCGGGCCGACGGCCACGGATCTCGTCTTCGACGAGCTCTACCGGCGCATCGTGGAGCTCGACCTGCCGCCGGGGACGCGCCTTTCGGAGCAGGACGTGGCGCGAAGCGTTGGCGTCTCGCGCCAGCCGGTTCGCGACGCCTTCTACCGTCTGTCCCAGCTCGGGCTCATCCAGATCCAGCCGCAGCGCGCCACCACCGTCTCGCTGGTTTCGGAGGAGGCGGTGCTGCAAGCCCGCTTCGTGCGCACCGCGCTCGAGACCGAGACGGTCCGCGGCGCGGCCCTGCGCTGGACCGAGGCGGACCGCGCAACCCTGGAAGCGAATCTCGCCGCGCAGGGGCGCGCCGTCGAGACCGGCGACCGCATCGGCTTCCACGACCTCGACGACGCCTTCCACCAGGCGATCTGCGCCGCCTCGGGCCACGCCTTCGTCTGGACGCTGATCCGCGAGAACAAGGCGCACATGGACCGGGTGCGCTGGCTCAGCCTCCCGACCGGCGCGCGGCTCGCCTATGAGGACCACCTGCGCATCTTCGACGCGCTGGTCGATCACGACGGCGAGCGCGCCGCGGCGCACATGCGCTCCCATCTCAGCCGCATCATCGACACCCTCGCAACGATCCGACAGGAGAACCCCGGAATGCTGGTGGAGCTGCGCCCATGACCGGGCGAATCGTCTGCCTCGGCGAATGCATGGTGGAGTTCGCCCCGAACGGCGACGGCCTCTACCGTCGTGGCTTCGCCGGGGACACCTTCAACACCGCCTGGTATCTGCGCCGCCTGCTGCCGGCCGGGCGGCCCGTCGACTACGTGAGTTGCGTCGGGACCGACGCCGTCTCCGATGCCATGCTCGCCTTCATGGCCGATGCCGGCGTCGGCACGGGCGGCGTCGCCCGCCTGCCGGACCGGACCGTCGGCCTCTACGTGATCGACGTGAAGGACGGCGAGCGCAGCTTTTCCTACTGGCGCAGCGCCTCGGCGGCGCGGCTCCTCGCCGCCGACCCCGCCCGGCTCGGCGCGGCGCTCGACGGGGCGGCGCTGGTGCTCCTCTCCGGGATCACCCTCGCGATCGTCCCCGACGAGGACCGCCCCGCCCTCCTCGCGGCCCTGGCCGCGGCGCGCAAGGCGGGCGCGACCATCGCCTTCGATCCGAACATCAGGCCGCGCCTCTGGGGCGACGCCGCGACGATGCGCGCGGCGCTCGACCGCGCCGCCGCCGGAGCCGACGTCGTGCTGCCCTCCTTCGAGGACGAGGCCACCCATTTCGGCGACGCCGACCCCGACGCCACCCTTGCCCGCTTCCGCGCGGCCGGCGCGGCGACGGTCATCGTCAAGAACGGCCCCGGCGAGGTCGTCGCCTGGGACGCGCACGAGGGCCGCACGACCTTCCGCCCGTCGCCCGTCGAGGCGCGCGACACCACCGCGGCGGGCGACAGCTTCAACGCGGGCTTTCTCGCCGCCCGCCTCGCCGGCGCGCCGCTCGCCGCCGCGATCGAGGCCGGCGCCACCCTCGCCGGCCGCGTCTGCCAGCACCCCGGCGCCCTCGTCCCGATCTGAGGGCCTCGGCCCGCCGCCGGGATCATCCGCGCAGGATGTCGACCACGTAGCTCTGGAAGTACGGGTTCTCCGGCGTGCGGATCACGCTCGGCCACTCGGGATGGTTCATGCTGTCCGGGAAGTGCTGCGCCTCGAAGCACAGGCCGGCGAACCGCCCATACGCTTCGCCCCCATGCCCCGGCGCCGCGATCACCATCCGCGCGGCGTTGAAGATCTGGAGCCCCGGCTGGTCCGTGCGGACCTCGATCCGCCGCCCCGTGCGCGGACAACGCGCCCAGGCCGCGGGCCGCGCCGCGTCGCGATCCGCCCGCAGCACGTAGTTGTTGTCGATCCCCACCCGGCCCGGGTCGCTCTCCTCGATCGTGCGCGGCTCGCGAAAGTCGAGATGCGTGCCCTCGACCGAAGCGATCTCGCCGGTCGGGATCAGATCGGCGTCAAGCGGCAGATACTCCGCGGCGTCGACCCACAGCATGTGGTCCCGCACCGTCCCGCCGCCGCCCAGGTTGAAATAGGCGTGCTGCGCCAGGTTGATCGGCGTCGGCCGGTCCGGCAGGCCCCGCATCTCGCAGACGAGCCGCGGCCCCTCGAGCCGGTAGGTCACGTCGAATTCCACCCGGCCGGGATAGCCCTCCTCGCCGTCGGGGCTCAGATAGCGCAGATGAACCGCCTCGGTCGCGGCGTCGGTCTCCATGTCCCAGACCCGCCGCCCGAGCCCGGTCGCGCCGCCGTGGATGTGGTGGCGGTCGCCGGGCCCGTGGTTCGGGGTCAGCGCGTAGTCCCTGCCGTCGAGCCGGAAGGTCGCATCCCTGGTGCGGTTGGCGATCCGCCCCACGATCGCGCCGTGCGAGCGCGACGCGGTCTCGTAGTCGGCGAGCGTCGGAAACCCGAGCGTCATCGGCAGCGTCCCCGACGCCCCGTCGACCCGCCAGTCGCGGATGACGCAACCGTAGTTCAGGATCGCGACCGCCGCCTCGGCGCTCTCCAGCGTTACCTCGCTGACCTCGCGATCACCGAGCCGTCCGAACCGGCGCTTCCTCATCTCGTCCCCTTTCGCTGGCGCGCGGAGGTTCCGCCGCCGCCCCGCCGCTCGTCAAGCGTCTCGGCGGCGATCCGCCGGCCCCTTGCCTCGCGGCGCCGCGCGCTCTAGCTGGCGGAATACGAGAGGAGGAGCCAGCCCCTGACCGTCGCCTGTGACCCAGGCCCGATCGCCCGGCCGACAGCGCCGGGCGTCCTCGCGCATCGCCGCGACGTCGACGGGCTGCGCGCCGTGGCGGTGCTGCCGGTCATCCTCTTCCACGCCGGCATCCCCGCCTTCTCCGGCGGCTGGCTCGGCGTCGATGTCTTCTTCGTCATCTCCGGCTACCTCATCACCGGCATCCTGCTGCGCGACCTCGAGCGCGGCGAGTTCTCCATCGCCCGCTTCTACGAGCGCCGGGCGCGGCGCATCGTGCCCGCTCTCGCCTTCGTCCTGCTCGCCTGCATCCCCTTCGGCCTCGCCTGGATGTCGCCGCCGCAGCTCGCCGAGCTCGCCCGCGGCACGATCGCCGCAGCGCTCTCGGTCTCGAACGTGCTCTACTGGCTGGAGCTCGACTATTTCGGCCCCGCGGCCGAGCACCTGCCGCTGCTGCACACCTGGAGCCTCGGCGTCGAGGAGCAGTTCTACCTGCTGTTTCCGCTCGCGCTCGCGTTCCTGTGGCGGCGCGGCTCCGGCCTCGCCGTGCCGTTCCTCCTCGCCGGCGGCCTCAGCCTCGCCGCCGCGGCATGGGCCTTCGCCACCCATCCCTCGGCCGGGTTCTTCCTGCTGCCGTTCCGCGCCTGGGAGCTCCTCGTCGGCGCGGGCGTCGCCGTGGCCGCCACGCGCGCCGCCGCCCCCAGCGGCTTCCGCGCCGGGGCGGGGCTCGTCGCCGTCGTCGCGGCCATGGCCGCGGTCCCGCTCGGCCTCGTCTCCAGCCTGCCCGCCATGGCGCTCGCCAGCGCCGGCGTCGCGCTGGTCCTGCGCCACGGCGCGCCGGGGCTCATCGCCTCGCGCCTCCTCGCCCATCCCGCGCCGGTCGGGATCGGCCTCGTCAGCTACAGCGCCTATCTCTGGCACCAGCCGGTCCTCGCCTTCGCCCGCATCCGCTTCGGCGACGACCTGCCGCTCTGGCTCATGGCCATGCTCGGCCTTTCGGCGATCCTGCTCGCCTGGCCGACCTGGGCCTTCGTCGAGCAGCCATTCCGCCGACACAGCCCCGCCGGCCCGGGCCGGCCCCTCGCCCCCGCCGGCCCCGGCCGGCCGCTCGCGGTCGCCGCCGCGGCGCTGGCCGGCCTCGCGGCCATCGGCGTCGCCGGCGTGGCCACCGACGGCCTCGCCATGACGCAGCCCCCGGCGGTGCGCGCCATTCTCGCCACCGTCTCGGACGTGAACCCCTGGCGCGACCGCTGCAAGACCGGCTTCAACGAGGCGAACCCGATCCATCCCCGCCCCGGCTGTCTGCTCGCAGGCGACGGCCCCAGGGTCGCCTTCTGGGGCGACAGCCACGCCGACGCCCTGCAGGGCGCGATGTTCCCCGCGGCGCAAGCGGCGGGCCTGCCGTTCTACTCCGTCACCCGCAGCGCCTGTCCGCCGGTCCCCGGCCTCACCCGCACCGGCGACGCCGCCTCCCCGGGCTGCGACGCGTTCAACCGCGGCGTCGAGGCCTACGTGACCGGGGACAACTACGACGTCGCCGTCGTCGTGGCGCGCTGGTCCGCCGGGATCGGCTGGGCGCCCTTCGACAACCTCGACGGCGGCGTCGATCCGCGCCCGGGCGACGTGCTGACGCCGATCGGGACCGCGCCGCCCGACGACGCGGCCCGCGAGCGCGCGGTCGTCGCGCGCATGGCGGGCGCAGTCCGCGACCTCCTCGGCCGCGGGCTGCGCGTCGTGCTCGTCTACCCGATCCCCGAGGCCGGCTGGAACGTCCCCGAGGAACTCGCCCGCCGCCGCGCCGCGAGCGACGCGCCGGTGACGCTCTCCATCCCGGCCGAGGCCTACGCGCGCCGCAATGCCGCGATCATCGCCGCCTTCGACGCGATCGCCGACCCGCACCTGTGGCGCGTCCGCCCGGCGGAGGTCTTCTGCGACGCCGACGTCCCCGGTCGCTGCGTGCAGAGCCTCGGCGACCAGCCGCTCTATTTCGACGAGAGCCACCTGAACAACGCCGGCGCCCGCCTGCTCGTCCCCGCGATCATGCGCGCCATCGAGGCCGCCCGCCGCGACGCCGCGCCATGAACCCACGCCGGAGACCGGCCGCGGGGCTCCTCTTGATCGGTTCGGTCGGCGCCACGCGGGGACCTCGCCGCTATCCCCGCCGATTTCGACCGTTGGCGAAATCGGCACGCGACTGCCCTGTCCGGAGCAGGCGCGTCCCGCGCCAGCCAGGGCAGCCGCGCGCCGACACCAACCTTGGGGATAGCGGATGGCCCCTCGGCCCGCGCTTGCGGCGCGTGCCGACCGGATCGCGCGGGCGCCACTGGCGCCCGGCAAGTGCGATCCGGGAGAAATCGGATGGGCGCAGCCGGGGGCTGCGCGGTGCAGGCCATGGCGAAGGGATCAAGCGGAAGCGGCATCAGCCGCCGAAGGCTTCCTTGACCGCCGCACAAGCGCGGGCGAAATCCATCTTGCCGGTGTGCCGCGCCTTCAGCTCGGCCATGACCTTGCCCATGTCGCGGATCGAACTCGCGCCGAGCGCGGCGATCGCCTTCGTCACCGCCGCGCGCACCTCGTCGTCGCTCATCTGGCGGGGCAGGTAGTCCTTGATGACCTTGATCTCGACCCGCTCCTGGTCGGCGAGGTCGATGCGCCCGCCTTCCTCGTAGGCCTTCGCGCTCTCCTGGCGCTGCCTGATCATGCGCGCGAGGATGGCGACGATCTCCGAATCCGGAACCCCGTCGGCCCCCTCCTCCGACCGCGCCGCGATGTCGCGATCCTTGATGGCCGCGATGATCAGCCGCAACGTCGAGACGCGCGCCGCCTCCCTGGCCTTGATCGCCTCCTTCAGATCGGCGGAGAACCGCTCCCGAAGCATCCCTCACCCATGCGTGGCGCCGGAACCCCGGCGGAAGCCGCCTCTATACGCCTGCGGCGGCCCCGACGCAATCCGAGACCAAACCATTGGCA
Organism: Amaricoccus sp.; assembly: GCF_017995835.1. GTDB lineage: Bacteria > Pseudomonadota > Alphaproteobacteria > Rhodobacterales > Rhodobacteraceae > Amaricoccus. The sequence continues at coordinate 17,049 of NZ_JAGOID010000059.1, forward strand.
CAGTTGAGTTTTCCGCGCCGCCTTGACCCCGGCGCGCATCGGGCGTAGCCTCGCGCCGATCCAGGAGTCTCCCGCCATGACCGAACGCGCCCCCTCGGACCGCGCCCTCGCCTCCGCGCCCGACGGCGCGCTCGGCGCAACCGCCTGCATCGTGCTCGCCGACGGCGAGGTCTTCTACGGCCGCGGCTTCGGCGCGGAAGGCTCGGCCGTGGCCGAGCTCTGCTTCAACACGGCGATGACCGGCTATCAGGAGATCATGACCGACCCGTCCTATGCCGGGCAGGTGGTGACCTTCACCTTCCCCCATATCGGCAATGTCGGCGTGAACTCCGAGGACGAGGAGGCCGCCGACCCCGTCGCCGCCGGCATGGTGGTGAAGTGGGATCCGACCGCGCCCGCCAACTGGCGCGCCGCCGAGCCGCTCTCGACCTGGCTCGCGCGGCGCGGCCGCATCGGCGTCGGCGGCGTCGACACCCGGCGGCTCACCCGGGCGATCCGGCTCCAGGGCGCGCCGCACGCGGCCATCGCCCATGCGCCCGACGGCCGTTTCGACCTCGACGACCTGCTGGCGCGGGCGCGGGCTTTCCCGGGCCTCGTCGGCATGGACCTCGCCAGGGACGTCACCTGCGCCCAGAGCTATCGCTGGAACGAGATGCGCTGGGCCTGGCCCCAAGGCTATGTGCGCCGCGAGGAGCCGGGCCGGCGGGTGGTGGCGATCGACTACGGCGCCAAGCGCAACATCCTGCGCTGCCTCGCCTCCGCCGGCTGCGACGTCACCGTCCTGCCCGCCACCGCCACGGCCGAGGACGTGCTGGCGCTGGAGCCCGAGGGGCTGTTCCTCTCGAACGGCCCCGGCGACCCGGCCGCGACCGGCCTCTACGCCGTGCCGATGATCCGCGAGGTGCTCGACCGCAGCCGGATGCCGATCTTCGGCATCTGCCTCGGCCACCAGATGCTGGCGCTCGCCGTCGGCGCGCGGACGATCAAGATGAACCACGGCCATCACGGGGCGAATCATCCGGTCAAGGAACTCGCGACCGGCAAGGTCGAGATCACCTCGATGAACCACGGCTTCACCGTGGACAGCCAGACCCTGCCCGCCGGCGTGGTCGAGACCCACGTCTCGCTCTTCGACGGCTCGAACTGCGGCGTCGCGCTGACCGACCGCCCGGTCTTCTCCGTCCAGCACCACCCCGAGGCCTCCCCCGGCCCGCAGGACAGCTTCTACCTCTTCGAGCGCTTCGTCGCCTCGATGGCGGCCTGATCCCGAAGACCCCGCCGGCGAGTCCGGGCGCCCCTTCAGCGCGCCCTTCGCGCGCCCGGGCCGCAGGGGGCTCGATGCCCCCTGCGGCCCGGCCTCCGTCACGCCGGCTCGAGGTCGCCCTCCGCCCGCGCCGCCTCGAACGCCGCCGCGAAGGCCGCGAGCCGCCCGCCGGCGATGGCGTCGCGCAGTCCCGCCATCAGTTCCTGATAGTAGTGGAGGTTGTGCCACGTCAGCAGCATCGCCGAGATGATCTCGCCCGCCTTGAACACATGGTGCAGATAGGCCCGAGAATAGCCCCGGCAGCAGGGGCATAGGCAATCCGGGTCGAGCGGCCGCGGGTCGTCCGCATGCCGGGCGTTCTTGAGGTTGACCGCGCCGCGCCGGGTCAGCGCCTGCCCCGTCCGCCCCGAGCGGGTCGGCAGCACGCAGTCGAACATGTCCACCCCGCGCAGCACCGCGCCGACGATGTCGTCGGGCTTGCCCACCCCCATCAGGTAGCGCGGCCGGTCGTCGGGCAGCATCCCCGGCGCATGGTCGAGCACGCCGAGCATCGCCTCCTGCCCCTCGCCGACGGCGAGCCCGCCGATCGCGTAGCCGTCGAAGCCGATCGCCTTCAGCGCCTCGGCCGATTCCTCGCGCAACTCCCGTGTCACGCCGCCCTGCTGGATGCCGAAGAGCGCATGCCCCGGCCGGTCGCCGAACGCCGCCTTCGACCGCTCCGCCCAGCGCATCGAGAGCCGCATCGCCCGCGCCACCTCGGCCTGCGTTGCGGGCAGCGCCGGGCACTCGTCGAAGCACATCACGATGTCCGAGCCGAGCAGGCGCTGGATCTCCATGCTGGTCTCGGGGCTGAGGAAATGCCGCGATCCGTCGACATGGCTGCGGAAGGTCACCCCATCCTCGGTCAGCTTGCGCAGGTCCGCGAGGCTCATCACCTGGAACCCGCCGGAATCGGTCAGGATCGGCCGGTCCCAGTTCATGAACCGGTGCAGCCCGCCCAGCCGCGCCACCCGCTCCGCCCCGGGCCGCAGCATCAGGTGATAGGTGTTGCCGAGCAGGATGTCGGCCCCGGTCGCCCGCACGCTCTCCGGCAGCATCGCCTTGACCGTCCCGGCGGTGCCGACCGGCATGAAGGCGGGGGTGCGGATCTCGCCCCGCGGCAGGCGCAGCACGCCTGTCCGGGCCCGGCCGTCCCGCGCGGCGATCTCGAACGCGATTCCAGACATGGCCCCGCCTCTAGTCGCTCGCGTGCGCGAGCGCAAACACCGGCTCCTTTACCGGAGGGGGCGAATCCTTATATGATCGCTCGGGAATAGGAGCGCTGCCATGAACGCCGAAGCCGACGCCCCGATGGAGGGGACCCCGATCATCCGGCCTTCCACCACCGGCCATCCGCTCTACGACGACGTCGTGGAAGCCTGTCGCACGGTGTTCGACCCCGAGATCCCCGTCAATATCTTCGACCTCGGGCTCGTCTACACGATCGACATCTCCGACGAGAGCGACGTCCGCATCAACATGAGCCTCACCGCTCCGGGCTGCCCGGTCGCGGGCGAGATGCCGGGCTGGGTCGCCGACGCGGTCACGGCGGTCCCCGGCGTCCGCCATGTCGACGTCGAACTGGTCTGGGAGCCGCAATGGGGCATGGACATGATGTCCGACGAGGCGCGGCTCGAACTCGGCTTCATG
>NZ_JAGOID010000003.1 GCF_017995835.1 Amaricoccus sp.
ACCTGGGCCCACGGCCTGCCGGTGAAGATGCGCTTCCGCACCTCGCAGCTCTACGTCAGCGCCATCCCGCCCTTCGTGATCGGCGCCGCGGTCGGGGTGCTCGCCGCGATGATGGGCGTCGGCGGCGGCTTCATCATGGTGCCCGCCATGATCTACCTGATCGGGATGCCGACCAAGGTCGTCATCGGCACCTCGCTCTTCCAGTTCCTCTTCGTCACCGCCTTCACCACCATCCTGCAAGCGGTGCAGAACCACAGCGTCGACGTGGTGCTGACCGTCCTCCTCCTCGTCGGCGGCGTCGTCGGGGCGCAGGTCGGGGCGAGCCTCTCCAGCCGGCTGCGCGCCGAGCAACTCCGCATCCTGCTCGCCGTCCTCGTCATCCTCGTCGGCTTCCGGCTCCTGCTCGACCTCGTGCTGCGGCCCGACGAGCTCTTTTCGATCAGCGTGCGGCGGTGATCCGCGCCGCCGCCCTCGCGATCGCCTGCGCCCTCGCCGCCCCCGTCGCGGCGCAGACGGTCGTCACCGGCATCTCCACCGAGAACATCGCGCTCACCGCCGATTTCACCGGCTCCGACGTGCTGGTGTTCGGCGCCATCCGCCGCGACGCGCCGATCCCGGTCGGCGAGGATCCGATCGACATCGTCATCACGCTCCAGGGCCCGCCGCTCAGCATCGTCGTGCGGCGCAAGGAGCGCCGCTTCGGCATCTGGCTCAACGCCGAGGAAGTCCGGGTCCGCCGCGTCCCCTCCTACTACGCCGTGGCGACGACCCGCCCGATCGACGAGATCCTCACCGAGACGGAGCGCCTGCGCTGGCAGATCGGCCTCGACCAGGCCACGCGCCGCGTCGCGGCCCACCCGACGCTGGCCGACACGACGGAGTTCACCGAGGCCGCGGTGCGGCTCAGGCTCGCCGACGGTCTCTTCGTCGACGCGGAGGGCGGCGTGAAGCTGGCCGAGGAGACGCTGTTCCAGGCCCGCTTCCACCTGCCGACCAACCTCGTCGAGGGGGAGTATGCGACGGAGTATTTCCTCGTGCGCGACAGGGAGATCATCTCGAACGGCGCGACCGCGATCACCGTCGAGAAGGCCGGGGTGGAACGCTGGCTCTACAACCTCGCGCAGAACCGCCCGCTCGCCTACGGCCTGCTGTCCGTCGCCGTCGCACTGGCCGCCGGCTGGCTCGCCGCCGCCGCCTTCCGCCTTGCCCGCCGTTGACCGGACGACCGGCCGCCCCCGCCGTGGACCCGGGCGACGCGTCGGCGTAACCTGCCGCCGCACCTGCCCGCGAGGTTTCCCGTGCCCCCTGCCGAGCCGGACCTCCAGGCCCTCGTGGCCCGGATCCACGACGAACTCGCGCCCCGCTTCGGCGCCGGCAAGGTCGCCGACTACATCCCGCCGCTCGCGCACGTCGACCCGCGCAAGTTCGCCATCGCCGTCGTCACCCCCGAGGGCGAGACCTTCGCCGCCGGCGACGCCGACGAGCCCTTCTCGATCCAGTCCGTCTCCAAGGTCTTCACGCTCACCCTCGCCCTCGGCCGGCTCGGCGACCGGGTCTGGGACCGCGTCGGCCGCGAGCCCTCGGGCGACCCGTTCAACTCCATCGTCCAGCTCGAGCACGAGCAGGGCCGGCCGCGGAACCCGTTCATCAACGCCGGCGCCATCACCGTCGCCGACATGGTCCTCGCCGGCCACACCCCCCGCGAGGCGATCGGCGAGATCCTCCGCTTCGTCCGCTTCCTCGCCGACGACGAGGACATCGCGATCGACCAGGCCGTCGCCCGGGCCGAGCACGAGACCGGCGACCGCAACTTCGCGCTGGCCCACTTCATGCACGGCTTCGGCCGTCTCACGAACCCGGTCGCGCACGTCCTCGGCGTCTATTTCCACCACTGCGCCATCGCCATGACCGCCCGCCAGCTCGCCCGCGCCGGCCTGTTCCTCGCCGCCGGCGGCCGCGACCCGCTGACCGGCGCCCGCGTCGTCGCCCCGGCCCGCGCCCGACGTCTCAACGCGCTGATGCTGACCTGCGGCCACTACGACGGCTCAGGCGAGTTCGCCTTCAAGGTCGGCCTGCCCGGCAAGAGCGGCGTCGGCGGCGGCATCCTCGCCGTCGCGCCCGGCCGCGCCGCGATCGCCGTCTGGTCTCCCGGCCTCAACGCCGTCGGCAACTCGCTCCTCGGCTCCGAGGCCCTCGAACTCCTCGCCGCCCGCGCCGGCTGGTCGATCTTCGGCGGCTGAGCGGGCCGCCTTACGGGCCGCTGGCCCGAGCGCCGGCCGAGCGGGGGCTTCAGCCCCCCGAGGCCGGCGCTGCCCCCGGCGCGCCGACCCCGCCTTCGAGAATCACCCGCCGTCCGCCAGCTCCAGCCGCCCCTGCCCGCCCGGCCGCCGCAGATCCTCGACCCCGAGCGGCTCCGTCGGCCGAGCCAGCGCATAGCGCGTCACCCAGGCAAGCCGCTCCTCCGCCCGGGTGATCGCCACATAGGCGAGCCGCTTCCAGAGTGGCGCCCCCGCCTCCTCGCGCCCAGACTGCGCCGCCGCCCAGAGGTCGGGGGCGAAGACCTGCACCTGCCGCCACTGCGAGCCCTGCGCCTTGTGGATCGTCACCGCCGCGCCGTGCAGGAACACCGCCCCCATGTTCGCCGCCGTCGGGATGAACGGCTCCTCCGCCCCCGGGCTCTCGATCTGGATGATGCTCGCGACCCCGATCTGCGGCTCCTCCGCCCCCGGCAGCCACAGCCGCGCGAAGCCGTGCCGGCGGCCGGGCCCGAGATAGATCGCCTGCGTCCCCTTGATCAGCCCGCGCGCCTCGAGGTCGATGCGCTTGCGGCGATGCTTCAGCGGCAGCTCGATCCCGTCGCAGACCAGCGGCTCGCCGGGCAGGAGCGCGTCCACCGGCGCCCCGTGCGCCCGCCGGAACGCCTCGATCAGCCGAACCCGCGTCGCGTTGCGCCACACCAGCGCCGGCGCCCGCGCCATCGCCGTCGCGTCCACCCGCGGCGCGATCACCACCCGCGCGTCCCGCGCCGCGGTCTCGCGCACCATGCGCTCGAACCGCGCGAAATCGACCGCCGGATCGCCGAGCGCATTGGCGAGGTCGATGATCGGGTTGCCCGCGGCCTGGCGATGCACCCGCGCCAGCGTCAGCCGCCGCTCCTCGGGCAGGGTGTCGAACACCATCGCCCCGCCCCCGCCCACGGGGGCGAGCTGGGCCGGATCGCCGAACAGGACCAGCGTCCGGCACAGACCCTCCAGATCCTCGAACTGCCGCGCGTCGAGCATCGAGGCCTCGTCGACAAGCCCGATGTCGAGCGGCTCCTCGCGCCGCTTCCAGCCCTTGATGAAGTCCGAGCCGCGCAGCCCCGCCGCCGCCAGCGCGCCCGGGATCGAGAGATGGGTGCGATAGGACGCCTCGGCGCGGTCGAGCGCCGCGTCGGTCAGGCCCTCGACCTTCGGCCGCAGGCCCTTGCCGGTCAGCCACTCGGCGATCGCCTCGTAGTCGGGATGATAAAGGGGCGTGTAGAGCACCCGGTGCAGCGTCGTCGCCGGCACGCCGCGGTGGCGCAGCACGCTCGCGGCCTTGTTGGTGGGGGCGAGCACCGCGACGCTGCGCCTCGACCGGCCGCGCCGGCTCTCGTAGTCGCCCGAGACGGTCTCGAGCCCCGCCCCGATCAGCCGCGTCACCACTTCGGCGAGCAGCATGGTCTTGCCCGACCCGGCGCGGCCAAGCACCGCCAGCGCCTTCTGCGGCTCGCCCTCCGGCAGGATCGCGCCGGCCTCGATGTCGACCCCAGCGCCGCGCAGGGTGGCCGCGATCCGCGCGAAGGCCGCCGCCTGGTCGTCGGAGAATTCCAAGGAGAGCCGTGCCCCGCGCCGCCGCCGTCACCCCGGTTCTACCGGGCGCCGGCGGCCGGGGCCAGCCTCAGGCGGCCTCGGCGGCGAGCGCCGGGGCGGAAAACGAGGCGTCGAACCAGCGTTCGGCGAGCGCGGCCGGAATGCCCGAGCGCTGCGAGATCGTCCGGCGCGCCTCATCGGTGAAGGTCCAGATCCCGACCGAAATCCCGTCGCGACCCTCGCCGTCGGTGCCGATCACGTCCGGCGAGAAGCCGATGCGGCCATAGATGCGCGGCATCCGCGCGTCGAAGACGCCGAGGCACTGCTCGAGGCCGAAGCGCATCCCGAACTCGCAGCCCGCGAGCATCAGCGCCGCCGCGACGCCCGGCCCGGAATGCGGCGCGAGACAGAAGCGCGTCACCTCCCAGATCAACGGGCTCTCGATGCGCACGCCGTCGGTCAGGTGCAGGAAATGCTCCGCCGTCATGGTCCGCCCCAGCGTCGGCAGGCAGCGCATCGACCCACCGTGCCGGCCGTCCGGGCCTTCCCAGATGACATAGAGCGGATTGAGCGCGTCGTACTCGTCGGTCTCCTCGCCGGCTTCATTCACGGTGACGTCCCAGTTGAGCCGCTCCTTGAACTGCACGGCACGGTCCTGAAGCATCGTCTTCTTCAGATAGGGGAAGTTTTCGAGCTGGTCACCGTAGAGAAAGCGGATCATGTTCGGGTCCTTTAGAATTCGTTTGCACCGAATACACGAACCAACCCTAACAATTTCCGAGCGTGCGCCGCGATTCACCAAATCGCAACATGCGCGTACTGTGCAGCGCACGGCCGCGCAACGGCATGTCCTGCCGCGCGACGGGCAGCGGCTTCGCGTGCCGATTTCGCCAACGGTCGAAATTGGCGGGGATACCTGCGAGATCCGCGCTGCATCGACCGGATCGATCCAGCGGGGTTGGCGTCAGGTGTTGAACAGGAAGTGCAGCACGTCCCCGTCGGCGACCCGGTAGGTCTTGCCCTCCGAGCGCATCCGGCCCGCCTCCTTCGCCCCCTGCTCGCCCCCGAGCGTGACGAAGTCGTCGTAGGCGATGGTCTCGGCCCGGATGAAGCCCTTCTCGAAATCCCCGTGGATGACCCCCGCCGCCTGCGGCGCCGGGGTGCCGGCCGGGATCGTCCAGGCCCGCGCCTCCTTGGGGCCGACAGTGAAATAGGTCGAGAGCCCGAGCAGCCGGTAGCCCTCGTGGATCAGCCGGTCGAGCCCCGCCTCCTCCAGCCCCATCGCTTCGAGGAACTCCGCCCGCCCGGCGTCGTCGAGCTGGGCGATCTCCTCCTCGATCGCCGCCGAGATCACCACACACCCGGCGCCCTCGGCCCTGGCCTTCGCCTCCACCGCCGCGGAATGCCGGTTCCCCGTCGCCGCGGCCGCCTCCTCGACGTTGCAGACATAGAGCACCGGCTTGGAGGTCAGCAGTTGCAGCAGCCGCCACGTCCGCGCGTCCTCGGCCGCCACCTCGACCGTTCGCGCCGGCCTGCCGTCCGCCAGCGCCGCCCGCGCCGCCTCGAGCAGCCGCGCCTGGTCGGCCGCCTCCCTGTCGCCGCCCTTGAGCTTGCGCGCGAGCCCGGCGAGCCGCTTCTCGACGCTTTCGAGGTCGGCGAGCATCAGCTCGGTCTCGACGGTCTCGGCGTCCGCCACCGGATCGACGCGACCCTCGACATGGGTCACGTCGTCATCCTCGAAGCAGCGCAGCACATGGGCGATGGCGTCGCATTCGCGGATGTTGGCGAGGAACTGGTTGCCGAGCCCCTCGCCCTTCGACGCCCCCCGCACCAGCCCGGCGATGTCGACGAAGGTCATCCGGGTCGGAATGATGGCCTTGGACTTCGCGATCCCGGCCAGCCGGTCGAGGCGCGGGTCGGGCACGTTCACCTCGCCGACGTTCGGCTCGATGGTGCAGAAGGGAAAGTTCGCCGCCTGCGCCGCCGCCGTTCGCGTCAGCGCGTTGAACAGCGTCGACTTGCCGACGTTCGGCAGCCCGACGATCCCGGTCCGAAAGCCCATGACCCCTCCCGCTCCGGCGGATGTGCAGGGGGGCGTCTACGCAACCGGGCCGCCGCGCGCAAGCGCGGGGCGGCCCCGGTCGGCGTCCGGCCACGCATCGGAGGGTGAGGGGAGGCCCCGGAGGGCTACTGCATGGCGCGTCGGTCCGCGCCGACGCGGGCGACGCCGTAGTGCTGGGCCAGCCGCTCCAGCGCGATCTTCAGGACGACCTTGCCCGACCGGGCCGACCAGCCGAGACGCTTCTCGGCCGTCTCCAGCCCCTCGAGGAAGCAGCAGACCCGGAACACGACGTCGGAGAGGCCGGGGCCGAGCGCCTCCATGGCCTTGGCGACGCGAACGCGGGCGTCCTGCGGCCCCTCCGCCTGGCCACGCCCGGCCTGCAGCTGCCCGCGGCCGCCCGCGGTCAGGAAGCGGTCCCAGTTCTGGGCGACCCGCGGCCCCAGCTGCGCGAGCTCGAAATCCTCGCGCAGCCGCTCGCCGGCCTCGATCAGGTCGGCCTTCAGGTAGGGAACGCCGTCCTTGTCCCGCTTGCGGCCGAGGACGCTGAGCGGGCTCTCGGCGAGGTTGAAGCGCAGCCGCCGCTCGCCGGAACCGTCCTCGGCCATGACCTCGCGCTCGGCGAAGAAGCGGTGCTGCTCCTGAAAGGGCGACTGGAACGGCGTCGGTCCCTCGGCGAACCCGGCCGCCGCCTGCGGCCCCCGCTCCATGCGCTCCTCGGTCAGGAGCCGCTTCAGCGCGGCGCGACCGACCGCGGTGATGCCGTAGCAGGCGATCTTGCCGGCCTTCTCGCAGGCGATCCATTCCTGGAGCGCGAAGGCATGGGCGACGTCGCGATCGACGACGGCGATGCGGTTCTGCTTGCCCGGCACGACCTCGCGCAGCACCACCGCCTTCTCCATCGTCGGGGCGACGGCGAGAAAGGCCCCCTTCTCGCAGAGCCGGCGCAGGATTCGTCGCGCCTCCCGCTCGATCCGCGCCGCGGCCTGATCTTCCTGCTGGAGGCCGGAGCGAAGGGCCTGTGGGGACATGGGCGACAACTCCTCGTTCGTTGACGGATCGGCGGGAAGGACGTGGCTTCGCCCGAGGCGCTCGAGGGCCTCGTCGACGAGCGGGTCGTCCCGCCAGGCCTCGACCCGGCGCACCTGGCGCAGGATCGTGGACGCATGACAGCCTTTCGCCCGCGCCAGCGCCCTGATCGGGATCCCTGCGGACGTGTGGGCGAGATAGGTGGCCGCGACCTCCGGAAGCCAGGTCGGCATGGGTTCCTGCGAACGGCGCGAAGAGGGCGCGGACGCTGTGGGCGCGGCGGTCGCATGAGACAAGACGAAGTCCTCAGATTGACCAGTTTTTTCGCAAAACTCGTCCTATGGTTGATTCGTAAAAAGGGTCTTAACGATTCCTAATATTGTTATATTTCAATTTGTTAGTGGAAACCGCCCGGCGCGCGATACATCTTATGGTTGTGCAACACCCCACGGACCCGTGCCACACCCGGAGCGTCAAGAACACGCTTCACAGGGATGGACAGAATGACCGCAGCCGCTTCCGCTCTCGCCGAACTCCGCCGCCCGAAGATCCTGATCCGCGCCGCGCGCGCCGGGATCTCGGAGTATTGCCGGGAGCGCGACCTGAAGCGGCTCGTGCGTCACGCCAGCGCCTCGCGCGACGCCATGCAGCCGCTGCTGGCCGAAGAGCGCCGGCTCGAAACCACGCGCACCGCCGGCGGCGCGACCTACAACATCCAGCGCCATGTCGCCGTGCTGACCGCGATCCTCGCCGAGGCCCGCCTCACCCCCGCCTGCTGAGGCACCCCGGCGGCGGCGCGGGCGTCAGGCGAAGGCGTCGGGCTCGCTGGCCTTGCGCCGCGCGACGAAGTCGGCCAGCGCCTCGGCCGCGCCGCTGTCGAGCGCCGGCGCCTCGTACTCCGACAGCAGCCTGCGCATCCGGCGATTGGCCAGCGTCACGCTATCGGGACCGCCCGCCTCGGACCACGTCTCGAACGGGCGGTAGTCCAGCACCTCCGTGCGCCAGAACGCCGTCTTGAAGTTGGCCTGGGTATGGGCGCAGCCGAGATAGTGCCCGCCCGGCCCGACCTCGCGGATCGCATCGAGCGCCTGGCCGTTCCCGGAAAGATCGACCCCCTCGGCGAGCGAATGCAGGACGCCGAGCTGGTCGGCGTCCATCACGAACTTCTCCAGGCTCGTCACCAGCCCCCCTTCCAGCCAGCCGCAGGCGTGGAGCATGAAGTTGACGCCGCCGAGCAGCGCGGCCTGGAGCGTGTTGGCGCTCTCGTAGGCCGCCTGCGCGTCGGGCAGCTTCGAGCCGCAGAGGCCGCCGCCGGAGCGGAAGGGCAGGTTCAGGCGGCGGGCGAGTTGGCCCGCGCCCCAGAGGATCTTCGACGCCTCGGGCGTCCCGAAGGTCGGCGCCCCCGAATTCATGTCGATCGAGGTGACGAAGGCCCCGAAGATCACCGGGCAGCCGGGATTGATCAGCTGCGAATAGGCGACGCCCACCATCGCCTCGGCGAGAACCTGGGTCAGCGTGCCCGCGACCGAGACCGGGGCCATGGCGCCGCCGACGATGAACGGCGAGACGATCGTCGCCTGCCCGGCGCGGGCATAGACCTCGAGCGCGCCCATCATGGTGGCGTCGAACACCAGCGGCGAGTTGACGTTGATCAGGCTCGTCATGAAGCATTCCGGCCCGACCCGGTCCGCCCCGAACAGGATTCGGCACATCTCGACGGAATCGGCCGCCCGCTCGGGCGCCGTCACCGACCCCATGAACGGCTTGTCGCTGAGCGTCATGTGCGCCAGCAGCATGTCGAGATGCCGCTTGTTCACCGCCACGTCGGTCGGCTCGCACAGCGTGCCGCCCGAATGGTGCACCCATTTCGACATGTAGCCGAGTTTCACCAGGTCGCGGAAGTCCGCGATCGTGGCATAGCGGCGGCCGTTCTCCATGTCGCGCACGAAGGGCGGCCCGTAGACCGGCGCGAGAACGAGGTTCCTGCCGCCGATCTCGACGTTGCGCTCGGGATTGCGCGCCGCCTGGACGAAGGACGACGGCGCGGTCCGGCACAGGCTGCGCGCGAGGCCCTTCGGCAGGTGCACGCGGTCGCCGCGCACGTCGGCCCCGGCCGCCTTCCAGCGTTCCAGCGCCTCGGGATTGTCGGAGAAACGGACGCCGATCTCCTCCAGCACCAGATCGGCGTTGGCCTCGATCAGCGCCAGCCCCTCCTCGTCGAGGATCTCGAAGTTCGGGATCCGCCGCCGGATGAAGTGCGCCGCCTCGATGCGGTGCGCGGTGCGCTCGGCCCGGCGCGCCGCGCCGCCGCCGCCCCGCTGGCGCCTTCCGCCCGCAACGGCTTCGCTGACATCGTTCATGGCGTTCTCCTCCGGCCGCGCCTGCCTCCATCTAGCCGAGCCCGCGCCCGCCGCCTGCTCCTTTCCGCCGCCGGAAGCGCCGCCCGCGACATTTCCGGCCCGGCGCGAAGCGCCCGCCGGAGAACGGCGCACCGCGCCGCCGCGCGGACACTTGCACGGCGCCGCCATCCGTCCTACGCCCACGCCGCCGCCAGACCGGGGAAGCCCATGCACGACATCCGCCTGATCCGCGAGACGCCCGAGGCGTTCGACGCCGCGCTGCGCCGGCGGGGGCTCGCGCCCATGTCGGGCGAGATCCTCGCGCTCGACGCGCGGCGGCGGGAACTGATCCACGCCGCCGAGACCGCGCTCGCCGAGCGCAACGCCGCGAGCAAGGCGGTGGGCGCGGCCAAGTCCCGGGGCGACGAGGCGGAGTTCGCGCGGCTGCGCGGGCTCGTCGCCGCGAAGAAGGACGAGATCGCCGAGGCCGAGGCCGAGGCCGCGCAGGCGGACGGCGCGCTCCGCGACCTGCTCATGGGGCTGCCGAACGCCCCCTGCGACGACGTGCCGGACGGCGCGGACGAGACGGCGAACGTCGAGCTGCGCCGCTGGGGCGCGCCGCGGCGCTTCGACTTCAGGCCGCGCGAGCACTTCGAGATCCCGGGCGCGGCGGCGGGGATGGACTTCGCCGCGGCGGCGAAGCTCTCCGGCAGCCGCTTCGTCGTGCTGAGGGGCGCGGCGATCCGGGTCCACCGGGCGCTGGCGCAGCTGATGCTCGACCTGCATGTCGAGAAGCACGGGCTGGCCGAGGTCTGGACGCCGGTCCTCGTGCGCGACGAGGCGATGTACGGCACCAACCAGTTGCCGAAGTTCGCCGAGGAAAGCTACCAGACCACCAACGGCTGGTGGCTGATCCCGACGTCGGAAGTGACGCTGACCAACCTCGTCGCCGGCGAGATCGTCGAGGACGCGAGGCTGCCGCTCCGGATGACCGCGCATTCCCAGTGCTTCCGCTCGGAGGCGGGATCGGCGGGCAAGGACACGTCCGGGATGCTGCGCCAGCACCAGTTCGAGAAGGTCGAGATGGTGTCGATCACCCGGCCGGAGGACAGCCGGGCCGAGCACGAACGGATGACCGCCTGCGCCGAGGCCGTGCTCCAGGCGCTGGAGCTTCCCTATCGCGTCGTCGTCCTCTGCACCGGCGACATGGGCTTCGGCGCGCGGCGGACCCACGACCTCGAAGTCTGGCTTCCGGGGCAGGACACCTATCGCGAGATCAGTTCCTGCTCGGACTGCGGCGACTTCCAGGCGCGGCGGATGAACGCGCGGTTCCGCCGGGCCGAGGGCGAGAAGCCGGAATTCGTCCATACCCTCAACGGCTCGGGGCTCGCGGTCGGACGCACGCTGATCGCGGTCTTGGAGAACGGCCAGCAGGCGGACGGCTCGGTGACGCTGCCCGCGGCGCTCCATCCCTACCTGCGCGGCGCCACCCGCATCGACCCGGAGGGGCGGCTCGTCTAGGCTCTCCCGGCCGGGTGTCGGGGGAGAGCGGGCATGGCGGAGGGGTTTGCGACGGCGTTCGCGCGACACCGGCGCGAAGAGCACAGGATCGGGCGGCTTCAGGAGTTCCTCAAGCAGATCGTCTACGGCGGCAACGACGGGATCGTGACGACATTCTCGGTGGTGGCGGGCTTCGCCGGCGCCGGCGCGGAGGGCGCGGCGACGGTCGGCGGCATGGCGGTGCTGCTGTTCGGGCTCGCCAACCTCCTCGCCGACGGCACGTCGATGGGGCTCGGGGAGTTCCTGTCGAGCCGGTCGGAGCGTGACGTCTACGTCTCGGTCCGGGCGCGGGAGCTGGCCGAGATCCGGACCAACCCGGAATTCGAGCGGGCGGAGGTGGTGGAGCTGCTCGGGCGCCGCGGGCTCAACCCCGGCGATGCGCGGACCATCGCCGAGGTGATGGCGCGCAATCCCGAGTTCATGGCCGACTTCATGATGCAGTACGAGCTGGAATTGCCCGACCCGACCGGAGACGAGCCGGCGGCGCGGGGGCTCGCGACCTTTGTCTCGTTCCTGACCTTCGGCTCCATGCCGCTCTGGCCATATTTCGTGTTGCCGCCGCAGCAGGCCGCCTTCCGCCTGTCGCTCGGCATGACCTTCGCGGCCCTGGTCGCGCTCGGCCTCCTGCGCTGGCGGGCCACCACGCAGGGGCTCGCGCGTTGCGTGGGCGAGACCGTTCTGGTCGGCGGGGTCTGCGCGGTGGTCGCCTATCTGGTCGGGCTGGCGTTCCGGTGAGCACGCACTATGGTCTGGGGCGACAGGGGGAGGATCCGATGCGGCGACGGAGCTTCGTCGCGGCGCTGGTCGCGTCAGCGGCGGCGCCGCGGATCGCGCGGGCCCATCACGGCTGGCGCTGGACCGAAGGGGCGGAGTTCACGCTCGAAGGCGTGATCCGCGAGGTGCGGCTCGGCAACCCGCATGGAATCCTGACCGTCGAGGCGGCGGACAAGGCGATGTGGGTGGTCGAGCTCGGCCAGCCCTGGCGCCACGCCGAGGCCGGGCTGCCGGAGGCCGAGCTGATGCCCGGCGTCGCGATCACGCTCGAGGGCCACCGCTCGGCCGACCCGGACGAGCTGCGCATGAAGGCGGAGCGGGTGATCCTCGCGGGCGTGACCTACGATCTCTATCCCGACCGCAGCTGAGGCGGGGATCGCGCGGTGGAGCATCTCCTCGCCGCGATCGAGGGCTCGGCCTTCGCCGAGAGCCTGCGCTGGTCGCGCTGGACCTATCCCTTCGTCAACGCCCTCCACGTCGTCGGGCTGGCGGCGCTGTTCGGTTCGATCCTGCCGCTCGACCTGCGGATGCTCGGGCTGTTCCGGTCGGTTCCGCTCGCCGGGCTGACGCAGACGCTGCGGCCGGTCGCCGCGAGCGGGCTGGCGCTGGCGGTCGCGAGCGGCCTCGCGCTCTTCAGCGTGCGGGCGACCGAATACGCGGCGATGCCGCTCTTTCGCGCCAAGCTCGCGCTGGTGGCCTTCGGGGCGGCGAACGCGCTCCTGCTGACCGGGCCGCGCATCCACGCGGTGCGTCCCGGGCTGCTCCGGCTGGCGGGCGCGGCCTCGCTCCTGACCTGGCTCGCCGTGATCGTCGCCGGGCGCTGGCTCGGATACCTCGACTGAGCCCGCGCCGCCCCCGGCGCTTCAACTGGCCGAAACCGACCCATCATTCCCGACCGTTTTTCTATGCATATGCGTCGTGCATGGGTCGTGCATGGGTTGTGCATCGCCCAAATCCTTGCCGACGCTTGCAGAATCTCCCCTTCCCGCCCGGCGGACGAAACCCCGTTGCTCCCGCCTCCCCCTTCGCCGAAGATCGCCGCCCTGACCCCGGGAGGCGCCCTTGAGGAAATTCCTGATCATCCTCGACGACACGCCCGAGATGCTGAACGCCATGCGCTACGCCGCGATCCGGGCCTCCAAGACCGGCGGCGGGGTGGAGATGCTCGCCATCGTCGACCCCGAGGAGTTCCAGCACTTCCTCGGCGTCGCCGACGTCATGCGGGCCGAGGCGCGCGAGAAGATCGAGGCGCATTTCCAGATCTTCAAGGACCGGATGGAGAAGCGCGAGGGCGTTACCCCGACCCTCGCGGTGCGCGAGGGCGACCGGGTGGACGTGATCATCCAGCATGTGAAGTCCGACCCCGAGATCGGGGTGCTCGTCCTCGGCGCGGGAGTGGACAAGGCCGGCCCGGGGCCCGTCGTCAGCGCCCTGACCGGGAGGCGGATGGCCGAGCTCGGGGTGCCGATCACCATCGTGCCGGGCTCGATGACCAAGGAGCAGATCGCCGCCACGACCTGAACGCGGCCCGACCCTCCGCCTTGACAGGCGGCGCGGAGCGGGTAGAAGAGCGATCTGGTTTTCTGGTTCCGCCCGCGGGGCCGGTCGATGCGCGCGGCGAGCGCCGCGCCGAGAAGGACAAGACGATGGCGAAGCCCACCACGATCAAGATCCGGCTGAACTCGACGGCCGACACCGGGCACTTCTACGTGACGAAGAAGAACGCGCGGACGATGACCGAGAAGATGGTCGTCAAGAAGTACGACCCCGTCGCGCGCAAGCACGTCGAATACAAGGAAGGCAAGATCAAGTGACCGCCCGCCGGCCCGCGAGGCCGGCCGCGATCACCCGACGCCCGTGACGGCCCGGCGCTTCGCAGCGCCGGGCCGTCGGCGTTCGCGACCGGATGCTTCGGGCCGAATCGGCGCCACGCGCCGACCGGTCCCCGAGCGGATCATACCGGCGGGCTCATGAAACGACTCGCGGACCTTTTTGACCTTTGGCCCGTTTATCGTGCGTACTCAGGTGGTTACCCTATCTATCACGCGTGTTAGCCCGTGTTGCGCCGGGTGGCCTGGTAGTCTCGCCGGTATCACTGGTTCCAGTTGGGCGGGCGCTTGGCGAGGAAGGCGTCGATGCCCTCGGCGGTGTCCTCGCGCAGCATGTTCCGCGTCATCACCGCCCCGGCATAGGCGTAGGCGTCGCCGAGCCCCAGTTCGGCCTGCTCGTAGAAAGCGCGCTTGCCGATCGCGACCACCGGGCCGAGCTTGCCGGCGACAGCGCCGGCGAGGGCGCGGGTCGTCTCGGCGAGGGCCTCGGGCGCGGCCGTGCGGTTGACGAGGCCGAGTCGGCGGGCCTCCTCCGCTTCGACCAGTTCGCCGGTGGTCAGCAGCTCGAAGGCGGCCTTGCGACCGAGGTTGCGGGTCAGCGCCACCATCGGCGTCGAGCAGAACAGGCCGATGTTGACGCCATTTACCCCGAAGCGCGTCCCGTGCGCCGCGACCGCGAGATCGCAGGCGGCGACGAGCTGGCAGCCGGCGGCCACGGCTATGCCGTGGGTTTCGGCGATCACCGGCTGGGGGAGCCGCGGCAGCGTCATCATCATCGCGGCGCACTGGGCGAAGAGCGCCTCGAAGAAGGCGCGGCCGCCGTCCTCGGACTGGCGCGCCGCCGTCATCTCGCGCAGGTCGTGCCCGGCGCAGAAAGCGCGGCCGGCGCCACGCAGGATCACCACGCGGATGCTCCGGTCTTCGGCGAGCCGGTCGAGTTCGGCCTGCAACGCCGTCAGCATCCCCGTCGACAATGCGTTGAGGCGGGCGGGATCGTTGAGGGTCAGGGTCGCGACCGCATCCTCATCCTCACGCAGCACCAGGGTATCGGCCATGTCTGGTCCTCCTCTTGCGATCCGCCGCGTCCCGCGACAGGCTCCGCCCCAGATTGGCGCCGCGCGCCCGGACCGGATAGGCCAGATGCGGACGAAGATGTCCATTCCCGAACTGCACGCCTTCCTCGCGGAGGTGTTTCCGCAGATGGCCGGCCGGTTCGAGATCGTCGGGCTGGAGCCGTTCCGCGCCCGGGTGCGGATGACCGCGGGCGAGACCGATCTGCGGCCGGGCGGCACGGTGTCGGGGCCGGCGATGTTCGGGCTCGCCGACGTCGCGTTTTATATCGTCACGCTCGCCATGATCGGTCCCGAGCCGCTGACGGTGACGACGAACTGCTCGATCGACTTCCTGCGCAAGCCCGCGCCGGGCGCGCTCGTCGCCGAGGCCAGGCTGCTGAAGCTCGGGCGCAGCCTGTCGGTCGGCGACGTCCTGATCTTCTCCGAGGGCGTCGCCGAACCGGTGGCGCGGGCCGGCCTCACCTACGCGATCCCACCCGGGCGCGGGACCGCGGTCTAGGTCCGGCCGGGGCGCCATCCGGCGGCCGCCCGGCCGGCATGGCGGCCGGTGGCGAGGCAGGCGGTCAGGAGGTAACCGCCGGTCGGGGCGTCCCAGTCGAGCATCTCGCCCGCGGCGAAGACGCCCGGCCTGACGCGGAGCATCAGGCCGGCGTCGAGCCCGGCGAACGACAGACCGCCGGCAGTCGAGATCGCCTCGTCGATCGGCCGCGGCCCGTCGAGCGGCAGGGGCAAAGCCTTGACCGCGGCGGCCGTGGCAGCCGGATCGGCAAGCGCCGGGCCCGCGAGCTCGCGCAGGAGGGCGATCTTGACGGGCGACAGGCCGAGCGTGCGGCGCAAGTGGTTGGCGAGGCTGACGCGGCCGCGCGGGCGAGCGAGGCGCGCAGCGACCGCCGTCGCGTCGAGGTCCGGCGCGAGGTCGAGCACGAGCGCGGCGCCGGCCCGCAACTCCGGCCCCATCGCGTAGATGCCGCCGCCCTCGACCCCGCCGGCGGAGACGACGAACTCGCCGCGCGCGCTCCGGCCGCCGGCGGCGAGGCGGACCGGCTTGACCGCCGCGCCGAAGTGCCGCGCCATCGGCGCCGACCAGGCGCGGCGGAAGCCGACATTGGAGGGACGAAACGGCGCGAGCGGCGCGCCCTCGGCGGCGAGGATCGCCTGCCAGCCGCCATCGGAGCCCAGCCGGGCCCAGGAGCCGCCGCCGAGAGCAAGGACGGTCGCGCGGGGATGGAGACCGGTCTCGCCATCGGGGGTATCGAACGTGGCGGCCCCGTCCCGCCACCCCGTCCAGCGCCAGCGGGTGCGGATCGTGACGTTCAGCGCGGCAAGGCGGGCGGCCCAGGCGCGTAGCAGGGGCGAGGCCTTCATCGCCACGGGGAAGATCCGGCCGGAACTGCCGGTGAAGGTCGGGACGCCGAGGCCGTTCGCCCAGGCGACCACGTCGTCGGGACCGAACTCTGCGAGGATCGGCGCGAGGAGCTCGCCTCCCTCCGGATAGGCGGCGGCAAAGGCCGCAGGCGGCTCGTCCTTGGAGAGGTTCAGGCCGGACTTGCCGGCCATCAGCAGCTTGCGGCCGATCGAGGGCTTCGTCTCGGCGACGACCACCCGCCGGCCGGCCGTAGCCAGCGTCTCGGCCGCCATCAGCCCGGCGGGGCCGGCTCCGATCACCAGCGCGTCGCAAGCCTCGGGCGTCAATCGCCGCTCCGGTCATCCGGCGCGAGCAGGCCGGCGCAAGGATCGATCCGGCCGGCCGGCGCCGGCGTGAGAAACACCGCATCGAAGGCGCCCTCGCCCGGCGCCGGCGCGTCGTCGTCGAACTGGCCGAGGGTGACGACGCTCGCCCCCGGCTCGGCGAGCGCGATCATCGCCGGCGCGCCGCGGAGACGGTCGGCGTGGGCGGTCCCGGCGATCACCACCACCCGGGCGTCGCCGGTGATGATCCGCGCCCAGAGGGTCGCGTCGGCGATGACGGCGTCGCGAAAACGCTGCGCCTCCACCATTCCGGGCAACGCGTCCTCCGCGACGGCTTCGCAACGGGCGGCGCGCATCGTGGCCTCGCGCGCCGCCTGCTCCACCGGATCGAGGGGAACGTCGAGGCCGTAGATCGCGGCGTCCGGTCCGAAGGCTTCGGCGGCGCCCTGTTCTGCGGCCTCGCGCAACGCCTCGCGCGACGGCGCCGCGCCGAAGATTCGCGCATGCGGAGCGGCGTCCACGATGCTTGCCCAGGCCTCGGACTCCGGCCCGCCGCTCGCGGGCCATCCTGCCGCAACCCTCAGCGCCGCGTGGTCGCCGCCCGCCTCGCGCACGGCGTTCAGTTCCGCCTCGCGGTCCTGCGGGATCATCGCGAACACGATCGCGGCCGGCGCGAGGGCGCGCACGATCTCGGCCTGTCGACGGTGATGCTCGGGATTGTCGTACCTCTCGCCGAGGAAGACGATGTCGGCGCCCCGCGCCCGCTCCACGAAATCGGCGAGCGCCGCGTCGTCGGCGCCGGCCGCCGCGGCGCCCCACGACGCCGCGAGCAGCGCGAAGGCGATCTGCAACGCGGAGAATGCCATCCCTGCTCCTCGGGCGACGGAAGGGATGAACTATCGCACGGAGACGCGACCGGGTCACGCCACAGGCGCCGCCCGGCGCCGTCACGCACTCGCGAGGGCTTCGGCGGCGGATCCGGTGGTGCATTCGAGACGTCGGCGCAGCTTCAGCAGGGCCTGTGCTTCCAGCTGGCGGATGCGCTCCTTGGAAAGGCCGAGCTCCTGGCCGAGACTCTCCAGAGTCCGGGGCCCATCGCGGAGCTTGCGCTCGACGATGATCATCCGCTCGCGGGCGTTGAGCGCGCCCATCGCCTCGGCGAGCCATGCACGCGCCCGGAGGATATCCGCCCGGCGCGTGACGGTTTCGGCGGCCTGCGGGGCATCGTCTTCAAGCGCATCGAGCCACTCCCGCCCCTCCTCGCCGGACTGCAGCGCGTTGAGGGAGAAGTCGGCGCCGGCGAGCCGCGCGTCCATCATCTCGACGTCCCGGAGCGGAACACCGATCTCCTCGGCGATCATCTCCCGCAGGCGCCAGCCATCCAGCTTCTCGCCATTGGCCGACGCCTCGCGCTCGATTTGGGCGCGCACGCGGCCGAGGTTGAAGAACAGCGCCTTCTGTGATGATGTCGAGCCGGTGCGCACCAGCGACCAGTTGCGCATGACATAGTCCTGGATCGAGGCCTTGATCCACCACACCGCGTAGGTCGAGAACCGCACCCCGCGGTCGGGGTCGAACTTGTCAGCCGCCTTCATCAATCCCACGCCCGCTTCCTGCACGAGGTCGGGCATCGGCGCGCCGTAGCGGCGATAGCGGGCCGCCATCGAAATGGCCAGGCGCATGTAGGCGTTCGCCAAGCGATGGAGCGCATGCTCGTCGCCATGCTCGCGCCATGCGCGGGCCAGGTTCAGCTCCGTCTCGGCGTCGAGCATCTCCGCGCCCAGCGCGCGCCGCCTCAGATTTCGGAAACCGGCGTCGTCGAAAGCCATTCGGCGCCCTCCTCTGAACGAGGCCCGGGAGGGCCCCGGCAACTGCGGAGCCCGAAGCCTGGCGATCCGGGCCCCAGATCGACGCAGGAAGGTAACGCCGATCCCGTCGCTTCGTTCCGATGCGCCCGCAGTGACCGCCGCGGCGCGGTGGGGAGAGATTTCCGCCCGGCGCCGACGGCGTTAACCGGGCGCTAACGGCGACGGGCCAAGCCTCCGGCAACTCGAGCGAGGGGCGAATGGTCGCGCGCGCCTACACGGTGGCATTTCAGGGCGTCGAGGCCCGGCTCGTCGAGGTGCAGTGCGCCATTTCCGCCGGGCTGCCCGCCTTCAACCTCGTCGGCCTGCCGGACAAGGCGGTTACGGAAGCCAAGGAGCGCGTCCGCGCCGCGATGACGGCCATGGGGCTGGCGCTGCCGGCCAAGCGCATCACCGTGAACCTCTCGCCCGCCGACCTGCCGAAGGAAGGCTCGCATTTCGACCTGCCCATCGCGCTTGCCGTGCTTGCGGCGATGGAAGTGGCGCCGCGGGACGCGATCGAGCGGAACGTGGCGCTGGGGGAGTTGTCGCTCGACGGCTCGCTGGTCCCGGTGATCGGGGCGCTGCCCGCGGCCGTTGCGGCGGCGGAGGCCGATTGCGGGCTGATCTGCCCCGCGCCTTGCGGGCCGGAAGCGGCCTGGGTCGGCGCGGTGCAGGTGATTGCGCCGAAATCGCTCCTCGCGCTCGTCAACCACTTCACCGGGCGCGCGGCGCTCGCCCCGGCGCAGCCCGGCCTCGCCCCGCCCGGCGTCGCGCCACGCGATCTCGCCGACGTCAAGGGACAGGAAAAGGCCAAGCGCGCTCTGGAGATCGCCGCGGCGGGGCGGCACCACCTGCTGATGGTCGGGCCGCCCGGGTCGGGCAAGTCGATGCTGGCGGCACGGATGCCGGGGATCCTGCCGCCGCTGGAACCGGCGGAGGCGCTGGAAACCTCGATGATCCATTCGCTCGCCGGACTGCTGGCCGAAGGCGGCATATCGCGCGAGCGCCCGTTCCGGACACCGCACCACACCGCCTCGATGGCGGCGATCGTCGGCGGGGGCAAGGGCGCGAAGCCGGGGGAGATCAGCCTCGCCCACCACGGGGTGCTGTTCCTCGACGAGTTGCCCGAGTTCCCGCGGGCCGTGCTGGAGACGCTGCGCCAGCCGATCGAGACCGGCGACGTGGTGGTGGCCCGCGCCAACGCCCATGTGCGCTACCCCTGCCGCTTCATGCTGCTGGCGGCGGCCAACCCCTGCCGCTGCGGGCACCTCGCCGACGCCGCGCGGGCCTGCGCGCGGTCGCCCGATTGCGGGGCGGACTATCTCGGGCGCATCTCCGGGCCGCTGATGGACCGCTTCGACCTGCGGGTCGAGGCCCCGCAGGTCGCGGTCGAGGACCTCGCCGAGGCCGCCCCCGGCGAGCCGAGCGCGGCCGTCGCCGCCCGGGTGGCCCGCGCCCGCGAGACCCAGCGCACGCGCTATGCCGACATTCCGGGCGTCTCCGTCAATGCCGACGCCGAGGGTGACCTTCTGGACGCCGTGGCGGAGACCACGGAGGACGCCCGGAGGTTGCTCTCCGACGTTGCGCGCAAGTTCGGACTGTCGGCGCGCGGCTACCACCGGGTGATCCGGGTGGCGCGCACCATCGCTGACCTCGAGGATTCCGCCCCGGTCGAACGCCGCCACGTCGCCGAGGCGGTGGGCTACCGGCTCGCGTTCTGACCTCCGCCGGGCGGGCCGAGGCGCCGCGTCGAGGGAGCAAGAGCGGCGCCGTCTCGCCCGCGGCGCGCTGCACCGTCGCGCCAGCGGCGCCGTCTCCCCGTCCTTGGCTCAGCGGGTGAAGGCCGAGGTGAGGAAGGCGGCGGCGCGCCCGAGCGCCTTGTCGGCCTCGGGCAGGAAGCCGTGGTACATCTGCCAGACATGCGGCGTGCGGGCCCATTCGTCGTGGGTGACCGCGACGCCGTCGACCGCGAGGCGGGCCGCGAGCGCCCGCGCGTCGTCGCGCAGGACCTCGGCGCGGCTCGACTGGATAAACGCCGGCGGGCCGCCGGCGAAGCTGCCAAAGACCGGCGAGGCGCGCGGGTCGCGCGGATCGGCCGCGCCGAGATACTGATCGCGGATCTCGGCGAAGCGGCGCACCGGGATCAGCGCGTCCCGCCGCGCCAGGGCGCGCAGGGACGGCGCGGTCTGGGTCAGATCCACCCACGGGCTGAAGGCGACGACCGCGGCCGGTAGCGGACCGCCTTCGGAGAGCAGGCGATGGAGGAGCGCGAAGGCGAGACCGCCGCCGGCGCTGTCGCCGCCGAGCGCGATCCGGTTCGGCGCCGCGCCGGATGCGAGGAGCGCCGCCCAGGCCGCTGCGGCGTCCTCGAGCGCGGCGGGAAACGGGTGCTCCGGCGCGAGGCGGTAGTCTGGAAGCGCCGCGGCCGCGCCGGCGCCGCGCGCAAGCGTCGCGACCATTGCGACATGAGTGCGAGGCGAGCCGAGGCAATAGGCGCCGCCGTGCAGCCAGAACAGCACGCGTTCGCCCGCGATCGCGTCCACCCGCAGAGCAGGCGTCCGGCCGAGCGACGCTTCGCGGGGCAAGGCCCCGGCGGGGAGGGGAAAGATCGCGGCCTCGCGCTCCATGCGCGCGCGGGCGCGAGGAAAGTCGGTCTCGCGGGCAAGGTAGCGCTTCTCGCGCAGGCGGAGGATCAGGTCGACGGCGAGAAGCCGCAGGCTCATCCCCGGCGGCGGCGCTCGATCGCCTCCCAGATCAGCGCCGCGACGTTTGTCCCGTCGAAGCGCTCGAGTTCCTGGATGCCGGTGGGCGAGGTTACGTTGATCTCGGTCAGCCAGTCGCCGATCACGTCGATGCCGACGAAGATCTGGCCCTTCTCGCGCAGGAGCGGGCCGATGCGGGCGCAGATCTCGCGGTCGCGCTCGGTCAGGCCGACCTGCATCGGCGTGCCGCCCGCGTGCATGTTGGAACGGGTTTCCCCGTCGGCGGGCATGCGGTTGATGGCGCCGACCGGCTCGCCGTCGACAAGGATCACGCGCTTGTCGCCGGCGGAGACGGCGGGGAGGAACTTCTGCGCGATCAGCGGCTCGCGGTTGATCCCGGCGAAAACCTCCCAGAGCGCGGTGAAGTTGCGGTCGTTCGAGTCGAGGCGGAACACGCCCGCGCCGCCGTTGCCATAGAGCGGCTTCAGGATGATGTCGCCGTGACGCGCCTTGAACGCCTTGAGGGTGGCGAGATCGCGGGCGATCATGGTGGGCGGCGTCAGGTCGGGGAAACCCAGCACCAGAAGC
Source organism: Amaricoccus sp. (assembly GCF_017995835.1). GTDB lineage: Bacteria > Pseudomonadota > Alphaproteobacteria > Rhodobacterales > Rhodobacteraceae > Amaricoccus. Next base: position 21,323 of record NZ_JAGOID010000003.1, read on the forward strand.
TTCTCGGGGTAGTTCCGCACCCAGAACGGGTCGTTGACCACCAGCGTCCCCGGCGCGAGCATGTCGAGCAGATGCGTCGTGGTGATGTAGCCCATGTCGAAGGGCGGATCCTGGCGCAGCCAGACCACGTCGAAGCCGGCGAGATCGACCACGGTTTCCTCGCCGAGCGTATAGTGATCGCCCCTGACCCGGCGCACTTCGACCGGCCAGCCCCGCGCGGTCACGCGCCCCTCGTCGAGAGCGAGCCGGTCGGGGGTGTAATAGAAGAGGCGGTGCCCACGCGCCTGAGCCTCCTCCATCAGGCGGAAGGTCGAGTCGGCGGCGATGTTGATCGTGGCGATCGGGTCCATCTGGACGGCGACGTTCAGGCCCATGGGCGCGCTCCGCGGTTCTGGCGGCGGCAGTCATGGCCGACCCGCCCCGCAGGCGCAAGCGCGTCCGCGCAACGCACGAGGTGACGCGACGGAGATTCCGTGACAGGCTCGGTCGCGTTGCGACGTCGGAGAGACCCTTGACCCCCGAACCCGGAGGCGCGGCTCGCGGGATGAATCGGCCGCCCCCGCCGCGCGGCAGCTACCGCCGCGAAGGCCCGGGCCTCGAGTTCGATCGCGTGTCGTTCTTCTCCGACGCGGTCTATGCGATCGCGATGACGCTGCTCGTCGTCGAGCTCACGCCCCCCGATATCGTGACCTCCGATCCGCTGATCCTGATCGACGCGATCCTCGAGACCTGGACGCACATCTTCGGCTTCTTCCTCGGGTTCCTGCTTCTCGGGCGGTACTGGCTCGCGCACCACGATTTTTTCGCTACCCTGCGCAGCGTCGACCGCACGCTCATCTCCATCAACCTCGTCTACCTCGCATTCGTCGCCTTCATGCCCTATGCGGTCGCGATGATAAGCGAGCACGAGAGCAACCCCATAGCCTTCGCAATCTTCGCGATCTGCATGGCGATCATCAGCGGGCTCGAAGTGATCATGTACGCCATCGCGGTCCGGCGTGGTCACATGCGCCGGGAGCTGTCGCCCGAGGCGGTTCGCTTCGGCTATCTCGCCGCCGGCGTTCCGGTGCTGATCATGCTGCTCTCGGTGCCGCTCGCGGCCATCGGCACGACGCTCGCGCTCCTCTCCTGGCTGGTGCTGATCCCGCTCGGCGCGCTGATGCACCGCCGGGTGCCGGACGAATTTCGCCATCCCGGCTCGGACGAGGTGAATTGACGTCCTCGTCCGGACTGCTAGCTCATGGGCAAGCGATACGGACGGAGAAGCAGGACATGGCGACACGAACCAAGAGCGAAGATGCCGAGACCCCGGCCGGAACCGAAACGAGTGGAGGAGACGCGTTGTCCGAGGAACTCACGGCCCTGAAGGCCGAGGTGCGTGCGCTGGGCGACCGGCTGAAATCGACCGAGGTCGCCGCGGTGGAGCGGGCGAAGTCCCTCGCTGGCGACCTTGGCGCCGAACTGAAGCGGTACGAGGAGGACATCGCCGCCGAGGCCCGCGCCAACCCTTGGCGGAGTCTCGGCATCGCCGCACTCGCCGGGTTCGTGCTCGGCCTGATCCTGCGGCGCTGATGCTCTGGCAGGCGCTGCGCCTTCTGCAGGCGGCGGCGAGCCGGCGCCTGCACCTTTACGGCGACCATGCGCGCGCCCGCGCCAGCCATATCGCGCTGCTCGCGGCGTTCGGGCTGTCGACGCTCGTCTTTCTGCTCGTCCTCGTGACGGTGGCGCTGGCGCGACGCATCGGCACGCTCGAGGCGCTGGGCGTCATGGCCGGTCTCTCGGCGTTGGGGACGGTGATCGTGTTGCTTCTGATGCGTGCGGAAGCGCGTCGTCACGCCGAGTTGCTGGCGCGGCAGCAGGAACGCGACCAGCGGATGGTGCAGGCGGCGCTCCTCAGCGCCGCGCCGACCGCGATCCGGGGGGGCGGGGGCCTCCTGGCTGCGGCGGCCGGGCTCCTGACCGCCGTCACGCTGTTTCGGCGGCGTCGTCGTCGGGACGACCGCCGGGGCCATGCCGACGACGACGCGACGACGCGCCGGCCGCGCCGCCGCTGAGAGCCACGGCCTGCGATTCCCGGTGAGATGCGCAAAGCGCCGCGGGCCCGGGCGGAGCGAGGCAAGGGGCTGAAAATGCGTGGTTTTATCTGGCTGGAATGCGGCTGGAAGCCGGCTGGAATCAGCCTTGCCACTTTTTAGGGATTCGAGAAGGCTTCGATGCTGAGTCAGGGAGTCAGGAACCCGGGCCGTTGGTATGAGATCCGCCGTCACTTCGCGTCGGCTCTGGATCCTGCGGGCGCTCGGTTCCGGAAAGCCGCAGGAGCGTTCCGATGCGCGGGTAGGTTCCGGCGACGTAACGGGTCATCGTCTGCAACACCGGCCGGTTTCGCGAGACGTTGGGCCGCTCCTCCCGCAGCACGACGAAGAGGCCCGAGGCGATGATGATCGCGGCGCCGATGGCGGTGTTGCGGTCCGGCGTCTCGTGGAAGAAAACCGCGCCGTAAAGCGCGGCCCAGAGGATCTGGGAGTATTGCATCGGCGCGACGACGACGGCGCGTCCTCGGCGATAGGCGGCGATGAGGCACATGGCGCCGCAGAAGCCGAGCGCGGCGATCATCGCCATGCCGCCGAGATGCAGCGCCGGCATCGGCCGATAGACGAAGGGCAGGGCGCAGGCCATGACGAGGAAGTTCGCCATCATCGGATAGAGGAGCAGGACGGCGCTGCGCTCCTCGCCGCCGATCTTGCGGATGATCACGGCGGCGAAGGCCGAGAAGACCGCCGCCGCCAGCGCCGCGAGGTGGCCGGCCGTGAAGGCCGTGTCCCCCGGCTGGAGGACGACGATGACGCCGGCGAGGCCGGCGAGCACGGCGAGGCCGCGCCGCCAGCCCACGGTCTCGCCGAGCACCGGGATGGCGAGGATGGTGATGAGCAGCGGCGCCGCGAAGATGATCGCATAGGTCTGCGCCATGGGCAGCACCGAGAAGGCATAGAAGGCGCAGGTGGTGGTCACCATCGCCGAGGCGGTGCGCAGGCCTGTCCAGAGGGGCCGGCGCGGGCGCAGGTTCGCCTCCTCGCGGTCGCGCATCAGCATGACCGCGACGATCGGGAAGCCGAAGAGCGTGGAGAAGAACACGATCTGGAACGGCGAATACGCGCCGCCGAGGAACTTCACCACGACGTCGTGGGTCGAGTAGATCGCGAAGGAGGCGAGCGCATAGAGCGCGCCCCTGGCGTTGACGCTGCGGGGGGCCGCCGGGGCCCTCATCGCGTCGGCGTCACATGCTGGCGTCGAGGGCGGCGAGGATCGCGTCGCCCATCTGGCGCGTGTCGGCCGGCGTACCGCCGGAATCGCCCATGATGTCGGGGGTGCGCACGCCGTCCGTCAGCACCCGCTCGACCGCTGCCTCGAGCCGGTCAGCCTCCGCGCCCGCCTCGAAGGAGTAGCGCAGCGCCATGGCGAAGCTGAGGATGCAGGCGATCGGGTTCGCCAGCGTCTTTCCGGCGATGTCAGGCGCCGAGCCGTGGACGGGCTCGTACATGGCGCGGCGTCGGCCGGTCTTCGGGTCGGGCGCGCCCAGTGAGGCGGAGGGCAGCATCCCGAGCGAGCCGGTCAGCATGGCGGCGACGTCGGAGAGCATGTCGCCGAAGAGGTTGTCGGTGACGATGACGTCGAACTGCTTGGGCGCCCGGACGAGCTGCATCCCGCCGGCGTCGGCGAGCATGTGGCTGAGCTCGACGTCCGCGAAGCGGGCCTTGTGGGTGGCGGTGACGACCTCGTTCCAGAGGACGCCCGACTTCATCACGTTGCGCTTCTCCATCGAGCAGACGCGGTTGGCGCGGACGCGGGCGAGTTCGAAGGCGACGGCGGCGATGCGTTCGATCTCGAACGTGTCGTAGACCTGCGTGTCGATGGCACGCTTCTGGCCGTCGCCGAGGTCGGTGATCGTCTTCGGTTCGCCGAAGTACACGCCCCCGGTCAGCTCGCGGACGATGAGGATGTCGAGCCCCTCGACCAGCTCCCGCTTGAGCGAGGAGAAATCGGCGAGCGCGTCGAAGCACTTGGCCGGGCGCAGGTTCGCGAAGAGCTCCATGTCCTTGCGCAGGCGCAGGAGGCCCGCCTCGGGCCGGACGTCGTAGGGCACCCCGTCCCATTTCGGTCCGCCGACGGCGCCGAGCATGACGGCGTCGACCTCGAGCGCGCGCGCCATGGTGGCGTCGGAGATGGCGGCGCCGTGGGCGTCGTAGGCGCAGCCGCCGACGAGATCCTCCTCGACGTCGAAGACGAGGCCGCGCTTCTCGCCCATCCAGTCGACGATGCGGCGCACCTCGCGCATGACTTCGGGGCCGATCCCGTCGCCGGGCAGGATGAGGAGGCTGCGGTGGGTCAAGGGAGGATCCTCGCGGTTTTGTCCGGGGCCTAGCCCCGGGCGCGACGCGGGTCAAGCCGCGCGAAAAGGCCGCTCCAGCGGGGCGCGCCGCGGGCTCTAGCGCAGGGCAGCGTGGGGTAGCGGGCCGATCTGGATGTCGGCCCAGACGAGACCATGCGCCGGGGTGTCCTCGGGCGGCGCGCCGGGCGGGATCTCCGGCCAGTCGACGCCGGCGGCCAGGACGCGGAGCGAGGCGTCGGGCAGGACGTAGTCGACCCGGAGGTTGCCCGGTCCGGGGGCGTCGCGCCAGTCGGCCGTGTCGAGCGCCGGCGGGCCGGACTGGCCGGCGTTGGCGCCCCCTTGTTCAACCGCGGCCTTCGACGCGCGATCGCTGGAGGGTTCGGGATCCTGCAGGCGGGGGTGGGCAAGGAGAGCGCGGATCGCCGCATGCTCGCCGGCGCCGTCGAAGGGGTCGAGGTTCAGGTCAGCGAGGAGCACGACGGGCTCCGCCGTCGCGGGCGCCACCCGGCCGGCGTCATCGGCAAACGCCACGCCATCGAGATAGAGCGACCAGAAGCGGATCTCGTCGGCGTTGCGCAGGCGGTTGCGGCCTTCCGGCCCGTCGAAGAGCGGCGGCGTCGGATGCGCGGTGAGAACGTGGAAGCGGCTGCCGTCGGGGAGCATCACCGGCACGTCCCAGTGCGCGCGCGACGACAGACGGGCCTCCGGCGGCAGGAACGGCTTCGCGTCGGCGCGGGCGGGGAGACGCGCGTCGGGGAGGGCTTGCCACGGGAAAGCGCGAAAGGTGCGGGCCGCCTCGATTGGCAGCCGCGACAGGATGGCGATGCCGCCGTGGCCGGGGAACTTGCCCCAACCGTGGCCGTCGCCCCAGCCCGTCGCCTTGCCGTCGCCGTCGAGATCCCGGCCCGAGGGGACGCCGGCGTTGACCGGCGGCGCGAAGCGGTGGGGATAGTCGACGCCCTGCGGCCCGTCCGCGAGGCAGGCGACAAAAGCATCGAGCGCGAAGCCGCGAAGGTCGTGGTCGAACTGCTGGAGGACGAGGACATCCGGCCGTGCCGCCCGGATCGCGGCGATGGCGGCTCGGGCCTTCGGCCCCGGCTCCGCGAGCAGCTCCTGGAGGAGAAGCCCCGGTCCGTCGCGTGAGAGATCGACGTTGTAGGTCGCCACACGCAGCGTCTCCGCGCCGGCGGGCGCTGCTAGGAAAAGGGCGAGAAGAAGGATGAGGCGGCGCACCGGGCGACTCTGGCCGCCCGGTCGTTAAGCCGCGGTTAAGCCCGGGGTCAGCTCGCGGCGAGCCAGGGGGTCGCGGCGCGCTGCCGGGCCTCGTAGGCGTCGATGTCGGCCGCCTTTTCCATGGTCAGGCCGATGTCGTCGAGGCCGTTCAGCAGGCAGTGCTTGCGGAAGGGGTCGACGTCGAAGGAAGCCGTGCCGCCGTCCGGGCCCTTGATGGTCTGGCTCTCGAGGTCGATGCTGAGGGTGGCGTTGGCGCCGCGCTCGGCGTCGTCCATCAGCTTCTCGAGGATCTCGGGCGAGACGACGATGGGCAGGATGCCGTTCTTGAAGCAGTTGTTGTAGAAGATGTCGGCGAAGCTCGTCGAGATCACGCAGCGGATGCCGAAGTCGAGCAGCGCCCAGGGCGCATGCTCGCGCGACGAGCCGCAGCCGAAGTTGTCGCCGGCGACAAGGATCTTTGCGTTCCGGTATGCCGGGCGGTTCAGCACGAAATCGGGGATCTCGGCGCCCTGGTCGTCGTAGCGCATCTCGAAGAACAGGCTCTTGCCGAGACCGGTGCGCGCGATGGTCTTCAGGAACTGCTTGGGGATGATCATGTCGGTGTCGACGTTGATCAGCGGCAGCGGCGCGGCCACGCCCTCGAGCTTGTTGAACTTGTCCATCGGAGCCTCCGTTTCGACCGCGGCCTTATGCGCCGGCGCGCGCAACGAGTCCATCCCGCCTGCCCGCTCTCACGCGAGGGTCTGATCGAGCCAGTCGAGGATGCGGCGGTTCAGGAGCGACCGCGCGCCCATCTCGCAATGGTCGCCGGCGCCCTCGGCGGCGGTGAAGCGCAGCAACGTCTTCGGGCAGGTCAGCGCGTCGATGACCTGCTGCGCGGAGCCGCTCAGCGGATCGCTCTCGGCGGCGCATATCAGTGCGGGGCAGCGGATCGCATCGGCGCGGCCGTCGAGGGTGAAGGCCGAGATCGCCCGGAAGTAGGAGGGGAAATCGCTGACGCCGTGGACCCAGAAGGCGCGCTGCACGATGCTCCAGCGCATCCGGCGCGACCGGCCGACGAGGGCTTCGCCGATGCGCGGCGCGAGGACGGCGTCGCCGCCGAGGATGGCGTCCACGTCCTGCGCCGACATGCCCATATGCGTGGCCATCGCGCGAAGCGGCCCGGCGATGCCCCAGAGGCCGGGGTCGGCGATCACCGCGGCGAGGCGAGGCTCGCCGGCGGCGGCGCGCAGCGCGAGGTGGCCGCCGAGGCTCCAGCCGGACAGTGCGATGCGGTCGGGATCGACGATCGGCTGCGCGAGGGCGAAGTCGACGGCGGCGGCGACGACGGTCTCCCAGTCCGTGCGCATCGGCATGCCCTGCTCGTAGAGCATGCCGCCCTGGCCGGGCCCGTCGAACGCGAGGACGTGATAGCCGCGTCGCGCGGCCGCGACGGCGGAGGCGAAATACATGTCGGTGACGGTGGCGTCATAGCCGTTGGTCAGGATCAGGAGCGGCCGGACCTCGGTCTCGCGGCCCTCGGCGGGGATGAGGTAGGCGGGCATCGCGGCGCCCCCGAACGGGATCGGCGTCGAGGCGACCGGGTGGTCGCCTAGCCCAAGACCGCGGTCGAAGGCGGCGATCTGGCGGCGGTAGGCGGCGAGGAGCCGCGGATCGACCGGGAACCCGAAGAGCGGGCGGTAGGACGAGGCGTAGAAGCAGGCGGCGCGCAGGATCGCCGCGCGGGCGCTGGCGACGTGACCAGCGGCGAGCGCCGACTCGCCCTCGGCGGCGGCCCGGTCGCCGGCGGCGACCCAGGCGTCGCAGAAGGCCGCATCGTCGCCGTCGCCGACGGCCGCAGCGACCGCGCGGACCTCGCCGAACTCAGCCCCGCCCCAGGGCGCGTAGGCAAGAGGCATGAGACCGAACTCGTCATGAAGGTCGTTTCGGAACAAGAGGCCCATCGTCGTCTCCGGCTCGGCGCCGGCGATGCCGGCGCGGGTCAGTCTAGGCCGGCGGGGCGGCGGCCGACAATCGGCCTCTCCCGAGCCACGGCGCGCCGGTCGGGGGAAGCAGGGCGGGCCGACCTTTGCGGTGAAACTTGTGAAACCTTTGTGAAACGGTCGCGTTCACCATACCCGCGCTTGAGACGAAGGAGCGCCTCGCCTACATTCGAAGAGCCGGCGCCGGGCCGACGGCGCGCGCCAATGGAGGAGACGACACCTGACCCAACACATGCCGGCGGCTCCGGCCGCCGCCCCGGCGGAGGCAATTTCGCGGCGCGCGGGGCTGATCGACGGGAGTACGCTCCTGTCCGCAATCCTCGCCTCGCTCGATGGCGACAAGGCCGAGGATGTCATTGTCATCCCGCTGGCCGGCAAATCCGAGATGGCCGATCACATGGTCATCGCGACCGGCCGCTCTTCCCGCCAGGTTTCGGCGATCTCCGAAAAGCTCGCCGACCGTCTCAAGTCCGACCATGGCACGCTTGTGCGCATGGAGGGCAAGGATCTCGGAGACTGGGTGCTCATCGACGCGGGCGACGTCATCGTGCACGTGTTCCGGCCCGAGGTGCGCGACTTCTACCAGCTCGAGAAGATGTGGGCGCCCGAGACCGCACCGCGGCCGCGGCCTGCCGGAACGTCCTGACCACCGCGCCGGGTCGGCAGGGGTGAAGGTGGCGATCGTCGCGGTCGGGCGCCTGCGCGCCGGGCCGGAAGCCGCGCTCGTCGCCGACTACCTCGCCCGCTTCGACCGGACCGGTCGGCCACTGGGCATGGGGCCCGCCAGCGTTCTCGAGGTCGACGATCGTCGCGGCGGCGGGATCGAGGCCGAGGCGGCGCTGATCGCTGCCGCCATCCCGAAGGGCGCGCTGCTCGTCGCGCTCGACGAACGCGGCGCCAACCCGACCTCGGTGGAGTTCGCGCGGATGCTGCGCCGCTGGGCCGACGACGGAACGCCGTCCGTTGCTTTCGCCATCGGCGGAGCCGATGGCCTCGACCCCGGTCTGCGCAGCTGCGCCGGCGTGTCGATCTCCTTTGGACGCATGGTCTGGCCGCACCTCCTCGCCCGCGTGATGCTCGCCGAGCAGCTCTACCGGGCCGCCACGATCCTGGCCGGCTCGCCCTATCATCGCGCCTGATCCTTGCCGCGGTGGCCTCCGACGGATAAGTCTCCGGGGTTTTCAGGATTCCGCTGCGGGACAAGCATGGCCGAACTCGCCTACAAGGAGCCGGAGCCAAAGATCGTCGCCGGCGCGAGGGGCGACTGGGAGCTGGTGATCGGGCTCGAGGTCCACGCCCAGGTGACGTCGCGGGCCAAGCTGTTCTCCGGCGCCTCGACCGCCTTTGGCTCCGAGCCGAACACGAACGTGTCGCTGGTCGACGCGGCGATGCCCGGGATGCTGCCGGTCCTCAACGCCTTCTGCATCGAGCAGGCCGTTCGCACCGGCCTCGGCCTCAAGGCGAAGGTCAACCTCTTTTCGCGCTTCGACCGCAAGAACTACTTCTACCCCGACCTGCCGCAGGGCTACCAGATCAGCCAGCTCTATCATCCGATCGTCGGCGAGGGCGAGGTGCTGGTGGACATGGCGCCGGGCGTCGCCCGCAAAGTGCGGGTGGAGCGCATCCACCTGGAGCAGGACGCCGGCAAGTCGATCCACGACCTCGATCCGGAGGCGACGCTCGTGGATCTCAACCGGACCGGCGTCGCGCTGATGGAGATCGTCTCGCGCCCCGACATCCGCGGCCCAGAGGAGGCGGCGGAATACGTCCGCAAGCTGCGCCAGATCCTGCGCTATCTCGGCACCTGCGACGGCAACATGCAGGAAGGCTCGCTCCGGGCCGACGTCAACCTTTCGGTCCGGCCCAAGGGCTCGACCGAGCTTGGCACGCGCTGCGAGATCAAGAACATGAACTCGATGCGGTTCATCCAGCAGGCGATCGAGTACGAGGCCCGCCGGCAGATCGCCATCCTCGAGGACGGCGGGACGGTGGAGCAGGAAACCCGGCTCTACGATCCGAACCGGGGTGAGACCCGGTCGATGCGCTCCAAGGAGGAGGCGCACGACTACCGCTATTTCCCCGACCCGGACCTCCTGCCGCTGGAACTCGATCGGGCCTGGGTCGACGCGATCGCCGCCGGGTTGCCGGAGCTGCCGGACGCGAAGAAGGCCCGGTTCGTCATGGACTACGGCATGACGGAGTACGACGCGGGCGTGCTGACGGCCGAGGTAACGTCCGCCGATTTCTTCGAGGCGGTCGCGAAGGGCCGCGACGGCAAGCAGGCGGCGAACTGGGTCATCAACGAGCTCTTCGGCCGCCTGAACAAGGAAGGCCGGACCATCGAGACGAGTCCGATCTCGCCGGCTCAGCTCGGCGGGTTGCTCGATCTGATCGGAACGGGCGAGATCTCCGGCAAGATTGGCAAGGATGTCTTCGAGATCCTGTGGACAGAAGGCGGCGACCCGGCGGAGATCGTGGCCGCACGCGGCCTGAAGCAGGTGACGGACACCGGCGCGATCTCGGCCGCGGTGGACGAGGTGATCGCGGCGAACCCGGACAAGGTGGCTGCGGCGAAGGCCAAGCCCTCGATGGCGGGGTGGTTCGTCGGACAAGTGATGAAGGCGACCGGCGGCAAGGCGAATCCGCAGGCCGTCAATGATCTGGTCAAGGCGCGACTCGGCCTCGACTGAAAGCGGAGAGGGGTCGAATGACATACGAATACAAGGTCGCTCCGGCCCCACGCCGGCCGAAGAAGATGAAGGGCATGAAGTCCGCCGAGGCATTCGCCGCAACGCTCGCGGAGGCCATCAACGTCGCCGCGCGCGAGGGCTGGGAGTACGTCCGCGCCGAGTCGCTGCCGGCGATCGAGGGCGGCGGCTGGTTCCGCCGCGGTTCGGAGACGGTCGAGACGGTGCTGATCTTCCGGCGCGCCCGGACCAGCGCCGAGCCGAGGCTCGCCGCGGCGCGGGTGGAGGCGGGGATGGTCGAGACGCCCCCGGGTCCGCGCCTCGGCACGGTCGACCGGCCGGTTCCCGCCGCCGCGGCCTCGCCGCTGCGCCGCGAGCCGCGGATCGCGGAACCGTCGCCATCGGCCCCGACGCCGCCGCTGCGGCAGACGCCCCGGATCGGACCGGCAGATTAGGAGCACACCCTAGGCGTCCCTCTCCCCCGAAAGCTCGAGAGCCAGCGCGTGAAGGCCGGAGGCCAGTTCGTCCCGAAGGGCGGCGTGGACGGCCCGGGATCGCTCGATCCGGGTCTTGCCGTCGAAGGCGGCGCACCGCATGACGACTCGGTAGTGCGTGTGGCCGCCTTCGCGCCAGCCGCCGTGACCGCGGTGCTGTTCGCTCTCGTCGATCACGTCCAGGGACACGGGAGCGAACTCCTCCGACAGCTTCTCGTAGACCGATCTCGTCGAGTATGGCGGCGCTTGCATCGCTCTCCCCTGCCTCGCGCGGGTCTTGGCCCGCCCGCGCAAAAGACTAGACTGATACGCCCCGAGTCGAACAGACGAGTCGAAAGGCCTACGTCCGATGCGCCGACCCTCTTCCCCCTTCAACTTCGACATCTCCGCCAGCGCGGACAAGAAGCGGCGGGCGCGGACGCGCGGGGCATCCGGCGTAGAGACGGGGCGGAAGTGCGACAAGCCGGGCTGCGACAAACCCGGCCGGTTCCGGGCGCCGAAGTCTCCCGACCAGCTCGACGACTTCTTCTGGTTCTGTCTCGATCACGTGCGCGAATACAATCTGAAGTGGAATTTCTTTCAGGACCAGTCGGAGGCCGAGCTGGAACGACAGTTCGCGGCCGACCGGGTCTGGGACCGGCCGACCCGGCCGTTCAGCGAGACGGTGGCGGGCCGTGGCGCGACGCCGCATGCCGAGGGGCGGGCTTGGGCTCGGTTCGGGTTTCACGATCCGATGGAGGCGCTCGGGGACAAGGGGACGCTGAACCCGGGCGGAGATGCCGGGCCGGCCGTGCGGCCGCAAAGGCGGCTGCCGCCGACGGAGCGCAAGGCGCTCGAGATCCTCGACGCGCAGGACACCCAGTCGAAATCCGAGATCCGGCAGATTTACAAGGCGTTGGTCAAGGATCTGCACCCCGACATGAACGGGGGCAAGCGCGACGACGAGGCGCGTCTGACCGAGGTCGTATGGGCCTGGGAGCAGATCAAGGCGAGCCGCAGCTTTCCGGACTGAGGCGGCATCGGCGGATGCGCAATGCATGCACAAACCATGCACAACCCATATGCATGGTCGTGTGCATGACCGTCGACGCCGGAGTCGCGGGCGCTCAGGCCAGCCCGGCGGCGGCGAAAAGCGCGCGCAGGTCGGCTTCGGGCCGCGCGCCGTAGTGCGAGATCACCTCGCCGGCGGCGACGCAGCCCATGCGGGCGCTGTCGAGCCAGCTCCGGCCGGTCGTCACGCCGTGGAGCAGGCCCGCGGCGAAGAGATCGCCCGCGCCGGTGGCGTCCACCACCCGCACCGGCGCGGCTTCGGCGTGGACGCGCAGGTCGCCGGCGATCACGTGCGCGCCCTTCGCGCCCACGGTGCAGGCGGTGACGGGGACGTCGGCGCGCGCGCGGCCTATCGCGGTTTCGAGATCGTCGGTCTGGTAGAGCGACTTCAGTTCGTGCTCGTTGGCGACGAGGAGGTCGACATCGGCCCGGATCATCGCGAGGAAGGCGTCGCGGTGACGCTCGACGCAGAACGGATCGGACAGCGTGATCGCCACCCTTCCGCCCGCGGCCCTCGCGGCGCGGATCGCCCGGGCGAAGGCGGCATGACTCTCCGGCCCGTCGAAGCGGTAGCCTTCGAGGAAGATCCACTCGGTCGCGGCCATCTGCGCCTCGTCGATGTCTTCGGGCGCGAGATGCTCGGAAACGCCGAGATAGGTGTTCATCGACCGCTCGCCGTCAGGCGAGACCAGCACCAGACAGCGGCCCGTCTCCTCGGGATGGCCCTTCGGCGCCAGCGGCGTGTCGTAACCCGCCCCGAGCGAGCGCAGGTCGTGGGCGAAGATCGCGCCGAGCTGGTCGTCCTTGACCTTGCCGACATAGGCGGTCCGCGACCCCAGGACGGCGAGGCCTGCCACGGTATTCGCCGCCGAACCGCCCGAGACCTCGCGCGCCGCCCCCATCGCGCCGTAAAGCTCGATCGCGCGCGCCGTGCCGATCAGCTGCATGATGCCGCGCTCGACGCCCATGCGTTCCAGAAACTCCTCCTCGATGGAGGCGATCACGTCGACAAGCGCGTTGCCGACGCCCACGACCTGAAGCGGCTTCGTCACAGGGTCTTCTCCTCGTAGGGGCAGAGATCCGCGATAAGGCAGCGGCCGCAGGCAGGCTTGCGCGCGACACAGATATAGCGGCCATGCAGGATCAGCCAGTGATGGGCATGGAGTTGAAAGCGCGCGGGCACCCGATCCTCGAGCGCACGCTCCACCGTAAGAACGTCGGCGCCCGGCGCGATCCCGGTGCGGTTCGCGATGCGGAAGACATGGGTGTCGACCGCCATCGCCGGCAGCTTCCACCAGGTGTTGAGCACGACGTTCGCGGTCTTGCGGCCCACCCCGGGCAGGTGTTGCAGCGCCGCGCGCGAGGACGGAACCTCGCCGCCGAACTCGTCGATCAGGATGCGCGACAGCGCCATCACGTTCTTCGCCTTGTTGCGGAAGAGCCCGATGGTGCGGATGTGCTCGATCAGTCGCTCCTCGCCGAGCTCGATCATCCGCGCCGGAGTGTCGGCGACCTGGAACAGCGCCTCGGTGGCGCGGTTCACCCCCTTGTCGGTCGCTTGGGCGGACAGCGCGACCGCGACGAGGAGGGTATAGGCGTTCACATGCCGGAGTTCACCCTTCGGCTCGGGCTCGGCGGCCTCGAAGCGGCGGAATATCTCCGAGACGGTGGCGTAGTCGAGAGCGGCGGCCATGGCGGTCCGCTATGGCCGGGGAACGGTTGCGCCGCAAGTGCGTTTGACGAATTGACCGGCGACGCGCAGCCGCTGCGCGCAACGATTGATGGAACGGCGTTGCTGCGCGGCGGAGTTCTGGGTAGAACGCCATCACGAGCCAACAAAAGGATACAGGCAATGATCCGCGCCTTGACCCCTGTCGCCATCGCCATCGCGATGCTCGGCCTTGCGGCCTGCACCAACGCGGACGGCACCCGCAACAACCAGATGACGGGCGCCACGGTCGGAGCCCTCGGCGGCGCCGCCGCCGGCAACCTGATCGGCGGCGACAGCCGCTCGACGCTGATCGGCGCGGGCGTCGGCGCCGCGGGCGGTGCGCTGCTCGGCCGGCAGCAGGACTGCCGTCAAGATCCGAACGCGGTCTGCTGATCAATTGATCGCAACCGTTACGAAGCCGCCCCGGCCCCGGCCGGGGCTCGTGATGATTCCGCCAAGGAAGACAGTTCCATGTTTCGAATGCTCTCCCTCGCCGCCATCGCGGCGCTTGGCCTTGCGGCCTGCTCGTCGAATGCAACCGGCAACAACCCCGTCGCCACCAGCGCCGCCACGGGAGCCGTGATCGGCGGCGTCGCGGGCAACGTCGTCGGCGGCAATTCGCGCTCGACGCTCGCCGGCGCGGCCGCAGGCACCGCGGCCGGCATCGCCGTCGGCGCGGCCGTCAATCCGTAGGAAATCGGCGGGCGCGTCGGTTGGGGCGCGCCCTCGTGCCTGTCGCCCTCAGGAAGCGCAGTTCCGGCATTTTGGAGTGGCCGGGACGACGTTGAGCCGCTCCTCGGAGATCGGATCGCCGCAGGTCACGCAGATGCCGTACTCGCCACGGTCCATTCGGCCGAGCGCCGCCTCGATCATGCGGATCTCCTGCAATCCGGCGGCGCCGAGATCCTCGAGCATCTCGTCCGCCTCGCGCTCAATGGCCGCCTCGGCGAACATCGTGCTGTGCGGCTGATCGAGTTCGCTGTCGATCTTTACCAGCCGCGAGCGCAGCTCCGCAAGCCTCGTCAGCAGCTGTTCCTTGCGTTCTTCCAGCGGGATCATCACGGCCCTCCCCGGTGGCGAGTGTGCGCCGGAACCGCGGGACGACACAAGCCCGCCCCACGACGGGCCGGTCGTCAGCAGCCTCCGGCGGTCAGTGCAGTTTGGCGCCGACCTCGGCGATGGCCTGATCTATGAGCGCGGTGCGGTCCGCGACCTTGAGATCCTTTCCGATCACCTCGGCGGCGGCTGCCACGGCGACGGAAACCGCCCGATCCTTGACCTGGCGGATCGCCGCCTTCTCGGCCGCGGCGATCTGGTCGGTGGCGGTCTGGAGCCGGCGCGCCATGGTGCGGCGGATGTCGTCCTTGGCGACCTCCGCGGCGCGCGCGGCCTCCGCCTTTGCCGCGGCGACGATGTCGTCGGCCTGAGCCTTGACCTCTCTCTGCTTGCGCTCGAAGCTCGCTAGCAGGCTCTGCGCCTCCTCGCGCAGCGCCCGGGCCTCGTCGAGCTCCTGGCGGATGCGGGTCGCCCGCTCGTCGAGCTTGGCGGAGATCAGAGCCAGGACCTTGTAGTAGAGCAGGATCCCGACGAAGATCAGGAAGCCAATGCCGACGACGATGTTGGTGTTGTTGAGGAAGCTCATATCGTCAGCCCTTCATCGCGGCTTCGACCGCCTTGGCGATCGCGGCGTCCTTGGCCGGGCGTGGCCCGATCGCGGCGACGATGTCGGCAGCGGCGGCGCGGGCCACCTCGCCGACGCTCTGCGTCGCGCTGGCTTCGATCTCGCGGATCCGGCTCTCGGATTCGGCGGCCTTGGCGGCGATCTCCGCGTCGGCCTTGGCCATGACCGCGCCAAGCTCGCGGCCGACCTCGGCCTTGGTTTCGGCGGCGATCTTCTGAGCCTCGTCGCGCGCCTTGGCGAGCGCGGCGTTGTAGGCCGTCTCGGCCTCCTCGGCGCGGCGCTTGTAGAGCGCCGCCATTTCGAGGTCGTTCGAGATGGCGTCGTTGCGCTCGGCGAGGATCGTGCCGATGCGCGGCAGCGCCACCCTGGTGAGGATGAGGTAGAGCGCGACCAGAGCGACGACGAGCCAGAAGATCAGGTTCGGGAAGATCGCCGTGTCGAGCTGCGGCATCGCCACTTCGGCGACGTGCAGCACTTCGGCTCCGGTGTCGCCGTGACCGGCGGCCGCGGCGTGATCCAGTTGCTGGGCCGCGTCGGCGGCGTGGGCCGCCGCGTTCTCGGTCGTGTCTGCCATGTCCGTCTCCGTCATCCGGGGCGCGGCGTCAGCGCCGGCCCCCGTGCCTCGATCTCGCGGATCAGACCGCGAACATCAGGAGGAGCGCGACGAGGAACGAGAAGATGCCGAGCGCCTCGGCGAAGGCGATGCCGATGAAGAGCGTGGCGGTCTGCTCGCCCGCGGCGGCGGGGTTGCGAAGCGCGCCGGCGAGGAAGTTCCCGGCGACGTGGCCCACGCCGATGCCGGCGCCGCCCATGCCCATGCAGGCGAGGCCCGCGCCGATGAACTGGCCCATTTCGGAGATGTTGCCTTCCATTGGTCTGGCTCCTTGTTCTGGATGGCGTTCTGGGGAGGTGCGTTTCGCCTGACCGTCAGTGGCCCGGGTGAAGCGCGTCGTTGAGGTACACGACCGTGAGGATCGCGAACACGTAGGCCTGGATCACCGCGACGAGCAGCTCGAGCCCGTAGATCGCGGTGATGGCGAAGATCGGGATGAAGGCCCCGACGCCGAGGGCGCCGGCGAAGCCCGCGAACACCTTGAGCACCGCGTGGCCGGCCATGAGGTTGCCCATAAGTCGCAGCGAGTGGCTGAGCGGGCGGACGAAGTAGGAGATCAGCTCGATCACGGCGAGGATGATCCGCAGCGCCAGCGTCGGCGCCGAGGAGACCCAGAACAGCTTCAGGAAGTGCAGCCCGTGCTTGTAGAAGCCGATGGCCGTCACCGAGATGAACACCGCCAGCGCGAGGACCGCCGTGACCGCGATGTGCGAGGTCGGCGAGAACGAGGTGGGGATCAGCGCGAGGAGGTTGGCGAAGAGGATGAAGAGGAAGACGGTGAAGATGTAGGGGAAGTATTTCAGCCCCTCGCGGCCGGCCACGTCCTCGACCATCTTGCGCGCGAAGCCGTAGGTCACCTCGGCCATCGACTGGGCGCGGGAGGGCACCAGCGCGCGGCCGCGGGCGCCGGCGACCATGAGCAGCGTGATGGCGGCGACGGTGAGCGCCATCCACAGCGTGGCGTTGGTGGGGGTGTACCAGTGGACCTCGGTCCCGCCGAACAGCGGCTTGACCATGAACTGGTCCATCGGATGGATGTTCAGCCCGCTTCCGCCGTGTGCCGGATCAGCCATCTGTGCCTCGCCCCTCGTCCGTCGCGTTCCGCCCTTCGGGCGGCGTTTTGTCCTCCGCCGCCGGGTCGCGCATCAGCGCGGCCTCGGAGCGGCCCTTCTGCACGTCCGTCGCCGTCCGCAGCATGGTGCGGACCCCGGCGCCGAAGCCGAGGAGGGCGAACAGCACCAGGAACACAGGCCGTGTCCCGAAGAGGCTGTCGAGCCCCCAGCCGATGCCCAGACCGAGCAGCATCCCCGCGACGAGCTCGGTCACCATGCGCCAGGCGATCGAGCTCTGCGTGTACTTGGCCGCGGCCCCCGGTCGGGATGGCGGCTGCCGCACGGCCCTGGCGGCTGCGAGCCGGTCCTCGAGGCGCTTCATGCGCTCGGAAAACGGGTCCTCCGACATGGCCCCGTACCCCCTCGTGGACCGTGCGAGCCTCCGCCACGGCACTGATGTCGCGTGCGGTGGTAAAGAGAGATCACATTGGTGTCAAGCGCGGTTGCGGCGTCAGTAAGGCGCTGACGGCGCTTGTTTTTCCGGACTGCTGGAGCAATGGGGCGTCGTGGCCGGGGAGGGATTGTCAACCGCGGGAATCTTCAACCACGCGGTTGACATTCCCGTGCGGGGACCGCAACCCGTCGACATGGCCGCTCCGGAGCCCGATCTCGACCTCGTCTTTGCCGCGCTTGCAGACCCGACGCGGCGGGCGATCCTGACCGCGCTCCTCGATGGCGAGCGCACGGTGGGCGAACTCGGGGCGCCGCACGCGATGTCGCTTGCGGCGATCTCGAAGCATCTCGCCGTGCTCGCCCGGGCGGGGCTGGCGACACAGATCCGCAGCGGCCGGATCACCGTCTGCCGGCTGGAGGCGGACGGGCTGCGCGCAGCCGGGCTGTGGATGCAGGGGATCGGCGGCTTCGCGCCCGAAGACTACGACGCGCTCGAGGCGCTGCTCGACGCCGCGCTCGGCGATGCCGCCGTGGAAGCGGCCAGTAACGAGGAACCCTAGGCGAGCGTCGCTTCGAGCCAGTCGAAGACGCGCTGGTTGCGCAGGGTCTGCGCCATCGGCTCGCAATGGCTGGCGGCGCCCTCGGCAGCGGTGAACGGCAGGAGCGCCTTCGGGCAGGCGAGCAGCCCGAAAAGCTCGGCGCTCTGGCCGGGCCAGAACTGCTCCTCTTCCGGGTCGCAGATCAGCGTCGGGCAGCGGATCGTCGGTGCGACGTCGGTGAGGTCGTAGCGGCGGATCTCCGTCAGCAGATCCCAGAAGTCCGCGATGCCGTAGGGCTCGGCGCGCTTGGCCATCTCGAAGGCGAGGGCGGGGGGCGCCTCCTTCATGCCCGCGGCCATCCAGGCCCCAAAGGTCGCCCGGTCGCCGCGGGCGAACAATTCGGCCAGCTCGGGGGGCAGATTGTCGAACCAACTCGACCAGACGCGGGTCACGCCGGGATCGGCGACGATGGCGGAAAGCCGGGGCTCGAAGGCGGCGGCGCGGGGAACCCAGTACCCGGCCTGGCTCACACCGAGAAGCGCGACGCGGGCCGGATCGACGCCGGGGCGGGCGAGAGCGAAGTCGAGGACGGGGGCGATCACCGCCTCCCAGTCGTGGCGGAAGTGGAGCCCGTCCTCGTAGAGCGCCGCGCCCTGCCCCGGCCCGTCGAAGATCAGGACGCGCCAGCCCCGCTCGAGCGCGGCGAAACCGCCGCCGACGAGCATGTCGGTCGCAGTGCCGTCGCTGCCGTTGTTGAGGATCGCGAGCGGACGGGGGCGCAGGTCGGCGTCGGGGTCGAGCCAGTAGCCCTTGAGCGTCCGACCCTCGTAAGGGATCTCGACCGGGCTCGCCGGCGCGGGCCAGAACGTTATGGCGCGGTCGAGCGCAGCGCGGTGCGCGCGCCAGAGCGCCGGCCCGCGCGACGGGTCATGGGTGCCGAGGACGAAGAAGAACGCCATGCCCCGGTACTTGGAGGCGCGCAACCAGAGCTCGCGCGCGCTCTGCGACCGGCCGGCGGCCTCGGCCGCGCCGGCGGCCGCCGCGAGGCGGTCGGCAAGCGCGGTCCAGGCGTCGTGCCAGGAATCGAAATCGCCGTCCTTCACCGTGGCCGCGGTCGCCAGCACCTCGCCGGGCTCGGCGCAGCGACAGGCGCAGGCTCCGAGCGCGATGCGCGTCTCGAAGTCGAAGCCGGGATGCTGGAAGAAACGGCCCATGGTCACACCGGGATCAGGCCGGCGGCGATGCGGCGGCCTTCGGACAGGAGCACGTTGTAGGTGCGGCAGGCCGGCGGGGTCGCCATGATCTCGACGCCGACGCCCGCGGCTTCGAGCGCGGCGCGGATCGCAGGGTCGAGCGGCCGGATCTCGGCGCCCATGCCGAGGAAGAGCACGTCAAACCGCCCGGCCTCGGCGAGGAAGGGGGCAATGTCCGGCAGGCCCGTCCAGGGGACGACGCCGGAGGGCATGAGCGCCAGCGGACCCCGATGGATCTGCGCGGCGATGCGGAAGAAGCCCGGTCCGTAGCCCTCGACCGGCGGCGCACCTTCGTAGCGGACTTCGGTGACCCGCATGGTCCTCAGGCCCCGGCCCTGCCCGGCTTGGCCGCCGCGGCCTCGTCCTTGGCCGTCCAGTCGCGCTTCACTCCGAGCCAGAGCACGATGGCGCTGGCCACCCAGATCGACGAGTAGGTGCCGACGACGATGCCAAAGATCGCGGCGAACGAGAAGCCGAAGACCACCGGGCCGCCGAAGAAGAGAAGCGCGAAAAGTGCGATCAGCGTCGTGACCACGGTCATGACCGTGCGTGAGAGCGTCTCGTTCAACGCGAGGTTCATCACCTCCTGCAACGGCGTCTTCTTGTACTTGCGCAGGTTTTCGCGGACGCGGTCGAACACGACCACGGTGTCGTTGATCGAGAAGCCGATGATGGTGAGAAGGCCCGCGACGATCGTCAGGTCGAACTCGAGCTGGAGCAGCGAGAAGACCCCGACCGTCACGACCACGTCGTGCAGGAGCGAGATGACGGCGCCGAGCGCGAACTGCCATTCGAAGCGCAGCCAGACATAGACCATGACCGCTGCGAGCGCGAGGCCGACGGCGAAGACGCCGGTCCAGACCAGCTCGCCCGAGACCTTGCCGCCCACCGTGTCGACCTGGAGATAGGTCGCGCCGGGAAAGGCCGCGTCGATGGCCGCCTGCAACCTGGCGACCGGGTTGGCGTCCTGCGCCACGTCGTCGCCGAGCGTGCCGACGCGCATCAGCACGACCTGACCGCCCGACCCGCCCGAGGCCTCGGTCACCGCCACGTCGCCGACCTCGAGCCCGGTCAGCAGCTCGCGATACTCGGAGATGTCGCGATGCTCGGGGAACTCGGCGAGGATCAGCGTGCCGCCGAGGAAGTCGACGCCGAAGTTGAGCCCGCGGATCGGCAGCAGGATGCAGGTCGCGACCACACCGAGGATCGACACGGCAAGCCAGAAGCGCATCGGCTTGAAGAAGTCGAAGTTGGTGTGGTCCGGAACCAGGCGCAGGAGCTTCATGGGTTCGCCCCGTCAGATCGTCAGCGTCTTGGGACGCCGCTTGTCGTACCACCAGGAGACGATCAGCCGCGACAGCGAGATCGCCGTGAACATCGAGCACAGGAGGCCGAGCGCCAGCGTGATGCCGAAGCCGCGCACCGGACCCGCGCCCATCGCGTAGAGGATTCCGGCGACGATCAGCGCCGTCAGGTTGCCGTCGAGGATCGGCGACTGCGCCCGGTCGAAGCCGAGCTCGATGGCCCGGGCCGGGCCGCGGGAGGTTCGCGCCTCCTCGCGGATGCGCTCGTAGATCAGGACGTTGGCGTCGACGGCCATGCCGATCGAGAGCACGAGGCCGGCGATGCCCGGCATGGTCATCGTCGCGCCGAGCAGCGTCATCAGCGCCATCAGGAGCACGATGTTCATGATCATGCCGAAGGACGCGATGATCCCGAAGAGGCCGTAGGTCGCCGTCATGAAGGCGATGATGCCGACGAAGGCCGCGATCGCCGCCGCCTCGCCGGCGCGGATCGAGTCCGAGCCGAGCTCGGGGCCGACGGTGCGCTGCTCGAGCACCTTGATCTCGGCCGGCAGGGCGCCGGCCCGAAGAAGGATGGCGAGCCGGCTCGATTCCTCGGGGGTGAAGTTGCCGGTGATGATGCCGGTGCCGCCGGGGATGTGGCCCTGGATGACCGGGGCCGAGATCACCTGGTCGTCGAGGACGATCGCGAAGGGCGAACCGATATGCTCGGCGGTATAGGCGCCGAACGCGGCGCCGCCCTGCGGGTTGAAGCGGAAGTTGACCGCCGGGCGGCGGTTCTGGTCGTAGGTGGGCTGGCTGTCGACGAGCTGTTCCCCGGTCACGACCGGATGTCGGTCGAGCACATAGAAGATGCCGGGCTCGTCCATGCTGGGCAGCACGATGTCGTCGAGCCCGGGCTGGACGTTCGCGTCGGCCGTGCGGCTGACCACCGGGTGGAAGGCGAGACGCGCGGTCTGGCCGATGATGGCGAGCAATTCCTCGGCGGAGCCGATGCCCGGCACCTGCACGAGGATGCGGTCCGACCCCTGGCGCTGGATCGTCGGCTCGCGGGTGCCGGTCTCGTCGACGCGGCGGCGGATGATCTCGAGCGACTGATGCATCACCCGTTCGTTCATCGCCGCGATCTCGGCGGGGCTCATGGTGACGACGATCGTGTCGGGCCCGTCGGCGGTGGCGACGAAGTCGCGCGTGCCGGCGCCGGTGATCGAGAAGACCGGCTGCGACACCTGGCCGACGACGTCGAGCGCCGTCTGCAGGCCCGCCGGGTTGCCGATGCGGATGCGCAGCTCGGTCGCCGGGCTGTTCAGCCGCCGCACCGTGCCGACCTGGTCGCGCGCGTCGCGAAGCTTGTCGCGCAGACCCGGCCAGAGGTTTTCGAGCCGCTCCGCCTGGGCCTGCCCGAGCTGGACCTCGACGAGGAGGTGCGCCCCGCCGCGCAGGTCGAGGCCGAGGGGCACGAGCTTCGAGGGCAGGAAGGCGGGCCAGCCGTCCATCGCCGCCTGAAGCTCCGGCGTGACCGCGGCGCCGGCAGCCACTTCGGCGCGGGCGTCGTTGGCGCTCTCCACGCGGGAATAGAACGCGTTCGGAAGTGCTATCGCGATGCCGATCACGCAGACCGCGATGATCAGGGCGCGCTTCCAGATGGGAAAGTTCAGCATCTCGGGTCGGTCCCCGGCATTGGTCCTCGGGCCGGACGCCTGCGCGTCAGGCCTCGGCGGGCTCGGTCTTGCTCAGGACCTGGGCGATGGTGTTCTTCACCACCCGGACCTTGACGTTCGGAGCAAGCTCGACCTCGAGCTCGGCGTCGGTCACCTTGACGACCTTGCCGATCATCCCCCCCGCGGTCACGACCTGGTCGCCGCGGCGAAGCGCATCGACCATGGCGCGATGGTCCTTGAGCTTCTTCTGCTGCGGCCGGATCATCAGGAAGTACATGATCACGAAGATCAGGATGATCGGCACGAAGCCGATCAGTCCGCCGGCGGCGCCGCCGGCGGCGGCCTGGGCGTAGGCAGGCGTCACGAACATTGCGATTCTTCCCCATGGGCGTTGCGGGTCGTGGCGAAGCGGGCCCGGCCCGGCCCCGGCCGAAATCTGGCGCGGAACCTATCCGCGGCCTCCGGGCTTTGCAAGGCGACGCGGACCCGGGCTCGGGCACGGCTGCGCGAGCCGGCTTCCGGCGACGGAACCGTCGGTTCGCTCGCGCGTAGGGGACGAGGCGGCTTTCCGCTGTCCGTCGCCGCGCGATCCGTTCGGCCCCCTTGTCGCGCGTCGCGCCGGCGTGGTTGGGTCGAGGCGCCACATACTCGGGAGAGAGCCATGACCATGCCGAAAGCCCTCGCGGCCGCAGCCCTTCTCGCCACCCTCGCCGCCTGTGCGCAGGAGGGGGCGACGGAGGCGGCGGACGTCGACGTTTCGAAAGACGCCTGCGGCGCGGCCGGCCATCAGAACCTGGTCGGAACCTCGGTGGGCGCGCTCGACGCCGCGTCGTTGCCGGAGCCGCGCCGGGTGATCTTCCCGGGACAGCCCGTGACGATGGATTTCCGCGCCGAACGGCTGAACGTCGAGATCGGCCCCGACGACAAGGTCGCGCGGGTGTTCTGCGGCTGAGCTAGCGTCGGGTCGCCCGTCGGGCGGCCTGGCGTGCAAGCAGCGAGGCGAGCCCCACGGGGGCGAGCAGCGCGAGCGCCGCGGGCAGGCCGACGAGGCTCGCCATCATTCCGACGAAGGGCGGGCCGATCAGGAAGGCGGTGAAGGCCGTCAGCGCCAGAGTGGCGACGTTGCGCTCCGGCGGTTGCCCCGGCAGCGGCGCGACCATGGACATCGTCAACGGATAGATGTTGGCGCAACCGAGGCCCAGCAGGGCCGCGAGCGGCATCGACGCCCGGACCGAAGGCGAGAGCGCGAAGCCGAGCATCGCCGCCGACATCACCAGCGTCGAGACGACGATGACCGGCCCGGCGCCAAGCGCCTCCGCCAGCGTGTCGCCGGCGAGGCGTCCGATCGCCATCGCCAGCGCGAAGGTCGCGAAGGTCGCGGCCGTCACGAACGGGCTCGCCCCCACGTGCTCGCGCAACAGCAGCGCCGACCATTCCATCATCGCGCCCTCGATCAGCAGCGCGCCGATCGGCACGAGGCAGAGCAGCACGAGCGCGGCCGACGGCATGCCGACGCCGCGCTCGGGCGTCTCGGCGCGGGGAGCGTCGGGGATCAGCAGCCAGCCGAAGGCGATCGTGCCCGCCGCGAACAGCGGTTGCAGCAGCAGCTGCTGGCGCAGGAAGGAAATGTCCGCCTCGGCGAAGAGGCCGCCGATCAGCGCGCCGGTGACGGTGCCGAGGCTCCAGAAGGCGTGACAGCGCGTCATCAGCCGGCGCGACAGCGCGGCTTCCATCTGGCTGGCCTTGGCGTTCATCGCCACTTCGATCGTGGCGATGGTCAGGCCACAGACGAAGAGCGTCAGCCCCAGCGCGAGCGCATTGGGCGCCAGCGCAGGGCCGATGAAGCTGAGGAGGAACGTCGCGCCTCCCCATGTCGCCGTCGCCTTGAGCCCGAAATGGCGGACAATCCGGCCGACGCCGAGGAAGCCGAGCATCGTCCCGACCGGCATCCCGAACAGGCAGAAGGCGAGCGTCAGGACGTCGAGCCCCAGCGCCGCCTTCACGTCCGGAATACGCGGGAACCACACCGACAGCCCGAGGGCGTTCAGCGCAAAGACGAGCTGCAAGGCAAGGAGTCGCGTTGAAGGCGAAGGCATCGGCGACGATGCGTATCCTGCCCGCCGATCTGGGTCCAGCACCTCGGCGCCCGGCCGGACTCGACTCTTCGTCGGGTGTTTAAGAACATCTAGGGAACATCCAGCGAGTCGTTCGATCTTGCCGCCACGTCGCATCCTGTCTGTCTGGTTTCCCCGCCTCGCCGCCGAGCGTGTCCTGCGCGGCGCGCCGCTTCTCGCCCCGGTCCCGCTGGCGGTGGTCGGCGAGCGGCAGGGTGCGCTTCGCCTTGACAGCCTCTCGGCTGCGGCCGAGGCGGCGGGACTGCGGCGGGGCATGGCGCTCGGGGACGCGCGGGCGATTCGACCCGACCTCGTGACCCGGCCGGAGGATCCGGTGGGCCAGCGCGCCTTTCTCGCCGCCCTCGGACGCTGGGCCGGGCGGTTCTCGCCATGGACGGCGACCGAACCGCCGGATTCGCTCGCGCTCGACATCACCGGCTGCGCCCATCTCTTCGGCGGCGAGGCGGGCCTCGTCGCCGCCGTGGAGGAAGCAGCCGGCGATCTCGGCCTGAGCCTGCGCGCCGGCGTCTCCGATACCCTGGGGGCGGCCTGGGCGCTCGCCCGTTTCGCCGGAACCACGCCGGGCGAGCGCCATGCCGGCGACGCGATCGACCAAGAGGCCCGCGCCACGCGGTCGCGGGCCTCCCGGCGGCGCTGGGAGCGCGGCGGCCAGCCGCCGCCCGCGCGGATCCCGCCCGGACCGGCCGCGTCCCGGATCGCGTCGCCGGGGGAGACCTTCGCCCATGTCGCGGGGCTGCCGGTGGCGGCGCTGCGGCTCGCGCCGGAGGCGGTCGAAACGCTGCGCGAACTCGGGCTCGGACGCATCGGCGACATCGCCGGCCTGCCCCGGGCCCAGCTCGCGCGCCGCTTCGGGCCGGAGGCGTTGCTGCGGCTCGACCAGGCGATCGGCCGCGTCCCGGAGCCGATCTCGCCGAACCGGCCCGAGCCGACGCTCGCGGTCCGGCTCACCCTGCCCGAGCCGATCGGGCTCGAGGCGGACGTGCTCGCCGCGCTCGACCGGCTGGCGCCGCCGCTCTGCGATCGGCTGCGCGCCGCCGGCCGGGGTGCGCGGCGGGTGCGGCTGACGCTGCTGCGGATCGACCGCGCAACGCAGTTCGTCGAGGTCGGGCTCGCCCGCGCCGCCGACACGCCCGCGACGATCCGCAGTCTTCTGGCGCTGAGGATCGGTGGGTTCGACGCGGGTTTCGGCATCGAGGCGCTGCGGCTCGAGGCGCTCGAGACCGAACCGATGGTCGCGCGCCAGCGGTCCGCTGGCGGGACGGGGCCGGGAGCCCCCGACCCCGACGCGCTGGCCGACCTGATCGGCCGGCTGGGCACGCGGCTGGGCCTGGAAGGGTTGACGCGACTTCATCCGGCCGACAGCCACATTCCGGAGAAGGGCGCGACGGTGATGGCCGCCGCCTTCGCGGCGCCCGCCGGCCCCTGGCCGGCCCGGCGGACGCCGCGGCCGGCGGTGATCCTGCGCCCCGAGCCGGTCCGTCCCGTCGATGACTCCACGCCCCCCGAGCGGTTCGTATGGCGGCGAAAGCCGCGGCGGCGTGTCGCGGCCTTCGGTCCGGAACGGATCGCGCCGGAATGGTGGCTTGACGATCCGGCCTGGCGCTCCGGCCCGCGCGACTACTGGCGGATCGAGACCGAGGAGGGCGAGCGGCTCTGGCTCTTCGAGACAAAGGGCGAGGGCGGCTGGTTCGCCCAAGGCATCTTCGTCTAGAGCGGAGGCCGGGCCGTCCGTTCCGGAATCCTGAACTGGCGCCGGCCGCAGGCAACTCATGCCGGCGAGTCTGCCGGGCCACCCGGCGCAATACGGGCTAACACGCGTGATATTAGGATAACTATCTGAATACACACGATAAAAAAGGTCAAAGGTCAAAAAAGGTCCGCGAGTCGCTTCATGAGCCCGCCGGTATCAGCGGTTCCGGCGCAGATAGATATAGTAGGCGCCGCCGCCGCCGTGGCGGAAATGGGCGGGCGCCACCTGGAGCACCCGGCCCGCGAGGGGCGGAGCGGCGAGCCAGTGCGGGACGGCGTGACGCAGGGCTCCGCGGCGGTGCGGCGTCAGCGGGTCGCCCTCCCTGCCCTTGCCGGTGATGACGAGAACGAGCCGCAATCCGCTCGCCTGGGCGCCGAGCACGAACCCGGTCAGCGCCCCGTGCGCGCGCTCGAGCGTCATGCCGTGGAGGTCCAGCCGCGCCTCCGGATCGAGGCGGCCCCGCCGCAGCCGCTCGAACCGGCGCCGGTCCATCTGCGGGCTCGTCGAGGCAAGCGCCGCGTGCGGATCCGGCGCGAGATCGACCCGCACCGAAGGCTGCGCGGGCGGTCGCGGACGACGCGCCGGCAGAAGCGGCCTGGCCGTCGGCGGCGAGACAGGCGGCCGCGGCGGCTCCGGTGGAGCGGGGATGGCGGCTTCGGCCGGCGGCGCGGGGTGCAGCGGAACCGCGGTCTCGGTCACGCGCCGCCAAAGCTCCGACTCCTCGGGGGAGAGCCGGCGCCGGCGCATGGTTCAGGCGCCGGTGCCGGTCAGCAGCCAGTTCGGGTTGTCGGAGGTCATCGTGCGCGTGAACGTCCACACGTCGCGTTGCTGCTTGATCTCCTTGGGGTCGCCCTCGACGATTGCGCCGGAGGGGTCGCGCACGACCGAGGTCAACTCGCCGAGGAAGCGCACGGAGACGTCGCCCTCGCCGGTGGTCGCGTCGAAATGCGCGTCGACGACGCTCACCTCGCGGATGCCGACGAAATCGGCCTGGACGGAGTAGCCCTTGGCGCGGCGCGCCTCGATCGCCTCGGCGAAGGACTGGTAGACCTCCGGCGACAGGAACTCGCGGAGCGTGTCGAGATCGCCGTTCTCGAAGGCGATCACGATCATCTCGTAGGCCTGCCGCGCCCCGTGGGTGAACTCGTGGACGCTGAAGCTCGGGTCTGCCCGCTTCATCGCGGCAAAGGCCTTGCCGGCCTCGCCCGCGGCATCGACGAAATCGGCGATGTCGGGGTCGGGCCCGCCGCCCTCGATCACCTCGAAGGAACGATCGCGCGACGGTTGCGCGGGCGCCGGAACGCCGCGAGGCTTCTCGTAGCCGCTGCGCGTCCCGAGCACGTTGCGCAGCCGGAGAATCAGGAACAGCGCGATCCCGGCCAGAATGATGATCTGGATCATCTGTGAGCCCATCGCCCGCCTCTTCTCCATATTCCGCGGCCGAAACGATGGCGCCAGCCGGTGACGCCACTTATGTAGGATCCAGGACGCCGCAAGTCCATGCGGGCGGCGCGAATGGGAGGACGACGGACCGAACCGATGTGGATCACGCTTGCCCTGCTGGCGCTACCGATCGTCGAGATCGCGCTTTTCATCCTGGTCGGCGGCTGGATCGGCCTGTGGCCGACGCTGGGACTGGTCGTCCTCGCCGGGCTGGCCGGCGTCGCGGTGATCCGCGCGCAGGGGGCACAGGCCTTCGAGCGGCTGCGCGTCGCGGCGGCGACCGACAGCGATCCGAGCGGGCCGATGGCGCACAGCGCGCTGCTGGTCCTGGCCGGGCTGCTGCTGATCGTGCCGGGGTTCTTCACCGATGCGCTCGGGCTGCTCCTGCTCGTGCCGCAGGTCCGACAGGCGGCGATACGGCGGTTCGCCGGCAAGGTCTCGCGACGGACGGTGGTGTTCACGACCGGGACCGGATCGAGGCGGCCGCGGGACGGAGAGGCGATCGAGGCGGATTACGAGGTGCTCGACGACGTGCCGCCGGAGCAGCGCGGCGCTTCGGGCTGGACCCGCTCGCCCAACTGACGGCGTGCGGGGCGCGTTAGCCTTGTCGGGCCGCCCGCGTTGTCGCGGCGCCGGGCGCGTGCTAGAGCCGCCAGCGAAACAGGATTGAACCGCGAGGAAGCGACCCCATGGCCGAACACGAGAACGGGGCGTCCGCCCCCGAGCAGCCGCCGGCGCGGCTTCAGATCATCACCCAGTTCATCCGCGACCTGTCCTTCGAGAACATCGGCGTGCAGAAGGGCGGCGTCCCGGACGGCAAGCCCGAGGTCAAGGTGGCGATCAACCTCGACGCAGCCAACCGCGGTTCGGACCAGTACGACGTGGCGCTGAAGCTGAAGGTCGACAGCCACGTCCAGGGCATTCCGCTGTTCATTCTCGAGATCGACTATGCCGGCCGCTTCGTGATCCAGGGCGTCCCGCAGGAGCAGATGCATCCGCTGCTGATGATCGAGTGCCCGCGGCTGATCTTCCCGTTCCTGCGCCGGCTGGTGTCGGACATCACCCGCGACGGCGGCTATCCGCCGCTGAACCTCGAGATGATCGATTTCATGACGCTCTATCGTCAGGAGGTCGCCAAGCGGCAAGCCGAGGCGACGCCGAAGACCGCCAACGCCTGACCTGCGACGCGATCCCGGCAGCGCATGGTCGCCGGGATCGCCCCGTCGGCGGACGGCGTGCGCCTGTCGCGGTCGTTTTCTAGAGCCTCGCCCAGAGCGCGGCCTCGCCCAGTTCGGCGACAAGGCGGGCATGGGCTTCGGCCTCCGCTGCGGCAATGCGGGGCGGCAAGGGCCGCGGGCGTGGCGGAGCGACCCAGGCGACCGTCGCCGCTCCGCCGCTGGATCCGGCGGTGACGGTCAGCGTCAGGTCCGGCTGCCGGCCGCCGATCAGTTCGAGATAGACCTCGGCGAGCAGCTCGGAATCGAGCAGCGCGCCGTGCTTCACCCGACCGGAATTGTCGATGCCGAAGCGACGGCAGAGCGCATCGAGCGTGTTCGCAGCACCCGGAAAGCGCCGCCTGGCGAGGTCCAGCGTGTCGAGGGCGCGGCCCGGGGCGAGGAGCGGGCGACCGCACCAGCCGAATTCCGCGTTCAGGAACTTCATGTCGAAGGCGGCGTTGTGGATCACCAGCCGCCCCTCGCCGAGGAAGTCGAGAAACTCGTCGGCGACGTCGGCGAAGACCGGCTTGCCCGCGAGGAACGCCGTGGTGAGCCCGTGGACCGCGACCGCCTCCTCCGGCACCGCGCGCTGCGGGTTGACGTGGGCGTGGTAGATCCTGCCGGTCGGCATGTGGTTGACCAGTTCGACGGCGCCGATCTCGACGATGCGGTCGCCGGCGGCGGGATCGAGCCCGGTGGTCTCGGTGTCGAGGACGATCTCGCGCATTCGCTATCCCTTGGGTGAACCTGTCAGGCGTTCCACCAGATCTATGACTTCGGCGCGGGCGGCATCAATCCCCTTGTCGGTCTCGATCACGAAATCGGCGCGTCGACGCTTCTCGGCGTCGGGAACCTGCCGGGCGAGGATCGCCGCGAAGGCCTCTGCGGTCATGCCGGGTCGTTGCAGCACGCGGGCGCGCTGGATTTCGGGGTGGGCGCTCACCACCAGAACCGCGTCGAACGCATCGCCGGCGCCAGTCTCGTAGAGGAGCGGCACGTCGAGCACGACGAGGGCCGCGTCGGCGTGGCGCGCGACGAAGGCCTCCCGATCGGCGGCGACAAGCGGGTGAATCCGGGTCTCCACGGCGCCGAGAAGACCCGGATCGGCGAGGACGGCGGCGCGGAGCCGGTCGCGGTCGACGGCGCCGTCGGCGCCGACGGCGTCCGGCACGAGATCCGCCAGCGCCGCGCCGCCGTCCCCGCCCGGGCCATACAGGCGATGGACGGCGGCATCGGCGTCCCAGACCGGCACGCCGGCTTCCGCGAAGGCGGCGGCGGTGGTGGACTTGCCCATGCCGATCGAGCCGGTGAGTCCGAGGAGAAAGGGTCGTGTCGTCACGGCGCGAGCACCGCCTGACGCAGCGCCTCGTCGACCTCCGGGGCGCGGCCGAACCATTGTTCGAAGCCGGGCGCAGCCTGGTGCAGCAGCATGCCGAGCCCGTCGACGACTCGCAGCCCGCGGGCGCGCGCCTCGACGAGGAAGGGCGTCAGGAGCGGCGTATAGACGATGTCAGTGACGAGGGCGGCGGCGGGCGCGGCGCCGAGACGGATCGGCGAGCCTTTGTCTTCGCCCATGCCGAGGGCGGAGGTGTTGGCGATCGTCGCCGTCCCGGCGGCGGCATCGCCGGCTTCCTGCCAGTCAATCACGACGATCCGCTCGCCGAAATGATCGCGCAGGCTGTCGGCGCGGCTGCGGGTGCGGTTGGCGAGCCGGATCTCCGGCGCGCCGTCCCCGAGAAGCGCGGCGATCACCGCCCGCGAGGCGCCGCCGGCGCCGAGGACAAGCGCCGGTCCGTCGGCGGCCCGCCAGTCGGGCGCGGACTGGCGCAGGTTGCGGATGAAGCCAGAGGCGTCGGTGTTGTCGGCGGTGAACCCGCCCTCGTCGTCGAACACCAGCGTGTTCGCAGCCCCGATCAACTCCGCCGTCGGGGTGGCCCGGGCGGCCAGTGCCAGCGCCGCCTCCTTGTGCGGGATGGTGACGTTGACGCCGCGAAAGCCGAGCCGGGGCAGCGTCGCCAGCGCGGTCGCGACATCCTCGGGGCGGACGGTAAGCGGCACGTAGTATCCGGCGATTCCATAGCGGGCGAGCCAGTGGCCGTGCAGGCGCGGCGAGAGGGAGTGGCCGACCGGCCAGCCCATGACGCCGGCGAGCGGCGGAGCCTCGGTCATTCGGGCATGATCCTTCTGGTTCTGAGGAAGCCCAGCAGTTCCAGCAGGGGCAGGCCGAGGACGGTGAAGAAGTCGCCTTCCACCCGCGAGAAGAGCTGCGCCCCCTCGGCCTCGAGCCGGTAGGCGCCCACCGTCTCGTGCAGCGTTTCGCCGTGGGCGTCGAGATAGGCTTCGAGGAAGTCGTCGGTGAAGGGCCGCATGGCGAGACGGGCCCGCCCGACATGCCGCCACACGGGCGCGCCGCCTTCGAAGGCGACGGCGGCGGAATAGAGCTGGTGCGTTGCGCCGCGCAGCAGGCGCAGCTGCGCCGCCGCTTCGCGACGGTCAACAGGCTTGTCGAGGAGCCGGTCGCCGATCACGAGGACCTGGTCGGCGCCGAGGACGATGCGGTCGGGGTTCCGTCCGCTGATGCGACGCGCCTTCAGTTCGGCCAAGGCGGCCGCGATGTCTGGCCCGCGCGCGCCTTCGGCGACGAGCGTGGCCTTGACCGCCGCCTCGTCGACGGCCGCCGGCACGACCTCGAACGGCACGCCAGCGCCGGCGAGCATTGCCGCACGGGCCGCCGAACGCGAGGCCAGGATGAGGCAGCCGGACAATCGGATCTCCCGGCGCGATGGCGCCGAGGCGTTTTTCGCGACCCTTGTGAAGCGACGCAAGGGCGCCGGCACGGATCGGGTCGAGAAAAAAGATCTGGAGGAATTCGTGGATAACCAGCGGTGAAGCGGCCCGAAGGTTGGGGACGAATGCCGGCGTCGGAAGGTTCCCGGAACGAGCGTCGCGTTTGTCCACAGGTTCGGAGCCGACGGCGACCGCTTGCCGGCGACTAGGGATAACTCGCGTTGCACTGCGCAAGGAGCGATGTTTCCACAGGGCAACCTGCTGTGGATGATTCGACTCTCAACTGCTAACTGACGGAACAGGTTTGATAAATTCGTCATATCCACAACCGGTAGTTGTGTTCGGCGATGCGGTAGGTCGCTGAGGAAAATGTGGGTAATTCTGTGGGCAGTGGCGCTCGCAATGGCAATCCCCACAATTCACCGGGCTACGTCCTTTACCACTCTGAAAGGAAATCTGATCCCGAGAAGGTGGTCCCTCGGGCCGGTTGCGCCAGTTCCGGATTGTGCTACCCGGGTCTCCGCAGCATCCCGGAGGCAAAGGTGGGGACGGCACTTGCTACGCTCTATCCCTGGCTCAAGGCGCTGCACATCGTGTCGATGGTCGCGTGGATGGCGGGATTGTTCTACCTGCCCAGGCTCTTCGTCTATCACGCCGAGCGCGCCGGAACGCCGGGCGAACTGTCCGAGACCTTCAAGGTCATGGAAGCGAAGCTGATGCGGCTCATCATGCGCCCGGCGATGGCGGCCACCTGGACGTTCGGCGTGTTGCTGGCCCTGACGCCGGGGATCATCGTGTGGTCGGCGGACCTGTGGATCTACGTCAAGCTGGCGGCGGTCGTGGCGCTTTCGGCCTTTCACGAATGGCTGGAGAAGCGGCGGATGGACTTCGCCCGGGACGCCAACCGAACGAGCGGTCGGCGTTATCGGGCGATGAACGAGGTGCCGACGGTCCTGCTCGTCGTCATCGTCGTCATGGTCGTCGTGCGGCCTTTGTGAGGATGCCTCAGGTTTGACAATCCCTAGAAACTGTGCCAACGAAATCAGGCAGGCACCGTCCGGTCGCCGTGCTTCCCCGTCTCCCGTGCATTGAAGGCGATCCCCCGTCCCATGGATCTATCCCCCGATTTCAGACAGCTTTCGCTCGCGGAGCTGAAGGCCAAGAGCCCCGCCGATCTCCTCCAGTTCGCCGAGGAACTCGAAATCGAGAATGCGTCCTCGATGCGCAAGGGCGACATGATGTTCGCCATCCTCAAGGAAATGGCGGAGGAAGGCGTCGAGATCTCCGGCGATGGGGTGCTCGAGGTCCTGCAGGACGGGTTCGGGTTCCTGCGTTCGCCGGAGGCCAACTACCTGGCGGGACCGGACGATATCTATGTCAGTCCGAACCAGATCCGGAAGTTCAGCCTGCGCACCGGCGATACGGTCGAGGGCGTGATTCGGGCGCCGAAGGAAGGCGAGCGGTATTTCGGGCTGGTGAACGTCAGCCGCATCAACTTCGAGGAACCAGAGAAGGCCCGGCACAAGGTTCATTTCGACAACCTCACGCCGCTCTATCCCGACGAGCGGATCAAGCTCGAGATCGAGGACCCGACGATCAAGGACCGCACGACGCGGGTGATCGATCTGGTGGCGCCGATCGGCAAGGGACAGCGTGGGTTGATCGTGGCGCCGCCGCGCTCGGGCAAGACGGTCATCCTCCAGAACATCGCCGCGTCCATCGAGCGGAACCACCCCGAGTGCTTCCTGATCGTGCTCCTGGTCGACGAGCGGCCGGAGGAAGTCACCGACATGCAGCGCTCGGTCAAGGGCGAGGTGGTGGCCTCGACCTTCGACGAGCCGGCGACACGGCACGTGGCGGTCGCCGAGATGGTGATCGAGAAGGCGAAGCGACTGGTCGAGCACAAACGGGACGTGGTGATCCTGCTCGATTCGATCACGCGTCTGGGCCGGGCCTACAACACCGTGGTGCCGTCGAGCGGCAAGGTTCTTACCGGTGGCGTCGACGCGAACGCGCTGCAACGGCCTAAGCGCTTCTTTGGCGCGGCGCGCAACATCGAGGAAGGCGGGTCGCTGACGATCATTGCGACGGCCCTGATCGATACGGGTTCGCGCATGGACGAGGTGATCTTCGAGGAGTTCAAGGGAACCGGAAACTCGGAAGTCGTTCTCGACCGGAAGATCGCCGACAAGCGGGTGTTCCCGTCTATCGACATACTAAAGTCGGGGACGCGCAAGGAAGAGCTTCTTGTCGACAAGAATGACCTTACGAAGATGTTCGTTCTTCGACGTATTCTTAACCCGATGGGCACAACGGACGCCATTGAATTCTTGCTTGGCAAGCTCAAGCAGACGAAGACGAACTCCGAATTCTTTGATTCAATGAATAGCTGATGGGGGTGGCGTGGCGGCGACGATCTTCGCTCAGGCGACGCCGCCGGGCCGATCCGGAATTGCGGTAATCCGCATCTCCGGCCCGCGGGCGCGGGCGGCAGCCGCCGCGCTGGGAGCCGGGGGAACGCCAGACCGGCGGGCGGTGCTGCGGCGGCTGGTCGATCCGCGAGACGGGCGGGCGCTGGATGACGCGATCGTGCTCCGGTTCGATGGACCGCGGAGCTTCACAGGAGAGGACAGCGTCGAGCTGCATCTGCATGGGGGGCCCGCGGTCTGCCGGTCCGTCGCGGAGGCGCTGGCGGCGGAGCGTGACCTGCGGCCGGCGGAGCCGGGTGAGTTCACGCGGCGGGCGCTCCAGAACGGTCGGCTGGATCTGGCGCAAGTCGAGGGTCTGGGAGATCTGCTGGCGGCGGAGACGGCGGCGCAGTCGCGGCGGGCGCTGGATCTGGTTGGGGGACGCCTGTCCAGAACCGCGGAGCGGTGGCGCGAGCCTCTGGTTCGGGCGTTGGCGCTGATCGAGGCGGGCCTGGATTTTTCGGACGAGGAACTTCCAGACGATCTCGTCGCCGAGGCGGCGGCAGAGCTGATCGCGGTGGCCGACGAGATGCGTCGTGAGCTTGCGGGGAGCGGAATCGCCGAACGGCTGCGGCTGGGGTTCGAGGTGGCGCTGGTGGGAGCGCCGAACGTCGGAAAATCGACGCTTCTTAACGCGATGGCCGGACGGGAGGCGGCAATCACCTCGGAGTTTGCCGGCACGACCCGCGATCCGATCGAGGTGCGGATGGAGGCGCGGGGATTGCCGATCACGCTCGTCGACACGGCAGGATTGCGGGACGCTCGTGATCCGGTGGAGGCCATCGGCGTGGAACGGACGCGGCGGCGCGCGAACGCGGCAGACCTGCGCGTCTTTCTGGTCGGGCCCGAAGGGGCCGAGGAAGCGTCCGGCGTGTCTATCTGCGCGGAGGACCTGATCGTTCGGGCGAAAGCGGACCTCGGGCGAGACGGGCCGGGTCTTGCGGTGTCGGGGCTGACGGGTGCAGGGATCGATGTCCTGGTGGGCAGGATCGCCGACGTTCTGGAAGCTCGCAGCGCGACGGCGGGCGCAATCGGCCATGAACGCCAAAGGGTTGCGGTGGAGCGGGCCGAGCAGGCGGTGCGGCGGGCGCTGGGTGTTCTGGGAGCGGAAGCGACGCTGGACCTGGCGGCGGAAGATCTGCGGGCGGCCATGCTGGCGCTCGACGCTCTGCTTGGACGTATCGGCGTCGAGGACGTGCTCGACGTGATCTTCAGTCGCTTCTGCATCGGCAAGTGAGAGTGTTTCACGTGGAACATGCTGACGTCATCGTGGTTGGGGGCGGTCACGCCGGCTGTGAAGCGGCAGCCGCGGCAGCGCGCATGGGCGTCAAGGTGGCGCTGGTCACGCAAGACCCGGCGCGCATCGGCGAGATGTCGTGCAACCCCGCGATCGGGGGAGTCGGCAAGGGGCACCTCGTGCGCGAAATCGACGCGCTGGACGGTGTCATGGGCAGAGCGGCTGATGCGGCGGGGATCCAGTATCGGCTCCTGAACCGGAGCAAGGGTCCCGCCGTTCAGGGTCCGCGCGCGCAGGCGGACCGGGATTTGTATCGTTCGGCAATGCAGACCGCGCTGAGGATGCAAAGCGGATTGCGTGTTGTGGCTGGCGAGGTCGTGGACTTGCTGGTTCGGGGCGATGCGGTGCGTGGTGTCGTCCTCGGTGATGGCAGCGAGCTTCGGGCTTCGCAGGTTGTACTCACAACCGGCACCTTCCTGCGCGGGATGATTCACGTCGGGGAGATGCGCATACCAGCCGGACGGGCCGGTGAAGCTCCGGCAGTGCGGCTCGCGGCGAGGATCGAGGAGCTCGGCTTGCCGCTTGGCCGGCTGAAGACGGGTACGCCGCCCCGGTTGCGACGGCAGTCGATTGCGTGGGATCGCCTGGACATGCAACCCGGCGATGCCGCGCCCAGCATGCTGTCGTTCCTAACGGCGGCGCCGGTCGCGCCGCAGGTATTCTGTGGAGTGACCCGGACGAACCAGGCGACGCACGATATCATCCGCGGCAGCATCCACCGTTCGCCCATGTATGCTGGTCGGATTTCAGGCCCGGGACCGCGCTACTGCCCGTCGGTAGAGGACAAGGTGGTGCGGTTCGCGGACCGGGGCTCGCATCAGATTTTCCTTGAGCCGGAAGGGGTTAGCAGCGATCTGGTCTATCCGAACGGCATCTCGACGTCTCTTCCGGAAGACGTTCAGGCTGCCCTGGTGAGGTCAATCGAGGGCCTCGAGCATGCCGAGATCGTGCGCCCCGGATATGCGATCGAGTACGACTATGTCGATCCACGAGAACTGGACGCCACGCTCGAGGTCAAGGCGTTGCAGGGTTTGCGGCTGGCCGGCCAGATCAATGGCACGACTGGTTACGAGGAGGCGGCGGGTCAGGGACTCGTCGCGGGATTGAACGCGGCCGCGTCGGTCCGAGCCGAACCAAGGGTGATCTTCGACCGCGCCGAGGCGTACCTCGGCGTCATGGTTGACGACCTGGTGACGCGAGGAGTGACGGAACCCTACCGCATGTTTACGTCGCGAGCCGAGTATCGGCTGCAGCTTCGCGCCGACAATGCGGATGAGCGGCTGACTCCGCGCGGAATCGGGCTTGGATGCGTGGGTGAGGCCCGGCGCACGGCATTCCTGCAAAAGGCCGAGAATCTCAGCGCCATCCGGGAGCGCCTGGAGGACATCGTGGTGTCACAGGACGAGGCAAGCGCCCTTGGCGTGACGATCTCGGGGGATGGCGTGCGCCGGTCGCTACTGGAGTTGCTCGGACAGGCAGGCTGCGATCGTGCGGCTCTGGCGATGCGCGCCGGATTGGAGTTTGCCGGCTCGGCGGACGCTCTGGAGCAGATCGCCTGTGCGGCGCGGTATTCGCCCTATCTTGATCGCCAACGCGAGAGCGTGGAGGCGATGCGCCGTGACGAGGCGGTGGAACTACCGGCGGCGCTGGCCTACGAGGCCATCCCGGGCCTTTCGGCGGAGCTGTCCGCAAAGCTGCGAATGGCGCGACCTCGAACACTCGGACACGCGGGGCGTCTTGAAGGTATGACCCCTGCCGCGCTTGCGTTGGTGCTGCTGCATGCCAGGCAGGCGGAGCGCGAAGCTCGTCGTGCGGCCAGCGCGTGAGCGGGGCTATCCGAACGGCCGAGGATCTGCTCGGCCGCTGGAATGTTTCACGTGAAACAGCCGACCGTCTGGCGGTCCTGCACGATCTGGTTCTGAAGTGGAACCCGCGGGTCAACCTCATAGGCCGCGCGGATGCCGCAAACATCTGGCAACGGCACATCGCGGATTCGGCGCAGCTCTGGCGGCTTGTTCCCGGCGAGGCATGGCATTGGGCCGACATGGGCTCCGGCGCCGGCTTCCCGGGACTGGTGATCGCCGCCATCGCGGCAGACGTGCGGCCTGGCCTCAGGGTGACGTTGGTGGAGAGCGACGGACGCAAGGCGGTGTTCCTGTCCCAGGCGGCCCGGAACATGGGGCTTTCGGTGGACGTTCGGGACGTCCGCATCGAGGCTCTGGAGCCGCTGGAGGCCGACGTCCTCAGCGCACGGGCCCTCGCCCCGCTGGAGACGCTGCTCGGCCACGTCGAGAAGCACCGCCGGGCGAGCGGTATCGGCTTGTTTCCCAAGGGCCGCGGAGTGCATAAGGAGATAGAGGCCGCGGGCGCGAGGTGGCGATTCGACCACCGCCTGCACAGCAGCGCCACCGATCCGGAGGCCGCCATCGTGGAAGTGGGAGCCTTGTCGCGTGTCTGAATCGCCTTTGCCGCATATCGTCGCTGTCGCCAACCAGAAGGGCGGCGTCGGCAAGACCACGACCGCCATCAACCTCGGCACCGCCATAGCGGCGGCAGGAGCGCGAGTCCTGATCATCGACCTGGATCCGCAGGGCAACGCTTCGACGGGGCTGGGCGTCCCGGCGGCAAAGCGCCGATTCACGTCCTACGACTTCCTCTTCGACGCCAGCGTCGAACCGGAGGCGGCGGAGACGGCCGTTCCGAACCTGCGCATCATTCCGGCGACCCCGGATCTGGCGTCGGCTGACGTAGATATGGTGTCCGATGCGCGACGTACCTACAAGATGAAGGACGCCCTCACCCGCCGCGCCGCGCCGCTCGGGACGTTCGACCACGTCGTGATCGATTGCCCGCCGTCGCTCAACCTGCTCACCATCAACGCGCTGGTCGCTGCGCATTCCGTGCTGGTGCCGCTGCAATGCGAGTTCTTCGCGCTGGAAGGCCTGTCGCAGTTCATCCGGACGGTGCAGTCGGTCCGCGCGGCCTCGAACCCGGGTCTGCGCATCCAGGGGATCGTGCTGACCATGTTCGACCGCCGCAACAACCTGTCGAGCCAGGTCGCCCAGGACGTGCGCGAGAACCTCGGCGGGCTGGTCTACGAGACGGTGATCCCGCGCAATGTCCGGTTGAGCGAGGCGCCCTCGCATGCGGTTCCGGCGGTGATCTATGACCGCGCCAGTAGCGGCGCGATCGCCTACCAGAAGCTCGCGGCCGAGTTCCTGGCGCAGCTGCGCCGCGACCGGCAGGTGGCCGAACCGGCCTGAGGAGAAGCATGATGGAGAAGAAGGGTCTCGGACGAGGGCTGTCCGCGTTGCTCGCCGATGTGGGCGGAGACGTAGACATGGGAGCCGGGCAGGCGACGGCTGCGCCGGCGGGCCAGCGGACGGTTCCGATCGACCGGATCCGGGCCAATCCCGACCAGCCACGCCGGACGTTCGATGATCGCGACCTTCAGGATCTGGCCGCCTCGATCCGCGAGAAGGGCGTGATCCAGCCGCTAATCCTGCGGCCCGACCCCTCCGTGCCGGAGGCGTTCCAGATCGTCGCCGGCGAGCGGCGCTGGCGGGCCGCGCAGATTGCGGGCGTGCACGACCTCCCGGCCGTGGTCCGCGACCTCGACGACGCCGAGGTGCTCGAGCTCGCGCTGATCGAGAACGTCCAGCGCGCCGACCTGAATGCGGTCGAGGAAGCGCAAGCCTATCGGCAGCTGATGGACCGCTTCGGTCACACCCAGGAACGACTCGCCGAAGGCCTCGGCAAGAGCCGGAGCCATATCGCCAACGTCCTGCGTTTGCTGACGCTGCCGGAGGTGGTTCTGGAGCATCTGCGCGCCGGGCGCATCAGCGCCGGCCATGCGCGTGCGCTCGTCACCGTCGCCGATCCGGAGTCGCTGGCGCGCATCGTCATCGCCAAGGGCCTCTCCGTCCGGCAGACCGAGGCCCTCGCCCGCGGTGCAGCGGCGCCCCGCCCGGTGCGGCGGTCGGCCCCGGCCAAGGACGCGGACACGAGGGCGCTCGAGGCGGATCTGACGGCCAGCCTTCGGCTTCCGGTCAGCATCGACCACAAGTCCGGGGGAAGCTCGGGCGAGTTGCGCATCCGCTATGCCACGCTCGACGAGCTTGACGGTCTCTGTCAGATGCTTTCCAGGTAACTCACTGAATTAGAAGCGTTTTCAGGACAGCGTTCAGCACCGGGCGACCTGCCGCCGTCGCGCGGAGGCGGTTGCCCGCGAGGCTGACGAGTCCCAGCGCCTCCAGCTCCGCCACGGCTTCCGCAGGCAGGTTAAGCCCCGCCAGTCGGGCGTAGCGATCCAGATCGATCCCCTCGTCGAGGCGCAGGCCCATCATCGCCATCTCGACCGCCTGCTCGACCGGGTCGATCGTCTCCCGGCGCGTTGCCCGTCCGCGCTCCGACGCGGTGAGCCAGGCCTCGGGCGCCCGCTCCGTCTCGGTCGCCCAGCGGCGGCCGCCGAGGGTCAGGCGGCCATGCGATCCCGGGCCGATCCCGACATAGTCGCCGTAGCGCCAGTAAACGAGGTTGTGACGGCCCTCGGCGCCCGGCCGTGCGTGGTTCGAGACCTCGTAGGCGCCCATCCCGGCGACTTCGCAGATCTCCTGCGTCGCCTCGTACATCCCCGCCGCGAGTTCACCGTCCGGCAGGCCTCGCAGTCGTCCCTGCCGCGCGAGCGCCCCGAAGGCCGTCCCCGGTTCGATCGTGAGCTGGTAGAGCGAGAGGTGATCCGCCGCCATGGTCAGCGCCTCGCAAAGCTCCGTGCGCCAGGCTTCCAGCGTCTGCCCCTGTCGTGCATAGATCAGGTCGAAGCTGATGCGAGGAAAGATCGCGCGCGCCGTCTCGAACGCCGCCCGCGCAGCGGCGACGTCATGCAGCCGCCCCAGCGCCCGCAGGTCGGCGTCGCGCAGCGCCTGCACGCCGAGCGAGAGCCGGTTGACTCCCGCCGCGGCGTAGCCGCGGAAGCGCCCGGCCTCGACCGAGGTCGGGTTCGCCTCCAGCGTCACCTCGGCGCCGGGATCCAGATCCCAGCCCTCGGCCACGGCCTCCAGAACGGCCGCGACCGTCTCTGGCTCCATCAGGCTCGGCGTGCCGCCGCCGAAGAACACCGACGTCACCC
The DNA here is from genome assembly GCF_017995835.1 of Amaricoccus sp. Lineage (GTDB taxonomy): Bacteria > Pseudomonadota > Alphaproteobacteria > Rhodobacterales > Rhodobacteraceae > Amaricoccus. The sequence continues at coordinate 61,648 of NZ_JAGOID010000003.1, forward strand.
GGCGACCGGGCGTCTTGGACGCGGCCGCGGCGATCTCGCGGACGAGCGCGCGCCGCCAGCGTCCGTGATCGACACCGGTCCGAACATGGCTGTTGAAATCGCAGTACGGGCACTTGGCGGCGCAGAACGGCCAGTGGACGTAGACCCCGAACCCGCCAGCCCGCCAGTCCTCGGCGGGGGTCTCAGCCAAGACAGGCGGCCGCTAACTTCGCCGCCGCCGCCGCGCGGTGGCTCAGACGGTTCTTCTCGGTTGCGCTCATTTCGCCGAGCGTGACGGACGCGCCCGCCGGCTGGAACATCGGATCGTAGCCGTGGCCCTGCGCGCCCCGCATTGGCCAGACGCAGGCGCCTTCGACGGCGCCCTCGAAGACCTCGTCGTGCCCGTCAGGCCAGGCGATGACCAGGGTGCAGCGAAACCGCGCCGTCCAGGGCTCGGCCGCCCCCGACGCGACAAGCGCGTCGCGGGCGCGCGTCATCGCCTGCACGAAGTCCCGGCCCCCGTCCGGCCGCTCGGCCCAGTCCGCGGTGTGGACGCCGGGCTCGCCGCCGAGCGCGTCGATCTCGATGCCGCTGTCGTCGGCGAGCGCTGGCAGCCCGGACGCCCGCGCCGCGGCATGGGCCTTGATCCGGGCATTGCCGACGAAGGTCTCCTCGGTCTCCGCCGGCTCGGCCAGCCCCAACGTGCCCGCGCCGACCAGTTCGCCGGGCCAGGCGGCGAGAAGAGCCCGGAACTCGTCGAGCTTGCCGGCGTTGTGCGTCGCGACGATGAGGCGCGGCCCGACCAGCCGCCTCATCGCCCGACCGCCGCCCTCTGCGCCGCGACGAGCCCGCCCACACCCGCCTCGGCGAGGTCGAGCAGCTGCTCCAGCTCGCCTCGACTGAAGGTCGCGCCTTCGGCGCTGCCCTGCACCTCGATCAGCGCCAGATCGCCGGTCATGACGAAGTTCGCATCCGTCCCGACCACGCTGTCCTCAGCGTAGTCGAGGTCGAGCACCGCGACGCCGCCATAGACCCCGGCGCTGACCGCCGCGACATGGGTGGTCAACGGATCCGCCTTGAGCTCGCCGCGCGCCATCAGCTTGTCCACCGCCAGCCGCAGCGCCACCCAGCCGCCGGTGATCGCCGCACAGCGCGTGCCGCCGTCCGCCTGCAGCACGTCGCAGTCGACGGTGATCTGCCGCTCGCCCAGCGCCGAACGGTCGACGCCCGCGCGCAACGACCGTCCGATCAGTCGCTGGATCTCCACCGTCCGCCCCGTCTGCTTGCCAGCCGCGGCCTCGCGACGGTTGCGCGAGGTGGTGGCCCGCGGCAGCATCCCGTACTCCGCCGTAACCCAGCCGAGCCCGGTCTTGCGCAGGAACGGCGGCACCGATTCCTCGAGGCTGGCGGTGCAGAGGACCTGGGTGTCGCCCATCCGGATCAGGCACGAGCCCTCGGCATGGCGCGACACGTCGGTCTCTATGCTGACGGGACGCAACGCGTCCGTGGAGCGACCAGAGGGGCGCATCGCTGGTTCCTTCCTGCTGCCTTCGTGGGCCCGCCTCATACTCCGCCCCGCCCCACTCGTCCACAGCGGACCTTTGAATCAAGTCAATATAATGATATTACTACATAAATTATCAAGGGAGGCGTACGATTGACCTGCTACGCCATGACGCCTAGATGCTATGGAACGAGCCCCCGTCGATCTGAAGCCCGTGACTGCACCCCGCTCGCCCCTCTCCGAGTTGAACGACCGCAGCCGCGAGGTGTTTCGCCGGCTGGTCGAGACGTATCTCGCCACCGGCGAGCCCGTAGGATCGCGCACGTTGTCTCGCACCCTGCCCGAGGCGGTGTCGCCGGCAACGATCCGCAACGTCATGCAGGACCTCGAGCTTCTTGGCCTGCTCGACAGCCCCCATGTCAGCGCCGGCCGCGTGCCGACGCATCTGGGCCTGCGGCTCTTCGTCGATGGCATCCTCGAGGTCGGTGACGTGGCGGGGCCGGAGCGCGCCGAGATCGACCGCACGCTGGCGGCGGAGGATGGGGGCGTCAGCGGGTTGCTCGGTCGCGCCAGCGATCTCTTGTCCGGACTTACCCACGGCGCGAGTCTCGTGCTGGCGCCAAAGACCGCCTCCGCGCCGATCCGTCACATCGAATTCGTGGCGCTCGGGCCCGATCGGGCGCTGGTCGTGCTCGTGACCGCCGACGGACAGGTGGAGAACCGCATCTTCACCCCGCCGCTCGGGTTGACCCCCTCGGCGATGCGGACCGCGGCGAACTTCCTCAACGCCATCCTCCAGGGGCGCACGCTTGCCGAGGCGCGCGGCGTCGCCGCCGCCGAGATCGAGCGCCGGCGGGCGGAGCTCGACGCCGCCTCGCAGCGCCTGATCGAGGCGGGCATCGCGCACTGGACCCGCGACAGCGACGGCGGCCGCGACCGGCTGATCGTCCGCGGCCGGGCGAACCTGCTCGAAGGCTCCGAAGACGGGGCGGCGCTGGAGCGGGTCCGTCGCCTTTTCGACGATCTCGAGCGCAAGCGCGATCTCGCGCAGCTTCTCGACCTCGCCGAGACGGGCGAGGGCGTGCGTGTCTTCATCGGGGCGGAGAACAAGCTTTTCTCGCTTTCCGGTTCCGCTCTGGTCGTCGCCCCCTATATGGATGCGGACCGCAGAATCATCGGGGCGGTGGGCGTGATCGGACCGACGCGGCTCAACTATGCCCGCATCGTGCCGATCGTGGACTATACGGCGCAGCTGGTGGGCCGGCTGATGTCGGATCGAAGCAAGGGATAGTGCAGGAATGACAAGGGATCGCAAGACCGAGGATCTGGAGGATCGCTTCCTCGACGACATCGAGGCAGAGTTCGACGACGCCGAGGAGCCGACCGAGGCGGAGGTCGAAGCCGACGAGATCGCGGCGCTGAAGGCCGAGGCGGCCGATCTGAAGGACCGGCTCCTGCGCGCGTTGGCCGAGACCGAGAACCTGCGCAAGCGCGCCGAGCGCGACCGTCGCGATGCGGAGGTCTACGGCGCAACCCGGCTCGCTCGCGACCTCCTGCCGGTCTACGATAACTTCGCCCGCGCGCTCGACAGCGCCACCGACGCGGCCCGTGACGCGGCCCCGGGGCTGCTCGAGGGTATCGAGCTGACGCAGCGCGCGCTGGTCTCGGCGCTCGAGAGGAACAAGATCGTGCGGGTAGACCCGCAACCGGGCGAGCGGTTCGACCCGAACCTGCATCAGGCGATGTTCGAGGCCCCGGCGCCGGGGACGAAGGCCGGCGAGATCATTCAGGTGATGTCCGAGGGGTTCACCATCGGCGAACGCCTGCTGCGGCCCGCTCAGGTCGGCGTGTCCTCGGGTGGTCCCGCGGTTCCGAAGCCGAACGGCTCCTGACCGGAGCCCGGGTCGCGCGTCGTGGCGCGGGTGGGTCCGATCACCCGCCCCGACGATCGGACTTGCCGCCGATGGTCCCGGCGGCATTGGTCAGCCAGGCAGCAGCGCCCTGGCGATGCCGAAGTAGATCAGCACGCCGGTGACGTCGGCGATCGAGGTGACGAGCGGCCCGGAGGCCGTCGCCGGGTCGAGGTTGAAGCGCGACAGCACGAAGGGCAGCGACACCCCGATCAGCGCGCCTACCACGACGATGAGCGTCATGGAGAGCGCGACGACCATGGTGACGTCCACGCCGGCCCGCACCAGCCCGACGGCCGAGACGGCGACCGACATGGTAAGGCCGAGCGCGATCCCGATCAGCAGTTCGCGACCGACCAGCCCGCCCCAGTCGGTCGCCCGCACGTCGCCCGTGGCGAGCGCGCGCACCATCAGCGTCGCTGACTGCGCCCCGGCGTTTCCCCCCGAGCCGATCAGCAGCGGCAGGAAGAACAGGAGCGCGAGGTTCCCGGCGATGGTGTCCTCGAAGAGCGAAATCCCCGCGCCGGAAAAGATGTTGCCGAAGACCAGCAGCACCAGCCAGACGATGCGCGCCCGGTAGAGTGAGAACAGCGAGGCGTCCTTCACCGAGCCTTCGAACTCACCGACGTTCGACGACTTGTAGATGTCCTCGGTCGCCTCCTCCTCGGCGACGTCCATCGCGTCGTCCGCGGTGACGATGCCGACCATCCGCCCGTCGGCGTCCACCACCGGCAGCGCCAGCAGGTCATAGCGCGCGATCAGCGCCGCCGCTTCCTCCTGCTCGGCGTCGACCCGGATCACCACCGGGTCCTCCTCCATCGTTTCGCCTACGGTCTGCCGCGACCGGGCGAGCAGGATGTCGCGCAGCGACACCACCCCGAGGAGCCGATGCCTCGCATCGACCACATAGGCCGTGTAGACCGTCTCTACATCCGAGGCCTGCCGCCGCAGCGCGTCGAGCGCCTGCGGGGCCGTCAGGGTCGGGCGGAGCGTCGCGTAGTCCGAGGTCATGATCGCGCCGACCGTGCCTTCCTCGTAGGAGGCGAGCCGACGCAGGTCCTCGCGCTCGGCCTTGGCGAGGCCGGGCAGCAGCGCCTCCTGCGCCTTGGGATCGAGCGCCTTGTAGAAGTCCACCCGGTCGTCGTGGCTCATCGCCGCCATCAGCCGGGCGAGTTCCTCGCGCGACATCTTCTCGGCCATGGTGACCTGCGCCGAGGGCTTCAGGTAGCCGAAGACCGCCGCCTGGTCCTCGCGGTCGAGCTGCCGCATGGCGAGCAGCGCGTCCTCGGCCTCCATGTGCTCGAAGAGGCTCGCGATGTCCGCGATCTCCTGGACCACGAAGAAGCCCTTGACCGCGCCGAATTCGCCGCGCCGCAGGTAGAGCGCCAGCTCCTGCGCGACGATGTCGAGCTCGTCCTCGACCGTGGTATGGTCGAGCCGGATCTCGTGCAGTGGCGGGGTTTCTGCGGTCTCGGGCGCGTCGGGCTCGTGCGACTCTGCCATGCGCGCCCTCCCGGTCCGGTCGGCGGCCGACGAAGCGCCGTCCCGCAGCCGCGGTGATACGGGAGGGGGAGCGCCCCGGTCAATCGGCCGGTCGGGCTTCACGCAGCAAAATCGCCCCGGCGCCGCGCCTGCTCAGTGGCTCTTGTGCATCAGCACTAGCGCGCCGAACGCAAGCAGGAGTCCTAGCCCATCGCGCGCCGAAAGGGTTTCGCGAAAGACGAGCACTCCGAGCCCGGCGAGCATCAGCATGGTCAGCGACGAATACACCACGGCGATGGTCGCGAGCGACATTTCCCGCATGGCGAGAATCCAGCCGATGGCCGAAAGCGCATAGATGACGGTCCCGACCACGAACGGCAATGACGTCAGCCAGGGCGTGCGCTCGGAGGCGAGCTTGAGGAAATAGTCGGCGACGATCGTCGTCGCGACCAGCGCAAAGGTCAGGAGATGAACGCGCAGCATGGCGAGGCTCCGCGGCTCGGGCCGCCGCAGAGCCTTGCGTGATCCCGCCGAAGTTTTCAATCAGGGATTGAGCCGAACGATCTCCCAGGGCGCGCCCTGCCGCTCGCGGGTCCAGCGGAACCTGTCATGCAGGCGATGGGCGCCGTCGGCCCAGAACTCGATCTCGACCGGCGCGATGCGATACCCGCCCCAGAACGGCGGGCGGTCGGGGTCGGTCCCCTTCAGCGCCGCGACCTTGGCGACCTCGGCCATGAGTCGCGCCCGGGAGGCGAGCGGCCGGCTCTGGCGCGAGGCCCAGGCCCCGAGTCGCGCGGGCAGCGAACGCGAACGGAAGTAGGCGTCGGCCTGCGGCCCCTCCTCCCGGGTCACCGTTCCGCGCGCGCGGATCTGTCGCCGCAGGGTCTTCCAGTGCATGACGAAGGCGACCTTGCCGGCCCTGGCGATCTCCTCGGCCTTGCGGCTCTCGTAGTTGGTGTAGAACACGAAGCTGTCGGGCTCGATTTCCTTCAGGAGGACCATCCGCGCGTTGGGCATTCCGCCGGCGTCGACGGTGGCGAGCGCGATGGCGTTCGGATCGTTCGGCTCGGTTGCTTCGGCCTCGGCGAGCCATGCGCGCGCGATGGCGAAGGGGTCGTCGCCCGCGAAGATGCCGCCACGTCCCGGATCTGCCATGGGGTCTCCCTCCGCCGGCGCGACCATACAGGCCGGACGGCGGAGGGCAATGCGTCTGGCGGGTCTACGATCGGTTGATTCACCCACGACAAAGGGGGAAACCGGCCCATGACCCTCGTCTCGGCCAGCGCAACGGCCTGTCAGAAGGAGGACTCGTGATGCCTTCCCATGCCCCCGCCACCCACCTCGAAACGCACGAGGTCACCAACCAGCCCGGCCCCTTCGCGCCGCGCAACCTCTACACGACCGACACCGCGCTTCGCGAGGCTGTACGGCGCGAGGCTGGCGACTGGCTCGACTCGCGCCTAGAGAGATTGGGCGCTGTTGTCGGCTCGGAGCGGGTGATCGAGCTCGGAGAACAGGCGAACCGCTTCCCGCCGGAGTTCGCGCCCTTCGACCGCTATGGCCGCAGGCTCGACGAGGTTCGCTTTCATCCGGCCTATCACGAGCTGATGGCGCTCGCGATGGAGCACCATATCCACGACCTGCCCTGGATCGAGCCGGAAGCAAAGGGCCGGCATATCGGCCATATGGCGATGCTCGCCGTCTTCACCGAGGCCGAGGCCGGGACGATGTGCCCGATCAACATGACGTATGCCTCGGTTCCGGCGCTGCGCTGGCAGCCGGATGTCACGCAGCCCTGGATCGACAGGATCATCGGCGGCGGCTACGACGCGCCGCTACGTCCGATCGTCGAGAAGGCGGGCGTCACCATGGGCATGGCGATGACCGAGAAGCAGGGCGGCAGCGACGTCCGCGCCAACGCCACGCGGGCCTTCCCGGTCGAGGGCGGCGCCCGCCACTATCGTCTCGTCGGCCACAAGTGGTTCTGCTCGGCGCCGATGAGCGACGGCTTCCTGACCCTTGCCTATGCCGGGGGCGACCTCTCCTGCTTCCTCGTCCCGCGCATCCTGCCCGACGGCACGCGCAACAGCCTTCAGGTCATGCGGATCAAGGACAAGCTCGGCAACAGGTCGAACGCCTCCGCCGAGATCGAGTACCACGACACGCAGGCCTGGCTCCTCGGCGAGGAGGGGCGTGGCGTCAACGTCATCATCGACATGGTGCATCACACCCGCCTCGGCACCCTCGGCTCCACCCTCGGCATCATGCGCCGCGCGCTGGCCGAGGCGGTCAACCACGTCTCGGGCCGCGCCGCCTTCCAGAAGAAGCTGATCGACCAGCCGTTGATGCGCGGGGTGATTGCCGATCTCGCCCTCGAGTACGAGGCGGCGGTCGCGCTCGCCGTCCGCGTCGGCGCCGCCTTCGACCCCGAGGACGGGGCGGACGCCGCGCTCGCCCGCCTCGCGGTCGCCGTGGCGAAGTACTGGCTGACCAAGCGCAACCCGGGCTTCGTCTACGAGTGCATGGAGTGCCTTGGCGGCGGCGGCTACGTCGAGGAGAGCCCGATGCCGCGGCTCTTCCGCGAAAGCCCGATCAACGCCATCTGGGAGGGTTCGGGCAACGTCATCGCTCTCGACATCCTGCGCACGCTCCGCCGGGCGCCCGAGGCCGTCGAGGCGTTGTCCGCCGAACTCGCGGCGGGCGCCGGCGGCGACCGCGCCTACGACGCCGCTCTGAGGACGCTGAAGGAGCAGCTTTCGGGCGCTCCCGAGGAGGCCCGGGGCCGGCAGGTCGCCGAGCGCATGGCGCTTCTGTTGCAGGCGTCGCTCCTGATCCGTCACGCCCCGGCGGCGGTCGCGGACGCCTTCTGCGCCACCCGCCTCGGTGACGCCGGCGCCCGCCTCTTCGGCGTCCTGCCGCGGGATGCCGACGTCGCCGGCATCCTCGCCCGCCAAGGGGTCTGATACCGGCGAGTCTACCATGCTACCCGGCGCAACACGGGCTAACACGCGTGATAGATAGGGTAACTACCGGAATACACACGATAAAAATCCTTAAGGTCAAAAGGTCCGCGAGTCGTTTCATGAGCCCGCCGGTATGATCGCGAAAGTCCGTTGAAAGCCACTTGCCCGGGCGAGGCGGGGCAAGTGGCTGGAAAGGCGTGCTCTTCGGGACGGGTCCGGCGCTCGGGCCGCTGGCCTGATGTCAGTCCGGGTCCGGGTGGCCGTCCAGGAAGAAGCGCAGCATCTCGCGGCTGGCGTCGGGGCCTGCGGCGTCGGCGTGGCTGCCGGACGCGTCGCCGCCGGACCACGCATGGCCGGCGCCGTGGATCATCCATTGCTCGACGCGCGTTCGACCCCAGCCGTCCGTGTGGGTTGTCCGACTGTAGGCCCGCCCGCCGACGGAGCCGCGATCGGTGCGCACGACGAGAGGCGCGCCGGCGGCCGCCTGAGCCGAAACGGCCGCGGCGTTGACCGGGTTGACCGTACGGTCGGCGTCGCCGTGAAAGATGATGGTGCGGACGGGCCGTTCGGCTCTGCGGCCCTGCGCCCCGCTCCGCATTGCGCCGAAGGCCGAGGGGGCGTCATGCGCCGCGCCGGCGGGAAGGCCCGAGTGCACGCCTGCGGCGGCGAAGATGTCGGGCCGCTCGGCTGCGAGGTTGGCCGCCATCGCGCCGCCGGCGGAGATGCCCGCGACGTAGATCCGGGCCGGGTCGACGTTTTCGGCGGCGACGACGCTCATGGTCAGTTCCGCGAGCAGGCCGGCCTCGCCGCCCTCCCCGCGTTGGTCCTCGGGACGGAACCAGTTCCAGCAGCGTTTCGGGTTCGCGACTGCCGGCTGGCCCGGATAGAGCACGAGGGCGCCGACTTCCTCGGCGGCTTGGTTCATCCCCGTGCTGCGGGCGAAGTCATCTGGGTTCTGCGTGCAGCCGTGCAGCATCAGGACAAGGGGTCGTGGACCCCGGTTCGCCGCCGAGGCGGGGACGTAGAGCTTGTAGTCTCGACGTCCGGTTGCATTGGCGAAGGTCGCGGCTCCGAAGCGTGCGCCCTCGGGGACCATGGGCGGGGGCGCGAGTTCGCGGCTCTCGATGGCGCGGGCGCGTTCGACCAGCCGGCCGATCGTCTCGCGCAGGCCGGGGCGCTTTTTCTGCCGCGGCCGCGGGACCGTTTCCGCCGCCGCGGGAAGGACCGGGCCCTCCGTCGTCGCGGGCCCGCGCCCGCGCAGGAGGCGCTGGATAAGCGTGGTGGCGTCGGCAAGGCGGCCGGTGCGGGTCATCCGCGTCGCCTCCGCCATACCGGTTGTGAAATCGCTGCTCATGGGTTTCTTCCTTTTGTCTGACATCAGCTCATCCGGTCGGCGAGGGCCGCTTTGACCGCGGCGCCTGCCTGAAGGGCGCCGAGGACGAAGACCGAGGAGATGGCGGCGCGCGCGAGTTCCGGCGTCACGTCGCCGGCGATGCTGGCGATGCCGACGATCCGGAGATCGAGCGTGATCCCCTGCGCCACCGCCGCCTCGAGTTCCGCGCGGGTGACCCGGCGCAGCCCGAGCTCGACGCTGCGGCGCGCCGTCGACTGGCGCAGCGCGTCGGAGTGACGGTCGAGCTGGTTGCGGATCGCCGTCCGGATGAAGTCGGTGCGGTTGGCGTAGAAGCCCTCCGCCACCAGAAGCTCCACCTGCCCCAGATCGACATACCCGAGGTTGATCGTGATCTTCTCGCTATCCGGACCTCTGGGCCGAAGCTCATGCACCTGCGCCGGCATCTCGCACTCCATACGCCATCCACTTGGATGGTATGGGGATGTTTGCCCGGTGAGTCAACATCGCGTCGCGAGTCTGCCGTGCGGCGTCATGGGTTCCGGCGGAAATCGGCCGGCCGCCGGGACGGGGCGTGGAGATCATGTCACGCGGCGCGTCGGACCGCGGCGACGCCGGCGCCCGATCTTGATGCAGGGGCGCCTTTGACCTAGACCGGTGCCCGAGGCGCTGGCAGGGGCGACAACATGGCGTTGATGAGCGGAAAGCGCGGCCTGGTCATGGGGGTCGCGAACGACAAGTCCATCGCCTGGGGCATCGCGCAGGCCTGCCACGAGCAGGGCGCCGAGCTGGCCTTCACCTACCAGGGCGAGGCGCTCGGCAAGCGGGTGCAGCCCCTGGCTGAGAGCGTCGGCTCCGACATCGTGCTGCCTTGCGACGTCACCGAGGAGGCTTCGATGGACGCGGTCTTCGCCGCGCTGGCGGAGCGCTGGGGCCGGCTCGACTTCCTCGTCCACGCCATCGGCTTCTCCGACAAGGGCGAGCTGCGCGGCCGCTATGTCGAGATGACCACCCCCGCGAACTTCAGCCAGACGATGCTGATCTCGGTCTTTTCCTTCACCGCCGCCGTGGCGCGGGCGGCGAAGCTGATGACCGAGGGCGGGTCCTGCCTGACGCTCACCTACTACGGCGCCGAAAAGGTCATGCCGCATTACAACGTCATGGGCGTGGCCAAGGCGGCGCTCGAGGCGAGCGTCAAATACATGGCGATGGACCTCGGCCCCGACGGTATCCGCGTCAATGCGCTGTCCGCCGGCCCGATCAAGACGCTGGCCGCGTCGGGGATCGGCGATTTCCGATATATCCTGAAGTGGAACGAGTTGAACTCGCCGCTGCGGCGCAACGTCACCCAGCAGGACGTGGGCAAGTCGGCGATGTATCTTCTGTCCGACCTCTCCTCCGGCGTCACCGGCGAGAACCACCACGTCGACGCCGGCTATCACGTCGTCGGGATGAAGGCCGAAGACGCGCCCGACATCGACGTGGTCACCGGCCGCAAGGAATGAGTCTCGCCACCTGCTCCGCGATGGTCGATCGCAGTCTTCGGGATCACGAGCGCCGCCAGCCAGGGATCGCCGCGCCATGAACGACCGCCTGCCGCACGAGAAGGGCTTCCACGTCAGCTGGGACCAGATCCACCGCGACAGCCGGGCGCTGGCGTGGCG
>NZ_JAGOID010000004.1 GCF_017995835.1 Amaricoccus sp.
CGCCGACCGTGCCGAGGAGCACGACGTAGAGCAGGCTCACCACCAGCTCGAACTGGCCGTAGCGGCGCAGCATGACGAGCAGCTCCACGCCGAGCGTCGAGCCGAGGAGCCCGCCGGCGAGGAGCACGCATCCCATCTTCACGTCGACGGTGCGGCGCTGGAGGTGGACGAGGAGCGCCGAGAACGACGAGCCGGCGATCTGGTTCGCCGCCGAGGCGACGGCGACCGCCGGGGGGATGCCGAGGAAGAACAGGAGCGGCGTCAGGACGAAGCCGCCGCCGACCCCGAACAGGCCGGAAAGCACGCCGACCATCCCCCCGATTCCGAGCAACAGCAGCGCGTTGACGGAGATCTCGGCGATGGGCAGGTAAATCTGCATGGACGGGGACTACTCGCGCGGCCTCGGGCGCCAAACTAGCCGTTGCGACGGAGGGGATCACGGGGAAAATTTTCCCCGGCGAGGCGCGGGGAGGAGGGCGAGGGTGGGGTCCGCCTTGCGGCCGCCGCCGGGTTGTGTCTTCTGCATTTCCCGGGAGAATATGCATGAGCGCCGAAGCCGCCCCGCCGGACAAGACCGAAGCCGCGCGCCGGTTCCTCCGGGTGCTGCCGCTCTGCTGTGCGCTCGGCATGGAGGTGGTGGAGGCGGGCGACGGCTGGGTGCTGACGTCTCTCGACTATGACCCCCGTTTCGTCGGCGACCCGGCGACGGGCGTCCTGCACGGCGGCGTCGTCACCGCACTCCTCGACACCAGCGGCGGGGCGTCGGTCCTGCTTCACCCGGCCGGCTCGGTCTCGACGGCGACGATCGACCTTCGCATCGACTACCTGCGTCCCGCCGAGCCCGGCCAGCGGCTGTTCGCCCGCGCGGAGTGCTATCGCATGACCCGCACCGTCGCCTTCGTCCGCGCCCATGCCTGGACCCGCTCGCCCGAGGACGTCGTCGCGACGATGGCCGGGGCGTTTACGGTGGAGCGGCCGGCATGAGCGTGCGCAATCCCGAGCCGGTGCAGGTCGTCAAGCAGCGTCGCGACGCCGCGCTCGCGCGCATGGTCGAGGCGGTGCCCTACGCCCGCTTCCTCGGCGTCACCTTCGAGCGCAAGGGCGACGAGCTGACCTGTCGCCTCGCCTACGACGAGAAGCTGATCGGCAACCCGGCGCTCCCGGCGCTGCACGGCGGCGCCATCGGCTCGTTCCTCGAGATCGCCGCGATCATGGAGCTCGCCTGGGCGCAGGTCTGGGACCGCATGGAATCCGGCGGTCCGGCCGCCGAGGCGATCGAGCGCGGCGAGTTCCCGCCGCTGCCGAAGACCATCGACTTCACCGTCGACTACCTGCGAACCGGTCTGCCCCGGGACGGCTATGCCCGCGCCCGGGTCAACCGCATGGGCCGGCGCTACGCCAGCGTGCATGTGGAAGCCTGGCAGGACAACCGCGCCCGGCTGTTCGCGCAGGCAACGGGCCACTTCCTGATGCCGAACGGCGCGCTCTGACCGGCGCGGGCGCGCCGGTCCGGTCGTCTTCACTCCTGCCGCGGTCGCGCCTATGCTGGCGGCGCACCCGCAACCCCGGTCCCCCGAATGTCCACCTCCGCCGTCACCCATCGCAGGGTGCTCGCCATCGCGATACCGATCGTCTTCTCGAACGCCACCGTGCCTCTGCTCGGGGCGGTCGACACCGCGGTGGTGGGCCAGCTCGGCGAGGCCGCGCCGATCGGGGCCGTCGGCATCGGCGCCGTCATCCTCGCCACGATCTACTGGGTGCTCGGCTTCCTGCGCATGGGCACGACCGGCCTCGTCGCCCAGGCGAAGGGCGCGGGAGACGTCGCCGAGACCGGCGCGCTGCTGATGCGCGGCCTGATCATCGCCTTCGCCGCCGGCATCGTCTTCATCGTCGGCCAGGGCGCGATCGTCTGGGCCGCCTTCCGTCTCGCCCCGGCTTCCGCCGAGGTCGAGGCTCTTGGCCGGGCCTATCTCGCGATCCGCATCTGGGGCGCGCCGGCGACCATCGCGCTCTATGCCGTCACCGGCTGGCTCATCGCGCTGGAGCGCACCTGCGCGGTGCTGGTCCTCCAGCTCGCCCAGAACGGCCTCAACGTCGTTCTTTCGATCCTGTTCGTGCTGCGATTTCACTGGGGCGTGCCCGGCGTGGCCGCGGCGACGCTGATCGCCGAATGGTCGGGGCTCGCCCTCGGCGTGTGGCTGTGCCGCCCGGCCTTCGCCGGCGAGCAGTGGCGCGACTGGGGCCGGGTCTTCGATCGCGCCCGCATCGCCCGCATGGCCGCCGTGAACGGCGACATCCTGATCCGCTCCGTCGTGTTGCAGGCGAGCTTCACCACCTTCCTGTTTCTCGGGGCCGGGCTCGGGGACGTGACGCTGGCCGCGAACCAGATCCTGCTGCAATTCCTCTCCGTCACGGCCTACGCTCTCGACGGCTTCGCCTTTGCCGCCGAGGCGCTCGTCGGCCAGGCGATGGGCGCGGGCCGTCGCGCCGAGCTGCGTCGCGGCGCCATCGTGGCCTCGCAATGGGCTTTCGCCGGCGCCGCGGCGATCGCCCTCGCCATCGCGCTGGCGGGACCGGCGATCATCGACCTGATGAGCACGGCGCCTGAGGTCCGCGCCACCGCGCGGACCTATCTGCCCTGGCTGGTCCTCGGCCCGATCGTCGGCGTCACGGCCTGGATGTTCGACGGCATCTTCATCGGTGCGACCCGCACCCGCGACATGCGCAACGCGGCGCTCGTCTCGGTGGCGATCTATGCCGCCGCCGTCGCGGCGCTGGTTCCCGTCTTCGGCAACCACGGCCTCTGGGGCGGGCTCACCATCCTCAACCTCGCCCGCGCCGTGACGCTCGCCCGCCGCTACCCGGCGCTCGAGGCCGCGGCGCCGGGCTGAGGCGGGGCGGCTGCTTCCGTTCGGCGCTGCCTCCGAGGTTGCGGGGACTCCCCCGCGGCATGTAGACGGGGCGGACCCCGGAGGCCAGCGAGGACCGGATGGACGCGGAGACCGCCCGCCCAGAGATCGTGCGCCCGGAGGCGGCGGGGGTCGTCGTCGTGGGCGCTGTCCGGGCCGGCGCGTCGCCGGTCGTGCGGGCGGACCTCGGGGTGCGCGCCTGATGCGGATCGTCGGCGGGGCGCGGCGCGGGCTGAAGCTCGCCGAGCCGGGGGCGGGCGACCCTGCCGCGCGGCTGCGTCCGACGTCCGACCGCGCCCGCGAGGCGCTCTTCAACCTGCTGGCGCACGGCCCCGGCGGCGATCCCGTTCCGGGCGCCCGCGTGCTCGATCTCTTCGCCGGTACCGGCGCGCTGGGGCTCGAGGCGCTGTCGCGCGGCGCCGCTTGGGCGACCTTCGTGGAGATGGGGCGGCCGGCGCTGGCGCTTCTGGCCGCCAACATCGGCAAGTTCCGGGCCGGGGCCGACACCGAGGTGATCGCCGCGGACGCCACCCGGCTCGGGCGGCGCGCCGTCGCGCCGTTCGATCTCGTCTTCCTCGACCCGCCCTATGGGCGCGGCCTCGGCGAGCAGGCGCTGGCCGCGGCCCAGGCCGGCGGCTGGCTCGCGCCGGGTGCGCTCGTCGCCTGGGAGGAGGGCGGTCCGGTCCGGCCCCCGGCCGGCTTCGTCCCGCTCGACGTCCGCCGCTACGGCGCCGCCACCCTGACGCTGCTGCGGCATGGCGCGTGACCCGGGAGCGACGATATCCAGAATGCCCGAAGGAGCCTTCCCCGACGTGAGCACCGCCCAGAGCCGTCAGGACGGCAGCGCCCGCGCGCTGCTCGCCGAGGTGTTCGGCTTCGCCGATTTCCGCCCCGGGCAGGAGGAGATCGTCTCCGCCGTCGAGGCCGGCCGCGACGTGCTCGCGATCATGCCGACCGGCGGCGGCAAGTCTCTGCTCTACCAGTTGCCGGCGCTGACGCGGCCCGGCGTCACCCTGGTGGTATCGCCGCTGATCGCGCTGATGCGCGACCAGGTTCGCGCGTTGCAGGCCGCGGGCGTCGCCGCCGGGGCGATGACCTCGCAATCGACCCGCGAGGAGACGGCGGAGACCTTCGACGCGCTCGACGCGGGGCGGCTGAAGCTGCTCTACATGGCGCCCGAGCGCCTCGCCGCGCCGGGGACGGCCGCGCTCCTGAAGCGCGTTGGCGTCGCGCTCCTCGCGGTGGACGAGGCGCATTGCGTCAGCCAGTGGGGGCATGACTTCCGCCCCGACTACCTGCGCATCGGCGCGCTGCGCGCGAGCCTCGGCGGCGTGCAGACGGTGGCCTGCACCGCCACCGCCGACGCCGACACCCGCGCCGAGATCGTCTCGCGGCTGTTCGACGGGTCCGGGCCCGCGACCTTCCTGCGCGGCTTCGACCGGCCGAACCTCGCGCTCGCCTTCCGGCCGAAGAACGAGCCGCGCCGGCAGCTGATGGATTTCGTCGCCGCGCGCCGCGGCCGCTCCGGCATCGTCTACTGCGCCAGCCGGGCGCGCACCGAGAGCCTCGCGCAGGCGTTCAACGACGCTGGCCACAGCGCGGTCGCCTACCACGCCGGCCTCGATCCCGAGTCGCGCCGCGCCGCGGAGACCCGCTTCCAGCGCGAGGACGGGCTGATCGTCTGCGCCACGATCGCCTTCGGCATGGGCGTCGACAAGCCCGACATCCGCTATGTCGCCCACGCCGACCTGCCGAAGTCGATCGAGGCGTATTACCAGGAGATCGGCCGCGCCGGGCGCGACGGCGCCCCGGCCGAGACGCTGACGCTCTACGGGCCCGACGACATCCGCCTGCGCCGCACCCAGATCGACGAGGGCCAGGCCCCGCCGGAACGGAAGGCGGCCGATCACCGGCGGCTGAACGCGCTTCTCGGCCTCGCCGAGGCGCCGCGCTGTCGCCGCCAGACGCTGCTCGCCTATTTCGGCGAGCGCTTCGACCCGCCTTGCGACAACTGCGACCTCTGCGCCGAAAAGCCGCCGCTCTTCGACGCCACCGAGGCGGCCCGCAAGGCGTTCTCGGCCATCCTGCGCACCGGCGAGAGCTTCGGGGCCGAGCACCTGATCGCCATCCTGCGCGGGGACGCCACCGAGAAGGTGCTGCGCCGGGGCCACGAGCGGTTGCCGACCTTCGGGGTCGGCCGCGAGTTCACCGCGCCGCAGTGGAAGACGATCTTTCGCCAGCTGATGGGCCTCGACCTGATCCGCCCCGACCCGTCGCGCCATGGCGCGCTGCGCCTCACCGAGGACGCCCGCCCGGTGCTGCGCGGCGAGGCGGCGCTGGAACTGCGCGCCGATTCCGTCGCGCGCGCGCCCGGCCGCCGCGAGCCGGTGGCGCTGGTCGCCGAGGAGGACGAGGGCCTGCTGTCGGCGCTGAAGGCCCGGCGCCGGGCGCTGGCCGACGCGGCCGGGGTTCCGGCCTACGTCGTCTTCCCCGACCGGACGCTGATCGAGATGGCGACCACGCGGCCTGACACGCTCGACGCGCTGGGGCGGATCACCGGCGTCGGCGCGGTCAAGCTCGCGCGCTACGGCGTGGAATTCCTCGCGGTGCTGACCGGCGAGGTCCCGGCGCCGTCGCACCCCGCCCGCATCCGCCTGGCGGCGAACGGCGGCGGCTCGCTCTATGACCGGCTCCACGCCGCTCAGGTCGCGCTTGCCCGCGGCCCGGACGGTCTCGGCAAGCCGCTCAACTGCACCGCGACGACGCTGGCGAAGATCGCCGAGGCCCGCCCGCGCGACCTCGCCGCCCTCGGGCGCATCCAGGGCATGGGCCCGCAGAAGGTCGAGCGCTTCGGCGCGGCTTTCCTCGCCATTCTCTCCGAATCGGCGGAGGGCTGATACCGGCGAGTCTACCGGGCCACCCGGCGCAACACGGGCTAACACGCGTGATAGGTATGGTAACTACCTGAGTACACAAGATAAAAGTGCCAGAGGTCAAAAAAGGTCCGCGAGTCGTTTCGTGAGCCCGCCGGTATGAAGCGCTGCGGTGGCGCCGCGTCGAGGTCGCACGGGTGGCGCCGTTGCGCCCGCGGCGCGTGGCGCCGTTGCGCCGGCGGCGCCGCCTCTCCGCTTCGGCCGTGGCGCGGTTTCGGCGGTCGGTCAGGGCGCGTCTGCTCCCGATCCGGCGGTTCGCCCGTCGGCGGCAGGCGCGCCGTCACCTGCGCCGTCCCCGGCGAGCACCCGCATCGCCACGGCGGCGGCGAAGACGAAGAGCGCCGCCTCGGCCACGAACACCGCGCCGTAGCCGGCGGCCGGATCGCCGGCGAGGCCGCGCGCGAGGTCGGCCGAGGCGGCGCCGAGGAAGCCGCCGAAGCCGGCGGCCAGCGCCTGCGCGGCGCCCCAGAGGCCCATCCGGGTGCCTTCGCGTTTGCCGCGCCCGTCGCTGGCGAGCTGCATCATCGCGCCGACGGCGGCCACGGCGAAGACGCCGTTGAAGGCGCCGAGGCTGAAGACGATCGCCCGGAGCGGGGCGCCGGGCCCGGCCAGCCCGGCAGCGGCGAGCCCGCCGAGCGCCGCGGCGGATCCGAGGCAGCCCGCCACGGTCCAGGTCCGCATCGAGCCCACGCCGAACCCGCTCGCCGCCACGCCCACCGTCAGCATCCCGAGGAAGACCCCGCCGTGCTGGAGCCCGGCCATGGAGGTGGACTGGCCGGGGGTGAAGGCGAAGACGTGGCCGGCGAAGGGCTCGAGAATCAGCTCCTGCATGAAGTAGGCGGTCATCGACAGACCGACGAAGAGCGTGAACGCCCGCGCGCGCGGTTCTGCCCAGACCTGGGCGAGCGCCTCGCGGAAGGGCGTGCGCGGCCCCCCGGTGGCAGGGGCGTGCGTGCCGCGCTCCACACCGTGCATCGCCGCGACGGCGAGCGCGACGGCGATGCAGGCGACCGCGGCGACGACCCGGACGAGCCGGGCGGGCGTATAGGGGTCGAGGGCCGCGCCGACGCCGATCGCGGTCAGCGCCGAACCGAGGATCATCATCAGCCACACGATCGTCGCGGCGGCGGCGCGCCGCTCCGGTGCGGTCGCGGTCGCGAGCAGCGCCAGCAGCGAGGTGCTCGCCGCCCCGGCCCCGAAGCCTATCAGGGTGAAGCCGGCCGCCGCCAGCGCGATCCCGGAGCCCGGGCGCTCCGCCATCACGGCGATCGCCAGCGTGGCGAGCATGCCGCCGCCCGCCAGCGCCGCCACGCCGCCGAGGATCCAGCGCGTGCGCGCCCCGCCCGTGTCGGAGCGCCAGCCCCAGTTCGGGCGCGTCACCTGCAAGGCGTAGTAGAGCCCGACCAGCGCCCCGGGCAGCACCGCGGGCAGGGCCAGCTCCACCACCATCACCCGATTGAGCGTCGAGGTCGTCAGCGCGACGATCGATCCGATCGCCGCCTGCACCATCCCGAGCCGGACGACGTCGATCCAGCCGAGCCGGCGCGCTGCCTGCGTCATCCTGAGTCCTCCGGTCGGGAATACGAGACCTAGCACAGGGTCGGGGCGTTGCCAAAGCCGCGGCGGTCGCAAGCCCTTGTCGAACGAAAAAAGAACGGGCACCATATCCGGGAAAGAGAGGCCCGACGGATGTCCGAACCGATTCTCGTTTGCCCTTGCTGCGGGACGGAGATCCCGCTGACGCAGTCGCTGGCGGCCCCGCTGCTGGCGGCGGAGCGCAAGGCCATCGCCGCGCGCGAGGCGTCGCTGGCCGCGGCCCGCGCCAGCCTTGACGCCGAGGTTGCGGCCCGTGTCGAAGCCGAGCGCCCGCGCCTCGCCGGCGAGGCCGAGGCGGCCGCCGCGGCCGAGATGTCCGCGCTGCGCGCCGAGCTGGCCGCGCGCGAGGCGAAGCTCGCCGAGGCCCAGGCGGCGCAGGCCGAGGCGATGCGCCGCACCCGCGAGATCGACGAGGCCCGGCGCGAGCTCGACCTGACCATCGAACGCCGCGTGGCCGAGGGGCTCGCGGCCGTGCAGGCCGCGGCCCGCGTCCAGGCCGAGGAGGCGATGCGGCTCAAGGTCGCCGAGAAGGAGCAGCAGCTTGCCGGCATGCAGCGCACGATCGACGAGCTGAAGCGCCGCGCCGAGCAGGGCAGCCAGCAGCTTCAGGGAGAGGTCCTGGAGCTGGACCTCGAGGCCGCGCTCGCCGCGCGCTTTCCGACCGACCTCGTCGAGCCAGTGGCCAAGGGCGTTCACGGGGCCGACCTGGTGCAGCGCGTCACCGCGTCGGGCGGCCTGCGCGCCGGGGTGATCCTGTGGGAGACCAAGCGCGCCCGGGTCTGGCAGGACGGCTGGCTCGCCAAGCTCCGCGCCGACCAGCGCGCCCAGGGGGCCGAGATCGCGGCGCTGGTGTCCGAGGCGCTGCCGAAGGGGATCGACGGCTTCGGCCTCGTCGACGGGATCTGGGTGGCGCCGCCGCGGCTGGCGCTGGCGCTGGCCGCCGCGCTGCGCTGCGGGCTTCTCGACCTCGCCGCCGCCCGCGTCGCGCAGGAGGGCCAGGGCACCAAGACCGAACTGGTCTACGACTACCTGCGCAGCCCGCGCTTCCGCCACCGGGTCGAGGCGATCGCCGAGCGTTTCAGCGACATGGCCGCGGATCTCGACCGCGAGAAGAAGACGACGCAGCGCCTCTGGGCCAAGCGCGAGATGCAGATTTCCGGCGTGCTGGACGCGACCTACGGTCTCTACGGCGACCTGCAGGGCATCATGGGCAAGGCCCTGCCCGGCATCGACGGCCTCGACGCACCGATGCTCGACGCGCCGGACGAGGGACTGCACGCTGCGGAATGACGGTCACGGGATTGATCCGCGTCGGCGACGCGCAGACCTCCGGCGGCCTGACAGGTTTCCGTCGGAAGACTTCGGCGTCAAAGGTTTACGGCGGATCCTTCGATGCACACCCCATGCACAACGTATGCACAACGCATATGCCAGGCAAAAGAGTCGGGATTGAATCGTTAATGCAGGCGCGAGGCATTCAGGCGGAGGCCGTATAACACCGCCGGCATGTGCAGTCGCCAGCCCTGTCCGTCGCGTCCCGGCCCGCTTTGGCCGGCGCTTCACGTATCCGACTTTGGTCGAACTCGACTCGAACGAGATCAATGGTTTGGCTGGACCTTGCGCCTCGGGCGAGACCGCTGCGCGGGCGGGAAGGTTGACTTTCGCGGCCGGGCGCGCAATCGAACGGGTGACGCGCCGCGGGTTCGCCCCGATTTGGCGCCGTCCCACGGCCGCGTGACGCTGCGAACGAAGGACGAGAGCGATGAGCTACGACGCGCTGTTCCGCGAGCAGCTGGACGCCCTGAAGGCGGAGGGCAACTACCGGGTCTTCGCCGAACTGGAGCGCCGCGCCGGCGCGTTCCCCGCCGCCGTCCGCCATGTCGACGGCGGCAGGGGCGACGTCACCGTCTGGTGCTCGAACGACTATCTCGGGATGGGCCAGCACCCGGACGTGCTCGCCGCCATGCACGAGGCGCTCGACCGCTGCGGAGCCGGCGCCGGCGGCACGCGCAACATCTCCGGCACCAACCACGACCACGTGCTGCTCGAGGCCGAGCTCGCGGATCTGCACGGCAAGGAGGCGGCGCTTCTCTTCACCTCCGGCTACGTCTCGAACTGGGCGACCCTCGGCACCCTCGGCGCGCGCCTGCCCGGCGTGGTGATCCTGTCCGACGCGCTGAACCACGCCTCGATGATCGAGGGCATCCGTCACGCGCGTTGCGACCGGCGGATCTGGCGGCACAACGACCCGGCCGACCTCGAGCGCCAGCTCGCGGCGATCGAGCCGGGCCGCCCGAAGATCGTCGCCTTCGAGAGCGTCTATTCCATGGACGGCGACATCGCGCCCATGGAGGAGATCGTCGAGGTGGCGGAGCGCCACGGCGCGATGACCTATCTCGACGAGGTGCATGCGGTCGGCCTCTACGGCCCCCGCGGCGGCGGCGTCGCCGAGGAGCGGGGGCTGATGGAGCGCATCGACCTGATCGAGGGCACGCTCGGCAAGGCCTTCGGCGTCGTCGGCGGCTACATCGCCGGGTCGTCCGCGCTCGTCGATTTCGTGCGCAGTTTCGCCAGCGGCTTCATCTTCACCACCGCCCTGCCGCCGGCGATCGCCGCGGGCGCGCGGGCGTCGGTCCGCCACCTCAAGTCCAGCCAGGTCGAGCGGCTGCGCCAGCGTCGCCAGGTCGCCCGCCTGCGCGAGCGGCTCGACGCGATCGGCATCCCGCACCTGCGCAATCCGAGCCACATCGTCCCGGTGATGGTGAACGATCCGGTCAAGTGCAAACTGATCTCGGACATCCTGCTCGGCGAGTTCGGCATCTATGTCCAGCCGATCAACTATCCGACGGTCCCGCGGGGTTCCGAGCGCCTGCGCTTCACGCCGTCTCCGCTGCACACGGACGAGGAACTCGCCCGGCTCGTTTCCGCGCTCGGCGCGCTCTGGTCCCGCTGCGCCCTGTCGCGGGCCGTCGCCTGAGAGAGGCTTGCATTTTCCGACCGTAACTGTCAGGTATGTACCTGAACTGAATCGGTCGGGAATTCGTGGTGGCGCAGCGCATCCGAATCGACACTCGGGCCGGCATGGGCGCTCCGCGGCCATGATCGTCTGCTCCTGCACCGGCGTCACCGATCGCGACATTCGCCAGGCCATCGCCTGGATGCGGGCCTCCGATCCCCTGACGCTGATCACGCCCGGCAAGATCTACCGCGCCCTCGGCAAGTCCGCGAACTGCGGCGGCTGCGTGCGCCTCTTCATCGAGCACATCCGCTCCGACGAGAACTTCGCCGTTCCGGTGGAACTGCGGAACCTGCGCGGCGCCACACTGGCGCGCAGCGTCGAGGAGGCCTGAACCCGGGCTTCCGGTTTTAGAACGATTCCATATTGCGGGTCCGGTCCGGCTCCCGTAGGTTGCCTGTGCGTGGGCGTCTGGCCCTCGGCGGCACACCGAAGGGGATGAGCGATGAAGGGTGACAAGGGCGTCATCGAGTACCTCAACAAGGCGCTCCGGAGCGAGCTGACCGCGATCAGCCAGTACTGGCTGCATTACCGTCTGCAGGCCGACTGGGGCGTCGGCAAGCTCGCGGAGAAGTCGCGCAAGGAGTCCATCGAGGAGATGGGCCACGCCGACAAGCTGATGGACCGCATCATCTTCCTCGAGGGGCATCCGAACCTTCAGACGCTCGATCCGCTCCGCATCGGCGAAAGCCCGGTCGAGGCGCTGAAGTGCGACCTGGCCGCCGAGTACGACGCGCGCACGCTCTACAAGGAGGCCCGCGACTACTGCGACAAGGTCGGCGACTACGTGTCGAAGAACCTTTTCGAGGAGCTGATGGGCGACGAGGAAGGCCATATCGACTTTCTCGAGACGCAGCTCGATCTCGTCGAGCGGATCGGCGAGCAGAACTGGAACCAGCTCAACGCCAAGTCCACGGACGAGGTCGAATAGACCACGGGCCGTGCGGCGACCGGCTACCCGCTCTTGCGCCGGCGGTCCACGGGCCGTCCGGCGTCGCCGTAGCGCCGCTGCATCCCGGCGCCGCGGCGGCGTACCGCGCCCGGGGTCTGCACGAGTGACGGTGGCCGTCGCGATCTGGACGCAATTCCAACAGGTTGACGCCTGCCCGCCGGGCGATTGACAAGGCGGGACCCCGCGATGATGGTTGTTCCGCTGCATTCCCCGGAAACACGGGGCGGGCGGGAGGATCGCGCGATGACAGGGACGGAGGCCCCGGAGAGAGGCGCCGCGCTGCGTGGACGGGTCGGGCGATGAGCTATCTCGGCATCGACATCGGCACGTCGTCGGTCAAGTCGGCGCTGTTCGACGACCGGCAGCGGCTGATCGGGCAGGCCTCCGTCCCGCTCGACATCTCGCGCCCGCAGGCGGGCTGGTCCGAGCAGGACCCGGAGGCTTGGTGGGCCGCCGTCGAGGCGACGCTCGACCGCCTGGCGGCCGAGCACGGGCTCGGCGGGCTGCGCGGCGTCGGCCTGTCGGGACAGATGCACGGGGCCGTGCTGCTCGACGCCGACGACCGGGTGCTGCGGCCGGCGATCCTGTGGAACGACGGCCGTTCCGGGGCGGAATGCGCCGAGATCGAGGCGGCTTTCCCGCGCGCCCGAGAGATCGCGGGCAACATCGCCATGGCGGGGTTCACCGCGCCGAAGCTCGCCTGGGTCGCAAGGCACGAGCCGCGGATCTTCGAGCACGTCTCGACCGTTCTCCTGCCCAAGGACTACGTGCGCTTCCGCCTGACCGGGCACCATGTTTCGGACATGTCCGACGCCTCCGGCACGCTGTGGCTCGATGTCGCGGCGCGCGACTGGTCGGACGACCTCCTCGAGGCGACCGGGCTCAACCGCGCGCAGATGCCGCGACTGGTCGAGGGCTCCGAGTCCTCGGGCGAGCTGCTGCCCGAGCTGGCGCGGCGCTGGGGCGTCACGGGTCCGGCGGTCGTCGCCGGCGGGGCGGGCGACAATGCAGCGGCCGCCTGCGGAGTGGGGGTGGTCACCCCGGGCTCCGCCTTCGTCTCGATCGGGACCTCGGGCGTGCTCTTCGTCTCGAACGCACGGTTTTCGCCGAACACCGCCGGCGCGGTGCATGCCTTCTGCCACGCCATCCCGGACACCTGGCACCAGATGGGGGTGATCCTGTCGGCGGCGGACAGCCTGGAATGGCTGTCGCGGATCACCGGCCGGCCGGCCCGCGACCTTGCCGCCGCGGTCGGCGCGCCGGATCGGGCCTCGCCGGTGGCGTTCCTGCCCTATCTCTCCGGCGAGCGGACCCCCCACAACGACCCCGCGGCGCGCGGGGCCTTCGTCGGGCTCGCGCAGGCGCATGATGCGACCGATCTCGCGCAGGCGGTGATGGAGGGCGTCGCCTTCGCCTTCGCCGACTGCCAGGCGGCGCTCGCCGCGGCGGGGACGGACTTCGACAGCGCGCTCGCCGTCGGCGGCGGCTCGCGCTCCGACGCCTGGCTCAGGATCATCGCAGCGGCGCTCGACCGGCCGCTCCGCCTCGCCGCCGACAGCGATATCGGCGCCGCGCTCGGCGCCGCGCGCCTCGCCCTTTGCGCCGCCGAGGGCGCCGACCCGCACGAGGTCTGCGCCGCGCCGGAGACCTTGCGGGTGATCGCGCCCGACCCGGGCCTCGCGGCCTCGTACCGCGAGGCCCTGGCCCGGCACCGGGCGCTCTATCCGGCGCTGAAGGGCGCCTAGGTCGGCAGCGCGCCGCCCCCGGAGTTTCCTTTCAAAGCCCACGGAAAGGCCACGGCATGAGCGACTTCTTCGCCGGCATCGACAAGATCCCGTTCAAGGGCCCCGACAGCGACGACCCGCTCGCCTATCGCTTCTACGAGCCGGCGCGGATCGTACTCGGCAAGCCGATGGCCGAGCAGCTCCGCATCGCCGTCGCCTACTGGCACTCCTTCGCCTGGCCGGGGAGCGACCCGTTCGGCGGCCCGACCTTCGAGCGGCCGTGGTTCGACGGCGGGATGGAGGCGGCGCGGCTGAAGGCCGAGGTCGCCTTCGAGATGTTCTCGATCCTCGGCACGCCGTTCTACACCTTCCACGACCGCGACGTCGCGCCCGAGGGCCGGAGCCTCGCCGAGTCGAGCCGCAACGTGCGCGAGATCGCCGACGTCTTCGCGAAGAAGCAGGAGGAGACCGGCGTGAAGCTCCTCTGGGGGACCGCCAACCTCTTTTCCAACCGGCGCTACATGGCCGGCGCGGCGACCAACCCCGACCCGGACGTGTTCGCCTACGCGGCGGCGCAGGTGAAGGACGCGATCGACGTCACCCACCGGCTCGGCGGCGCGAACTACGTGCTCTGGGGCGGCCGCGAGGGCTACGAGACCCTGCTCAACACCGACATGAAGGCGGAGCTCGACCATGCCGGGCGGTTCCTCGCCATGGTGGTCGACTACAAGCACAGGATCGGCTTTCCGGGCGCGATCCTGATCGAGCCGAAGCCGCAGGAACCGACCAAGCACCAGTACGACTACGACGTCGCCACCGTCTTCAGCTTCCTGAAGCGGTTCGGGCTGGAGGCGGAGGTCAAGGTCAACATCGAGGTCGGGCACGCCGTCCTCGCCGGGCATTCCTTCGAGCACGAGATCGCCACGGCGGCGGCGCTCGGGATCTTCGGATCGGTGGACGCCAACCGCAACGACTACCAGTCGGGCTGGGACACCGACCAGTTCCCGAACAACGCGCCAGAGATGGCGCTGGCCGTCTACTGCATCCTGAAGGCCGGCGGCTTCACCACCGGCGGCTTCAATTTCGATTCGAAGCTCCGGCGCCAGTCGCTCGATCCCCGGGACCTGATCGCCGCCCATGTCGGCGGCGTCGACATCTGCGCCCGGGCGCTCCTCTCGGCCGCCGCGATGGTCGAGGACGGCGGACTCGAGAAGGCGCTCGCGGCGCGCTACGCCGGGTGGGAGAGCCCCGAGGCCCGGGCGATGCTGACCTCGGACCTCGAGACGATAGCGGCGCGGGTCGACCGGGAGGGCCTCGAGCCGCAGCCGCGCTCGGGGCGGCAGGAGATGCTGGAGAACTGGGTCAACCGCTTCGTCTGACCCGGACTCCCGTGCGCCGGTCCGCCCGTGCCGGGCGGACCCATGCGCCGCGTCGACGTCGCGCGCGTGGCGGCGTTCCGCTCGCGGCGCGCTGCGACGTCGCGCCGGCGGCGCCGTTTTCCAGCCTCCGGCGTCTGGCGGGGCGGAAACGTGGTCCGTTCCGCGCCCCGGGGCCGGGCGTCAGGCGGCTGCGAGCCGGCCGCGCACCAGCTTCTCGTAGTCGCCGGCGATCGACCGGGTAAGCGCGCCGACCTCGAAGCTGTAGTCGCCGATCGAGCCGACCGGCGTCACCTCGGCGGCGGTTCCGGTGAGCCAGCACTGCTCGAAGCCCTCCATCTCGGCGGGTTCGATATGGCGTTCCACCACCTTGACGCCGCGCTCCTTCAGCATCTGGACCACGGTCTGGCGGGTGATGCCGTTGAGGAAGCAGTCGGGCTTCGGGGTGTGGACTTCCTCGCCCTTGACGAAGAACACGTTGGCGCCGGTCGCCTCGGCGACGTAGCCGCGATAGTCCATCATCAGCGCGTCCGAACAGCCCTTCGCTTCGGCGGCGTGCTTCGACATGGTGCAGATCATGTAGAGCCCGGCCGCCTTGGCGAAGGAGGGGATCGTCTCCGGCGAGGGGCGCTTCCAGGCCGAGATGTCAAGCTTCGCGCCCTTCATCTTGGCGTCGCCGTAGTAGGCGCCCCATTCCCAGACCGCGATGGCGAGGTGGACGGGGTTGCGCGACGAGGCGACGCCCATGTCCGGGCCGGAGCCGCGCCAGATCACCGGGCGGACATAGGCGTCGGTGAAGCCGTTCTTCGCCAGCGTCGCGACCTTGGCGGCCTCGATCTCGTCCGCGGTGAAGGGATGCGGAATGTCGAGATAGTCGCAGGACTTCAGCAGCCGCTCGGTGTGCTCGCGGCTCTTGAAGATGTTGCCCTCGTAGCAGCGCTCGCCCTCGAAGACCGACGAGGCGTAGTGCAGCGCATGGGTCAGCACGTGGACTTTGGCGTCGCGCCAGGGCACGAACGCCCCATCGACCCAGATGAACCCGTCGCGATCGTCGTATGCGCCAGCCATGGCGTTCGCTCCCTCGGTATTCCGATTGTTGCGCCCTGCTCCGCACCTGCGACAGTTTCTTCAGGACGCTGCGGGAGGCGGGGTAGCACTCGGGGCTTGGAATGTCAACAACGCTGACATAAACTGCGAAACGCCCCAGCAGGAACGCCCGATGGCTCAGAGCGGCTTCTCGATCAACCCGACCCGCAGCGAGCAGCTGCTGTTCCTGACCGACGACCAGCTCCGCCAGGGCATCGAGCTGATGTTCTTCGCCTATCGCGAGTTCACCGCCGACCCCGACCGCATCCTCGACTCCCGCGGCTACGGACGCGCGCACCATCGCGCCGTGCACTTCATCAACCGCAGGCCGGGGCTGACGGTGAACGAGCTTCTCGACTTCCTCGGGGTGACGAAGCAGTCGCTGAACCGGGTGCTGCGCCAGCTCGTCGAGGACGGACTGGTCGAGAGCCGGGTCGGCGCCGCCGACCGGCGCCAGCGCAACCTTCGGCTGACGGAAGCGGGCCGCGCGCTGGAGCACGAGCTTTCCGGGGCCCAGCGCCGCCGCATGCGGGCGGCCTTCTCGCTCGCCGGTCCGGAGGCGGTGCACGGCTTCCGCACCGTTCTGGAGGCGATGATCGATCCCGAGACCCGTGAGCGGGTGCTCGGGGCGCTCGACCGGGACCGGTCGTGAGCGAGGTCGCGGGGTCGACCGACCGGGCGCATGTCCTCGTGGTCGACGACGACGCGCGTATCCGGTCGCTGCTTCAGAAATTCCTGGCCCGCAACGGGTTTCTCGTCACCACCGCGCGCGACGCCGCCCATGCGCGGCGGCTGCTCGACGGGCTCGAGTTCGACATCCTGGTGCTCGACGTGATGATGCCGGGCGAGGACGGCGTGGCGCTGACCGCGTCCTTGCGCGAGACGCTGGCGACGCCGATCCTGCTGCTGACGGCGCGGGGGGATGCGGACGACCGCATCCGCGGGCTGGAGGCGGGGGCGGACGACTATCTCGGCAAGCCGTTCGAGCCGCGCGAGCTCCTGCTGCGGATCAACGCCATCCTGCGACGGGTGCCGAAGCCCGCGCCGAAGAGCGAGCCGCCGAAGACGCTGCAGCTCGGCGAGGTGCGCTACGACGTGAACCGGGGCGAGCTGTGGCGGGGGCGGGAAATGATCCGGCTGACCGCGACCGAGTCGATGCTGATGCGCATCTTCGCCGCCCGCGCCCACGAGCCGGTGACGCGGACCGAGCTGGTCGAGGACCTGGGCGGCGGCGTGGCCGAGGCGCAGGAGCGGGCGATCGACGTGCAGATCACCCGCCTGCGCCGCAAGATCGAGACCGATCCCCGCGTCCCGCGCTACCTTCAGACGGTGCGGGGGTCGGGCTACATGCTCGCGCCGGACTGAGGGCGGGGCTCCCGTTCCCGCGCGGCGGGCGCTCGGGGCGGGGAGACGGCGCCGCCGGCGCAACGGGGCAGCGCGCCGCGGGCGCCACGATCGAGCTGGCGCGACGTCGACGCGGCGCCCGGGTCCGGCCGGCGCAAGCCGGGCGGAGTGGGTCGGGTTCAGGCCGCGGAATCGCGGGGCGTCAGGCGGTCGCGCAGCAGCGCCATGGGATGGGCGCGCAGCGTGAGGCGCAGGGCGGCGTAGTCGGCGACGATGGCCTCGCCGAGCGTCGCCGGCGGCAGGGCGACCGGGGCCTCCGCGCCCTCGCCCTCGAGCCCGTCGAAGAGCGGCAGCGGCCTGCGGCCGCGGATCGCCCGGGCGGCCCACAGCGCCTCGCGCCGGCCGATCCCGAGGCTCGCGAAGGCGTCGGCCTCGGCCAGAGCCGCGAGGAGGCGGGGCTCGATCCCGGCGCGGCGCCACACCGCCTCGACGTCGGGGTAGCCGTTGCCGCGGGCGGCGGCGATCCACATCGCGTCGTCCTCGCGCATCGCCCTGATCTGGCGCAAGCCCAGCCGCAGCGCCAGCCCGCCGCGGCTGTCGGGTTCGAGCGTGTTGTCCCAGAAGCTCGCGTTGATGCAGACGGGTCGCACCTCGACATCGTGGGCGCGCGCGTCGCGCACGATCTGGGCCGGGGCGTAGAAGCCCATGGGCTGGGCGTTGAGGAGCGCGCAGGCGAAGACCGCCGGGTGATGGCGCTTGATCCAGGCCGAGGCGTAGACGAGGAGCGCGAAGCTCGCCGCGTGGCTCTCGGGGAAGCCGTAGGAGCCGAAGCCCTCGATCTGGGAGAAGCAGCGCTCGGCGAAATCGGCCGGGTAGCCGTTCGCCGCCATGCCCGACAGGAACCGCTCGCGGAACCTGTAGACCGTGCCGTCGCCCTTGAAGGTGCCGAGGGCGCGGCGCAGGCGGTCGGCCTCGTCGGGGGTGAAGCCCGCGCCGACGATGGCGATCTGCATCGCCTGTTCCTGGAAGAGCGGCACGCCCAGCGTGCGCTTCAGCACCGCCCCGAGCGCGTCCGAGGGATAGTCCACCGTCTCCGCGCCCCGCCGCCGCCGCAGGTAGGGATGCACCATGCCCCCCTGGATCGGCCCCGGCCGCACGATCGCCACCTCGATGACGAGGTCGTAGAACTCCCGCGGCTGCATTCGTGGCAGGAAGCTGAGCTGCGCCCGGCTCTCGACCTGGAAGACGCCGATCGCGTCGGCGCGGCAGAGCATGTCGTAGACCGCCGGATCCTCCTGCGGCAGGCTCGCCAGCGTGTGGCGGACGCCGCAATGGGAGGCAAGCAGGTCGAGCGCCTTGCGGATGCAGGTGAGCATCCCGAGCGCCAGCACGTCGACCTTGAGGATGCCGAGCGTCTCGATGTCGTCCTTGTCCCAGGCGATGACGGTGCGGTCCTCCATCGCCGCGTTCTCGACCGGCACGAGTTCGTCGAGCCGGCCCTCGGTGATGACGAAGCCGCCGACATGCTGGCTGAGGTGGCGCGGAAAGCCGACGATCTCGTCGACGAGTTGCATGGTCAGCGCGAGCCGGGGCTCGTCGGGGTCGAGGCCGAGCTCGACCAGCCGCTCGCGCGGCAGGCCGCCGCCGCCCCAGCCCCAGATCTGGCTGGAGAGCGCCGCGACCGTGTCCTTCGAGAGGCCCATGGCGGCGCCGACCTCGCGGATCGCCCGCTTGCCGCGATAGTGGATCACCGTGGCGCAGAGCCCGGCGCGGTGGCGGCCGAAGCGGTTGTAGATGTACTGGATCACCTCCTCGCGGCGCTCGTGCTCGAAGTCGACGTCGATGTCGGGCGGCTCGTCGCGGGCGTCGGAGACGAAACGTTCGAAGACCATCGTCCCCGTATCGGGCGACATCGAGGTGATGCCGAGCGCCCAGCAGACGATGGAGTTCGCCGCCGACCCCCGCCCCTGGCAGAGGATGTCCCGGCTGCGGGCGTACGTCACCGCGTCATGGACGGTGAGGAAGAACGGCGCGTATTCCTTGCGCGCGATCAGCGCCAGTTCGCGGTCCGCCTGGGCCCGGCGCGCCTCCGGGACGCCCTCGGGATAGCGCCAGGCGAGCCCGTCCGCCGTCAGCCGGACGAGCCGGGCCTGCGGATCCTCGCCGTCCCAGATCTCGCTCGGGTATTCGTAGCGCAGCTGGTCGAACGCGAAGCGGCAATCGTCCGCGATCTCGCCGGCGCGATGCGCCGCGGCCGCGTGCGGGCCGAGGAGGCGCAGCATCTCCGCCTCGGACCTGAGCCGTCGCTCGGCGTTGGCGAGGGCGGCGCGGCCGATCTTCTCGATCCGCTTGCCCGCGCGGATGCAGGTCAGCACGTCGACGAGCCGCCGGCGGCTGGCGTGGTGCATGATCGGCTCGGCCGAGGCGACGAGGCCGATCCCGAGTCCGTCCGCGATCTCCGCCAGCCGGTCGAAGCGCGCCGCGTCTTGTCCGTCATAACGCGGCGCGGCGACGAGATGCGTCCGCGCTCCCGCCTCCCGCACCAGCCGCCGCGCCTGCGGCAGCCATGCCCGGACCCCGCCCCGCGTCGGCGGGTGCAGCAGCAGGTGCAACCCCTCCATCCCGGTCAGGTCGTCGAGCCGGAGGAGGCATTCCCCCTTGCGCGCCCGTCGCGCGCCTTCGGTGAGGAGCCGGCACAGCCGCCCCCATCCGGCGCGGTCGCGCGCCAGCGCGGTCGCCTCGATCCCTTCCTCCAGCGCCAGCCGGGCCCCCGGCAGGAGCCGCGTCGCGCCGCCGGCGACGCGCAGGGCCTTGTGCGCCCGCACCAGCCCCGCCACCGAGTTGCGGTCGGCGATCGCCAGCGCCGGCAGGCCCAGCTCGATCGCCCGCGCCGCGTATTCCTGCGGGTGGCTCCCTCCGGTCAGGAAGGTGAAGTTCGAGGTGGCGCAGAGCTCGGCGAAGGGCATGGTCGGGTTGGTGTCACGGGCGCGTCATCGCAGCGTCGTTCAGCGGCGCCATGCTGGGACGAATCGTGCTAGGGTAGCACCCCGAATGACCGTGGGGGAGGATAAAACATGAACACCGCAGTTCAGATCGACGACTACGCCCGCCGGCTCTACGCGGCCAGCGGCGACAAAGCCGAATACGAGGCCGCCCAGAAGGCCCGCGACTGCGAGGCCCGCGGCGCCGAGGCCGAGGCCGACCAGTGGCGCAAGGTGCGCGAGAGGATCCGCATCCTGCGCGGCCCGAACGCGAGCTGACCCCGGCTTCCCGCGCCTCCCCGCCTGCGCCGGGAGTTCGGCCGGGACGGCGGCGTCATGGTCCCTGACGAGCCCGACGGTTCCCCGGAAGACGCCTGCCCTGATCCGGAACCCCGAGCGGAGGGGTCAGGGCCTCGTCAGGCGGGCGCGGATGCGGGCGCGGACATCTTCGGGCTCCTCCGCCAGCGCCGTGGCGAGGCCGCGCAGCCGGTGGCGCAGGCCGTGGATCTGGTCGATGAGCGACAGGACCATGCCGGCCGCGTCCTCGTCCATTTCGAAGTCGTCCGACAACTCGGCCAGCAGCCGCGCCCGCGCCACGTCGGCCTCGCGAAAGGCGAGCCGGCCCTCGCGTTCCTCGGGGGACAGGCAATGCGCCGAGACCCAGGAACGCAGCCGGGCCACGGTCACGCCGTCGACCTGCGCCACGACCTCGGTCTCGCTGTAGTAACGGGTCTCCGCCATCAGCTCATTCCCTTGCGTGGGTCGTAGGCGTGGTCCTTGCGCCACGCCTCCATGAACGCCTCGAGCTCGGCGTCGACCTTGGGCGGCGACACGATCTTCAGCCGCACGCGCTGGTCGCCCCGCCTGTCGCCGCGTTTCACGCCGCGGCCGCGCAGGCGCAGCACCTGACCGGAGCTCGCGCCCCTGGGGATGGTGAGGTTCACCTTGCCGTCGATCGTCGGCGTGGCGACCTTGCCGCCGAGCACGGCTTCGTCGATCGTGATCGGCAGCTCGATCTCGATGTCGTCGCCTTCGCGGGTGAAGATCGGGTGTGGCGCGACGGTCACCGTCACCAGCGCGTCGCCCGGCGGGCCCTCGCCATAGCCGGGCGCGCCCTTGCCGCGCAGGCGGATGGTCTGGCCGTCGTGCACCCCTTGCGGGATCGACACTTCGAGCGGCCCGCCGCCCGGCAGGCTCACCCGCTTCGTGGCGCCATAGATGGCGTCGAGAAAGCTGATCTCCAGCGTGAAGTGCTGGTCCTGCCCGCGCATCGCGAAGCCCTCGGCCCCGCCCGCCCTGCCGCCGGCCCCGCGCCGGCCGAACAGGTCGGAGAAGACGCCCGACATGTCGATGTCCTCGAAGCCGCGGCTGGACCGGTAGGTCGCCTCCGGCCCCTCGGTGTATTCGCGGTAGAAGCGCCGCTCCGGCCGCTCCTGCCCGCTCGCGTCGATCTCGCCCGCGTCGAAGCGGCGGCGCTGCTCGGCGTCCTTGAGCAGGTCGTAGGCCGCCGAGGCCGCCTTGAACTTCGCCTCGGCCTTGCCGTCGCCGGGGTTGAGATCGGGGTGGCTCTCGCGGGCTACGCGCTTGTAGGCCTTGCGGATCTCGTCCGCGCTCGCCGTCTTGTTTACGCCCAGGGCGGCGTAGGGGTCGTCGCTCATCCAGTCCTCTCAGCCGTCCTTCCGGGCACGGGCCGGCGGACCCTCGCAAACCGCCGCCGCCCGGTCAACGGGCGGCCCTCACCCGTGATCCCCGTCCGCGTCGCCGTCCGCGTTCGCAAGGGCGAGCGCGCGGGCGTAGACGTCCCGGCGCGGCAGGCCGAGCCGGGACGCGACGGCGGCGGCGGCATCCTTGACGGAGCCGGCGGCCAGCGCCTCGGCGAGGGCGGCGTCGAGGTCGTCGCCGGTCGCCTGGATCGCGGCGGGAGGGCCGACCACGACGACGATCTCGCCCTTCGGCTCTGGCTCGGCCGCGTAGGCCTCGGAGAGATCGCCGAGCGCGCCGCGGCGCACCTCCTCGAAACGCTTCGTCAGCTCCCGGCACACCGCCGCGGGCCGCTCCGCCCCGAGCGTGGCCGCCATGTCGGCGAGGCTGGCGGCGAGCCGGCGGGGGCTCTCGTAGAAAACCAGCGTCGCGGGGACGGCGGCCAGTTCCGCCATCGCGCGGGAGCGCGCCGCGGCGCGCGGCGGCGGGAAGCCCGCGAACAGGAAGCGGTCCGTCGGCAGCCCCGCCACCGACAACGCGGCGAGGAGCGCCGAGGCGCCGGGCGCGGCCATAACCGGCAGGCCGGCGTCGATGGCCTCGCGCGCCAACCGCCAGCCCGGGTCCGCCACCAGCGGCGTGCCGGCGTCCGAGACGAGCGCGACCGACTTGCCCTCCGCCAGAGCGGCGAGCAGGCGCGGCCGCATCGCCGCGCCGTTGTGGTCATGGTAGGGCAGGATGGTGCGCGGGTCGCG
Source organism: Amaricoccus sp. (assembly GCF_017995835.1). GTDB lineage: Bacteria > Pseudomonadota > Alphaproteobacteria > Rhodobacterales > Rhodobacteraceae > Amaricoccus. The sequence continues at coordinate 22,371 of NZ_JAGOID010000004.1, forward strand.
CCGCACGCCGTGGATGTCGAGCAGCTTGCGCGTCCGCCGCGTGTCCTCGGCGGCGAGGATGTCGGCGCCGGCAAGGATGTCGAGCGCCCGCAGCGTCACGTCCCGCGCCGCGCCGATCGGGGTCGCGACGAGGTGGAGCCCCGGCGGAACGCGGGCCCCGGGGAGCGCCTCCGGCCCGCCGGCGTCCGCGACCGGCTCGTCATCGGCGTCCTTTCGCAAGTTTACTTTCCCCGCACGAGTCCCTAGCTTCCCGCCCAGTCTGACGGAAGCAACGAAGGTCTGCGCGCGCCATGAACCTGTCAACCGTCGTCTCCGCCGTCGCCCGGCGCGGCTTCCTCGGCGCCGCCCTCCTCGTGCTCGCCGCATGTGCCGCGGGTCCGGCCATCCGCGCCGGCGGCGACGGACCGGCCGTCGATCCGAACGCCCAGGTGCGGGTCGCGCTTCTCGTGCCGCAGTCGGCGGGCGACCCCGGACTCCAGCGTATCGCGCGCGACCTCGTCAACGCCGCCAAGCTCGCGCAGGCCGATCTCCGCAACGCCGACCTCGATTTGCAGGTCTACGACAGCCGGGGAACCTTCGCCGGAGGACAGGCGGCCGCGGAAATGGCCGTCGCGAACGGGGCGCAGATCGTTCTCGGGCCGCTGCTCAGCGTCGCCGCCGCGGGCGCCCAGCCCGTCGCGGCGAACGCCGGGCTCAGCATGCTGACCTTCAGCAACAACCCGTCGGTCGCCGGTCCGGGAACCTACCTCCTCGGCGTGACCCCCGGCAATGCGGCGAGCGCCCTCGCCCGGTTCTCTCTCGGCCGCGGGCTGTCGCGCTTCGGCGTGCTCTATGTCCAGGGCGAGACCGACGAGGTTGTCCGCGACAGCGTGATCGCTGCGGTCAACACCGCCGGCGGTCAGGTCGTATCGACGCAGGCCTATCCCTATTCCCAGCAGGGCGTGAGCGACACGGTCGCGGTCCTGTCGGTCGCGCTCCAGAACGCCGGCGCCAACGCGGTGTTCCTGACCGAGCGCTCCACCGCCGGCCTCGTCGCCGACGGGCTGCGCAGCAACGGCCTTTCGGCCGAGCAGGCGCTGCTTCTCGGGCTGCAGCCCTGGGGCGGCGACGCGGACACGCTGGCGCGGCCGAGCCTGCAGGGCGCCGTCTACGCCGCGCCCGATCCGTCGCTCCTCGCCACCTTCCAAGGCCGTTACGCCAACGCCTACGGGGAGCAGCCGCACGAACTCGCGGTGCTCGCCTATGACGGCGTCGCCGCGATCGGGACGCTGATCGCCGAGGCGCGGGCGCAGGGCGGTTCGCCCTTCAGCACCGCGCGCATCACCGCGCCGCAGGGCTTCGCCGGCGCGAACGGCGCCTTCCGCTTCACACGCGACGGGCTCAGCCAGCGCAACCTCGCCGTCCTCGAGGTGCGCAACGGTACGGCGGTGGTCGTCTCGCGCGCGGCGCGCGGCTTCGGCGGCCTTGGGAACTGAGGCGGCGCGCGAGGCGGACGCCGCCCCGCCTCGCTGGCCGGGACTCTGCGCGGGCCCGGAAGCCATCCTCGACGTCGCCGGCGCCCAGGCCGCCGTCAGCGAGGCGGCGTCGGGCGCGCCGGAGCGCGCCGAGCGCAGGCCCCGCGCCGTCGCCGCGCTGCGTGCGGCCTACGCCGAGGGACGCGCCCATATCGCCGCCGCCGTAGCCGCGTCGCCGACCGAGGCGCACCGGGCCATCCACGACTACGCCTGGCTCACCGACCAGATCGTGACGATGACGCTCGATCTCGCTCTCCACTGGCTGCATCCGCTCTCCAACCCGACCTCGACGGAACGGATCGCGGCGATTGCAACCGGCGGCTACGGCCGGGGGGAGATGGCGCCCTTCTCGGACATAGACCTGCTGTTTCTCACCCCGTACAAGCAGACCGCCTGGGGCGAGAGCCTGATCGAGAGCGTGCTCTACTGCTTGTGGGACCTGCGGCTCAAGGTCGGTCATGCGGTGCGCACGGTGGATGACTGCCTGCGCCTCGCACGGCAGGATCTGACGATCCGCACCTCGCTTCTCGAGAACCGTTACGTCTGGGGCGACGCGGCGCTGGCGGCGACGCTCTCCGAGCGGCTTTGGACCGACCTCTTCGCCAGCACGGGGCCGGAGTTCGTCGAGGCGAAGCTCGTCGAGCGCGCCGAGCGGCACGCGCGCCAGGGGGCGTCTCGCTATCTGCTGGAGCCGAACGTCAAGGAAGGCAAGGGCGGCCTTCGCGACCTCCAGACGCTGTTCTGGATCACCAAGTATCTCTACCGGGGCGCCACGCCCGCGGATCTCGTCGAGATCGGCGTGTTCACGCCGGGGGAGCATCGCATCTTCGCCGAGGCGGAGGCGTTCCTGTGGATGACGCGGGTGCATCTGCATCTGCTCAACAATCGCGCCACGGAGCAGCTGACCTTCGACGCCCAGGTCGAGATCGCCGCGACGCTCGGCTATGCCCCGACCGAGGGCCAGCGTTCGGTCGAGCGGTTCATGCAGCGCTACTTCACCCATGCCAAGCACGTCGGCGACCTGACGCGCATCTTCCTCGCGGGATTGGAGGCGCGGCACGTCAAGCCGAAGCCCTCGTTCGGGCAGACGCTGAGGAACGTCTTCGCCATCGGCCGCGGCCCGGAGGCGGCGCCGGGCTACCGGCTGAAGCACGGGCGGCTCGACATCGCCGATCCTGAAAAGTTCCTCGCCGACCCCGTCAACCTGCTGCGGCTCTTCGACGTCGGCGCAGCGAGCGACGCGCCGATCCATCCCGACGCGCTGCGCCTCGTCGCGGCGAACCTCGCGCTGGTCGACGACCGGATGCGCGCGGACCCGGAGGCGAACCGCATCTTCCTCGCGCTGCTGACCGGGCAGAACAATCCGGAGCGGGCGCTGCGGCTGATGAACGAGGTTGGCCTGCTCGGCGCCTTCATCCCGGAATTCGGCCGGGTCGTGGCGATGATGCAGTTCAACATGTATCACCACTACACGGTGGACGAGCACACGATCCGCACGATCTCGACGCTCAGCCAGATCAGCCGGGGCGAGCTCAAGGCGGAAGTCCCCGTCGCCTCCGGCATCGTCGAGCGCGGGTTGAACCGCCGCGTGCTCTACACCGCGCTGCTGATCCACGACCTCGGCAAGGGTTCGGGCAAGGACCATTCGACGGTCGGCGCGGTGATCGCGCGCACGCTCTGCCCGCGGCTCGGCCTCGACGCCGAGGAGAGCGCGCTGGTCGAGTGGCTGGTGAAGAACCACCTTCTGATGTCGGACGTCGCCCAGCGCCGCGACCTCGCCGACCCGCGCACGGTCCGCGACTTCGCCGCCGCGGTGCAGAGCCCGTCGCGGCTGCGGCTGCTCACCGTGATGACCGTCTGCGACATCCGCGGCGTCGGCCCCGGCGTCTGGAACAACTGGAAGGCCATGCTGCTGCGCGCGCTCTACGCGGAGACGATCGGGCACCTGACCGGCGGCAGCCAGGCGCAGAGCGGTCCGGAGCGCGAGGCGGCGGCGCGGGAGGCGCTCGCGGGCGAGCTGGGCGGCTGGCCGCCCGAGGCGATCGCCGCCGAGCAGGCGCGCCACTATGCGCCCTACTGGCTCGGGTTCGACACCCGCACCCACGCGATCTTCGCCGGCTTGATCGAGCGCCTCGCCGAGGGCGAGGAGCCGGCGATGCATGTCGAGCTCGAGGAGGAGCGCGACGCCACCCAGGTCTGTTTCGCGATGTCGGACCATCCCGGCATCTTCGCCCGTCTGGCGGGCGCGCTGGCGCTCGCCGGGGCGAACGTGGTGGACGCGCGCACCTACACCTCGTCGGACGGCATCGCGACGGCGGCGTTCTGGATCCAGGACGGCGAGGGCAAACCCTACGAGAAATCCCGTCAGGGCCGGCTGCGCACGGGCGTCCTGCGCATGCTCAAGGGCGAGATCGTGGCCCGTGACGCGTTGCGCGACAAGGACAAGGTCAAGCGCCGCGAACGGGACTTCGAGGTGCCGACCCGGGTCAGCTTCGACAACGAGGGTTCGGACATCTACACCATCATCGAGGTGGAGACCCGCGACCGCCCCGGCCTCCTCTTCGACCTTACCCGCACGCTCACCGCCAACAACGTCTCGATCGCCTCGGCGATCATCGCCACCTATGGCGAGCAGGCCGTCGACGTCTTCTATGTCAAGGATCTGTTCGGCCTGAAGCTGTTCTCCGAGGCAAAGCGCCGCTCCCTCGCCGCCCGCCTCCGCACCGCCATCGCCCCCGCGCCGCCCCCGCCGCCGTCCGGCGGGGCGAGCTGAATCCCCGCCCGGGAGCCGCGCATTTCTGGAACGATTCCAGCCTGACTTGACTCCGGGCCTCCGCGAGCGCACTTGCAAGGGCAGCACCGGAGCCCGAGAAATGTTCATCCAGACCGAATCCACGCCCAATCCCGCCACGCTGAAGTTCCTTCCCGGCCAGGTCGTGCTGCCAACCGGCACGGCGGACTTCCCGTCCGAGGCGGCCGCTGCGGCCTCGCCGCTGGCGCGGCGCATCTTCGGCGCGGGCGGGGTGGCGGGGGTGTTCTTCGGCCACGACTTCGTGACCGTGACCAAGACCGACGACGTCGACTGGAGCCACGCCAAGCCGGCGATCCTCGGCGCGATCATGGAGCATTTCCAGTCCGGCGCTCCCGCGATCGAGGGCGACGCCGGCGCGGTGGAGCACGCCGAGCATGACGGTCCCGACGCCGAGATCGTCGGCCAGATCAAGGAGCTGCTCGACACCCGGGTGCGGCCCGCGGTGGCGCAGGACGGCGGCGACATCACGTTCCATGGTTTCGACCGGGGCGTCGTCTACCTGCACATGCAGGGCGCCTGCGCCGGCTGCCCGTCCTCGACGATGACGCTCAAGATGGGCATCGAGAACCTGCTGCGCCACTACATCCCCGAGGTCACCGAGGTCCGCCCTGTCGGCCTCTGAGGCCGACCTGCCCCCGGTCGGGACGCCGCTCGTCCTTGCCTTCGACGCTTCCGGCGGCCGCTGCGCCGCCGCGCTCGTGGCCGGGGGCCGGGTGCTGGCGTCCCGGGCCGAGACGACCGATCGCCGCGAGGCGGAAAGGCTGATCCCGCTCATCGAGGCGGTCCTGGCGGAGGCGGGCGTCGCATGGCCCGCGCTCGACGCGCTCGCCGTCTCCACCGGTCCCGGCGACTTCACCGGAGTGCGCGTCGCCGTGGCGGCCGCGCGGGGGCTGGCGATGGCGCTGGGGCGGCCGGCGATCGGCGTATCGCGCCTCGAGGCGCTCGCCGAAGGCCACGCCGCGGCGCTCGTCGCCGTGGACGCCCGCCGCGGCATGGTCGCGGCGCAGGCGTTCGCGAACGGCGCGCCGCTCGCGCCGCCGGCGCTCGTCCCGGTCGAGACGCTCGGCAGTCATGCGCCCCCGGGCGCGGCGCTGCTCGGGGCCGCGGCCGCCCCGGACACGCCGGAGGCCAGCGAATCCCCCGACCCCGCCGCCCTCGCCCGCATCGCGGCGGCGCGGCTCTCCGATCCCGGTCCGCCGCCGGCGCCGATCTACCTTCGTCCGCCCGATGCGGCGCCGTCAGAACCGGCCCCGCCGCTTCTCGATGACGGCTGAGGCGCTGGCCGCGCTCCACGCGCGTTGCTTCGACACGGGTCCGCCGCCGTGGTCGGCGGCGTCCTTCGTCGGTCTCCTCGAGGACCCGGCGTGCTTTCTGCTCGCCCGCCCCGGCGGCTTCGCGCTCGGCCGCGCCGCGGCGGGCGAGGCGGAGCTGCTCACCATCGCCGTCGCGCCGGAGGCGCGCCGGGGCGGCGTCGGACGGGCGCTGCTGGCGGCGTTCGAGGCGGAGGCGACGCGACGCGGGGCGGAGGAAGCCTTCCTCGAGGTCTCCGAGGCCAACGCGGCCGCCCGCGCCCTTTACGCCGGCGCGGGCTACTCGGTGGCCGGCCGGCGGCCCGGCTACTATCGACGGGCGGACAATTCGCCCGTCGCGGCGCTCACGCTGCGCAAACGCTTGCGGAACCCTTGCCGCGTTCCAAAAACCGATTGACCGCCTTCGGACGATAAGCCTTTACTGGCCCGTCGCTTTGCGCCGGCGACCGCTGCGCAGCGGTCGCCCGCGAGCATGGCGAGGCCGGCAACGGCGCCCCTTTTTCCCTTGGAGGATCTGATGACCCTGGCAAAGACCCTCGTGGCGGCGGCGACGCTCGTCGCGGCAACGACGGCGGCTCAGGCGCAGGACGCCAACCCGGCCGTGATCTTCGATCGCGGCGGCAAGTTCGACAAGTCGTTCAACCAGGCCTCCTACGAGGGCGCCGAGCGGTTCAAGACCGAGACCGGCATCGGCTATGCCGAGTTCGAGATCCAGCAGGACGCCCAGCGCGAGCAGGCGCTGCGCCGCTTCGCCGAGCGCGGCCACAACCCGGTCGTCGTCGCCGGCTTCTCGAACGAGACCGCGATGCAGACGGTCGCTCAGGAGTTCCCCGAGACCCAGTTCGCGATCATCGACGCCGTCGTCGACCAGCCCAACGTGCGCTCGGTGATCTTCAACGAGCACGAGGGCAGCTACCTCGTCGGCGTCCTCGCCGCCATGGCTTCGAAGTCGGGCAAGGTCGGTTTCGTCGGCGGCATGGACATCCCGCTGATCCAGAAGTTCGCCTGCGGCTACGTCCAGGGCGTCAAGGCGACCGACCCGGACGCCGAGGTGTTCCAGAACATGACCGGCAACACGCCGGAGGCGTGGAACGACCAGGCCCGCGGTGCCGAGATCACCCGCAGCCAGATCGACCGCGGCGCCGACGTGGTCTATCACGCCGCCGGCGGCACCGGCATCGGCGTGCTTCAGGCGGCGGCCGACGCGGGCGTCTACGGCATCGGCGTGGATTCGAACCAGAACTACCTGCATCCCGGCCACGTCCTGACCTCGATGCTGAAGCGGGTCGACAACGCCGTCTACGACGCGCTCGCGGACAGCAACAACGGCGAATGGACCTCGGGCGTCTACGTGATGGGCCTGAAGGAGGACGGCGTCGGCTGGGCCCTCGACGAGAACAACGCGGCGCTCATCACCGACGAGATGAAGGCGGCGGCCGAGACTGCGCGCGAGAAGATCATCTCGGGCGAGATCAAGGTGCACGACTACACCACCGACGGCTCCTGCCCGGTCAGCTGAGGGGCGGTGACGGCGTCGTCCGCCCTTTCCGCGCCGGACCCCGGCGCCTCGACCCTCGCCATCGAGCTGGTGGGGGTCTCCAAGAGCTTTGGCCCGGTGCAGGCCAACAAGGACATCCATCTCGCGGTGCGCAAGGGCGCCATCCACGGCATCGTGGGCGAGAACGGCGCCGGCAAGTCGACGCTGATGTCGATCCTCTACGGCTTCTATCACGCCGACGCCGGCGAGATCCGGGTGAACGGGGTGACGACGCCGATCCCCGACAGCCAGGCCGCGATCCGCGCCGGCATCGGCATGGTCCACCAGCACTTCATGCTGGTCGAGCCGTTCACCGTGCTCGAGAACGTCATCCTCGGGGCCGAGAACGGTGCGCTGTTGCGGCCTTCGCTCGCCAGGGCGCGGGCCGAGCTGAAGCGGCTGGAGCAGGAATACGAACTCGACGTCGACCCGGACGCGGTGGTGGGCGAGCTTTCGGTCGGCCATCAGCAGCGGGTCGAGATCCTCAAGGCGCTCTATCGCGAGTGCGACATCCTGATCCTCGACGAGCCGACCGGCGTGCTGACGCCGGCCGAGGCGGACCATCTGTTCCGCATCCTCGGGCACCTGAAGGAACAGGGCAAGACGATCATCCTCATCACCCACAAGCTCCGCGAGATCATGGCGATCACCGACCAGGTGAGCGTGATGCGCCGGGGCGAGATGGTGAGGACGCTGACGACGTCGGAGACCAGCCCGGCCGAGATCGCCGAGCTGATGGTCGGGCGGCGGGTGCTGCTGCGGGTGGAGAAGGGCCCTGCCCGACCCGGCGAGACGCTGCTCGAGGTACGCAACCTTTCCGTCACCGACGCCAAGGGCGTGGCGCGGCTGAAATCGGTGAGCTTCGCCGTGCGCGCGGGCGAGATCCTCGGCGTCGCCGGGGTTGCGGGCAACGGCCAGTCCGAGCTTCTCGAGGTCCTTGCCGGCTATGCGCCCGCGACCTCGGGCGAGGTGCTCTTCAAGGGTCGGCCGCTCGACCTCTCGCGCCACACCAACGCCGACGACCGCCGCGACGTCGGCATCGCGCATGTCCCGGAGGACCGCCATCGCCGCGGCCTCGTCATGGCCTTCGCGGCGTGGGAGAATTCCTGCCTCGGCTACCATCGCGAGGAACGGTTGCAGGGCGGCTTCGGCACGCTCGACCGCGACGCAATCCGCGACCTCGCCCGCAAGGGCATCGAGCGCTTCGACATCCGCCCGCCGTCCTGCGACCTGAAGACCGCGAACTTCTCCGGCGGCAACCAGCAGAAGATCGTGCTCGCCCGCGAGATCGAGCGCGAGCCCGAGGTTCTCCTGATCGGGCAACCGACCCGCGGCGTCGACATCGGCGCCATCGAGTTCATCCACAACGAGATCGTCGCCCTGCGCGACCGCGGCAAGGCGATCGTCCTCGTCTCGGTCGAGCTCGACGAGATCCAGGCGCTCTCGGACCGCATCATCGTCATGTTCGACGGCGCCATATCCGGCGAGCGCGCCGCCGGCCAGACCGACGAGCGCGAACTCGGCCTGCTCATGGCCGGCATCGACCCCGGCAAGGGGCGCGCGGCGTGACGCCCGCGCTGCCGCGCTGGGCCGACCTCGTCCTGATCCCGGGGCTGAACCTCGCGCTCGCCTTCCTGGTCGCCGGTCTCGTCGTGGTCTTCATCGGCGAGGATCCGATCCGGGCCGTGCGCATCCTGATCCAGGGCTCGCTCGGCTCGTCCTACGGCATCGGGTTCACGCTCTTCTACGCCACCACCTTCGTCTTCACCGGGCTCGCCGTGGCGATCGCCTTCCACGCCAGCCTCTTCAACATCGGCGGCGAGGGACAGGCGGCGCTCGGCGGCGTCGGCGCGACGCTCGTCTGCCTCGCCGTGCCCTGGCCGCACTGGGCGCTGGCGCTGCCCTTTGCAATCCTCGGCGCGGGGCTGCTCGGCGGGGCTTGGGCCTTCATCCCCGGCTATCTCCAGGCGAAGCGCGGCAGCCACATCGTGATCACCACGATCATGTTCAACTTCATCGCCTCGGCGCTGGTGGTCTACCTCCTGAACAACGTGCTGAAGGCGCCCGGGATGTCGCTGGAGACCCGCAAGTTCGGCGAGGGGACCTACCTGCCCTTCATGCACGAGATGCTCGGCGCGATCGGAATCGAGATGTCGCGCACACCGATGAACCTCACCTCGATCCTCGCCCTCGCCGCCGCCTTCCTGACCTGGCTCCTGATCTGGCGCACCCGGCTCGGCTACGAGATCCGCGCCTTCGGCCATTCCGAGCCGGCGGCGGTCTATGCCGGCATCGATCCCGTCCGCATCACCATCCTCGTCATGGTCATGTCGGGCGCGATGGCGGGGTTGATGGCGCTCAACGTCGTGATGGGCTACCAGCACCGGCTCGTGCTCGACTTCGTCGGCGGCGCGGGCTTCGTCGGCATCGCGGTGGCGCTGATGGGCCGGTCGCACCCGGTCGGGGTCATCCTCGCCTCGATCCTCTTCGGCATCCTCTACCAGGGCGGGGCCGAACTCGCCTTCGAGATGCCCGCGATCACCCGCGACATGATCGTGGTGATCCAGGCGCTGGTCATCCTGTTCACCGGCGCGCTCGAGAACCTCGTCCGTCTGCCGGTCGAGCGCGTCTTTGCGCGGCGGGCGCGCGGGTGATGGATCTCCCGGTCGTCCTCCAGCTTCTCGACTCCAGCGTCCGGCTCGCCGCGCCGCTGCTGCTCGCCTGTCTCGCCGGCCTCTACTCCGAGCGCGCCGGCATCTTCGACATCGGCCTCGAGGGCAAGATGCTCGCCGCCGCCTTCGTCGCCGCGGCGACGTCGGCCTATACCGGCTCGGCGTGGTTCGGCCTCCTCGGCGGCATGGCCGCCTCGATCCTGCTCGCCCTCGTCCACGGCCTTGCCTCGATCACGCTCAGGGGCAACCAGCTGATCTCCGGCGTCGCGATCAACTTCCTCGCCTCCGGCATGACGGCGCTGATCGGTCAGAGCCTCTTCGGCCTCGGCGGCCAGACGCCCCAACTCGACGGGCCGCAGCGTTTCGGCGCCCTGACGCTGCCCCTTGCCGAGACGCTGCACGGCGTTCCCGTCCTGGGGCCGATCTGGTCCGACCTCGTTTCCGGGCACAACCTCCTCGTCTACGTCGCCTTCCTTGCCGTGCCGGCGACGTGGTGGGTGCTCTACCGGACCCGCTTCGGCCTTCGGCTGCGGGCCGTCGGCGAGAACCCGGCCGCCGTGGACACCGCCGGCGTCTCGGTGGTGCGCCTGCGCTACGGCGCCGTCGTCATCGCGGGCGTTCTCTGCGGGATCGCAGGGGCCTACCTCTCCACCGCCATGTCGGCCGGCTTCATCCGCGACATGACCGCCGGCAAGGGATTCATCGCGCTGGCCGCGCTCATCTTCGCCAAATGGCGGCCGTGGCCCGCGCTGTTCGCCTGCCTGCTCTTCGGCCTGCTCGAAGCGGTCGGCATCCGCTATCAGGGCATCAGGATCGGCGACTTCGCCGTGCCGGTGCAGCTCATGCAGGCGCTGCCGTACGTCCTGACCGTCGTCATCCTGGCGGGCTTCGTGGGCAGGGCGATCCCGCCCAGGGCCGGCGGCCGCCCCTATGTGAAGGAACGCTGACATGGAGGCGCTCGAGGTCGTCCGCGATCGCGCCGGACCGGAGCCGATCGGCATCGGCCTGATCCTCGGCTCCGGCCTCGGGCGCCTCGCCGATGCCGTCGACGGCCCGGCCATCGACTATGCCGACCTGCCGGGCTTCCCCCACGCCGGCGTTTCGGGCCACAACCCCAGGCTGGTGATCGGCCGGTTCGAGGGCCGCCGCATCGCCGTTCTCGGCGGTCGCGCCCATTACTACGAGAGGGGCGAGGCCGGCGTCATGCGCCCGGCGCTGGAGACCCTCGCCGGCCTCGGGGTGCGGACGCTGTTCCTGACCAACGCCGCCGGCTCGTTCCGCCCGGACATCCCGCCGGGCGAGCTGATGCTGATCTCGGACCACATCAACTTCTCGGGGCGCAACCCGCTGATCGGCGAGCCCACCGACGCGCGCTTCGTCAACATGGTGGACGCCTACGACCCCGGCCTGCGCGCCGAACTGGCCGCCGCCGCCGCCGCCGAGGGCGTCGCGCTGCCCGAAGGCGTCTATGCCTGGTACTCCGGCCCCAGCTTCGAGACCCCGGCGGAAATCCGTGCGCTGCGGATCCTCGGCGCTGATGCGGTGGGCATGTCGACGGCGCCCGAGGTGATCCTCGCGCGCTTCCTCGGAATTCGCTGCGCGGCGATCTCCACCATCACCAACATGGTCGCCGGCATGAGCGACGAGGCGATCAGCCACGAGCACACCAAGGCCATGGCCCCGCTCGGCGCCGCCAAGCTCGAGCGCGTGCTGCGCCGCTGCCTGCGCAACCTCGCGCCCGCCTAGGCGTCATACCTGTGACCGCAGCCACGACAGGAACGCCTTCAGCGGCGGGCGCATCACCCCGGGGCGGGTGACGATCCAGTATCCGGCGTTCTCGTCGGTCGGGACGCCCTTCGCCGGCGCGATAACCTCGACGAGGCGGCCGGCGGCGATCTCGCCGAGCACTGCCGGTCTCGACATCACCGCGATGCCGAGGCCGGCGCGGACCCCTTCGAGCAGCGAGTGGTTGGGCAGGTGGGTGACCGCCTGCCGCGGCCCCTCGACGACGCCCTGCTCCGCGAGCCAGCGCGTCATCTCGTTGGCGCCGACCTCGACGATCCACGGCAGGTCCAGAAGGTCGGCCGCCGTCTCCACGCGCCGCCCGGCGACGAGCCCGGGCGCGCCGACGATCATGAACTCCGAGCGCAGGAACAGCTCCGCGACAACGCCGGGCCAGTCGCCGCGGCCGTAGCGGATCGCGACATCCACGCCGCCCGGCGCGAGGTCCACCACCTCGTAGGTGGGATTGAGCAGAAGGTCCACGCCGGGATTGGCGAGCAGGAAGGCCGGCAGGCGCGGCATGAGCCAGGCGTTGGCGAAGAGCGGCGTCAGGGTCACCTGGAGCGGCCGCCCGGCGTCGGCGCCGGTCAGTTCGTCGACCGCCCGGCGGATCTGCTGGAAGGCGTCGCCGAGCGCCGTGGCGAGGCGTGCGCCGTCCGGCGTCAGCGCGACCCGCCGGCCGCCGCCGCGCTCGACCAGGGTCGTGCCGAGGCGATCCTCCAGCGCGCGGATCTGCTGGCTGATCGCAGCGTGGCTTACGTTGAGCGCCGCCCCGGCGGCGGTGAACCCGCCGGTCTCCGCCAGCGCCGAGAAGGCCCTCAACGCCCCGAGCGGGGGCATGGTCAGCCAATCCATCTGTAAGCCATCCTTACGATGCCAAACCTTTCCTGAGTCGCAGAATTGGCGCTGAAAGCCCATATTGGCAAGACATCTGACGCAGGAAACGGGAGGCGCGAATGTTGGATAATCTTGCAGAATGCGCTTCGTCCGCCGCTCGTCGGGATGATCCGGCCGCTGCCCTCCACGAGGGTTCGCACGCCAGAGCGGCGGTCCGACACGAACCTGCCTTGGCCGGCGCCGCCGGTCGGGGCCCCAGGATGGAGGATTCGGCGATGATGCACGTTCGTCAGGACGATTTCGGCTTCGAGGCGGCGACCGCGCGCGGCCGCGAAGGCGGGTTCCGTCGCGCCATGGAGGGCTTCCGCGGCTGGTTCGCGCGCCGCGAGCACCGCGCCGCGGAAAGGCGCGCCGCGCGTCACCTCGCGATGATGGACCCCCATCTGCTGCGCGACATCGGCGTGTCCCGCGAGGAGGCGATGCGCCTCGCCCTGGGCGACGAGGAATAGAATGCTGACCGACCCGGCCGCGGCCGGGTCGGTCTCCTATTCCGCGGCGACCCGCCGCGCCGCCAGCAGCGGCCGGAGGTAGTGTCCGGTGTGGCTCGCCTCCACCGCGGCGATCTGCTCGGGCGTCCCGACCGCGACGATGGAGCCGCCGCCGTCGCCCCCCTCGGGACCGATGTCGATGATGTGGTCGGCGGTCTTGATGACGTCGAGGTTGTGCTCGATCACCACCACGGTATTGCCCTGCTCCACGAGTTCGTGCAGCACCTCGAGCAGCTTGCGCGTGTCCTCGAAATGCAGCCCCGTGGTCGGCTCGTCGAGGATGTAGAGCGTCCGCCCCGTCGAGCGCCGCGCCAGTTCCTTCGACAGCTTCACCCGCTGCGCCTCGCCGCCCGAAAGCGTCGTCGCCTGCTGGCCGACCTTGACGTAGCCGAGGCCGACCCGCATCAGCGTCGTCATCTTCTCGCGGATCGACGGCACGGCGGCGAAGAATTCCTCGGCGTCCTCCACGGTCATGTCGAGCACGTCGGCGATCGAGCGGCCCTTGAACAGCACCTCCAGCGTCTCGCGGTTGTAGCGCTTGCCCTTGCAAGTCTCGCAGGTGACGTAGACGTCGGGCAGGAAGTGCATCTCGATCTTGATGACGCCGTCGCCCTGGCAGGCCTCGCAGCGGCCGCCCTTGACGTTGAAGCTGAACCGGCCGGGCTTGTAGCCGCGCGCCTTGCTCTCCGGCAGGCCGGCGAACCAGTCGCGGATCGGACCGAAGGCGCCGGTATAGGTCGCCGGGTTCGAGCGCGGGGTGCGGCCGATCGGCGACTGGTCGATGTCGATGACCTTGTCGAGATGCTCGAGCCCCTCGATGGTCTCGCAGGGCGCCGGGGTCTGGCGGGCGCCGTTCAGCCGCATCGAGGCGGTCTTGAACAGCGTCTCGACCGTCAGCGTCGACTTGCCGCCGCCGGAGACCCCGGTGACGCAGGTGAACGCCGCGAGCGGGAAGGCGGCGGTCACGTCGCGCAGGTTGTTGCCCGTCGCGCCGCGGACGACGACCTTCTTGCCGTTGCCCTTGCGGCGGGCGGCCGGGATCGGAATTTCGCGCTCGCCGCGCAGGTACTGGCCGGTGATCGACGCCGGCGCGGCGGCGATCTCGGCCGGCGTGCCCTGGGCGATGATCTCGCCGCCATGGACGCCGGCGCCGGGACCGATGTCGACGACGTGGTCGGCCTCGCGGATCGCCTCCTCGTCGTGCTCGACGACGAGGACGGTGTTGCCGGCGTCGCGCAGGTTCTTGAGCGTGGTGAGCAGGCGGCCGTTGTCGCGCTGGTGCAGCCCGATCGACGGCTCGTCGAGCACGTAGAGCACGCCGGTCAGCCCGGACCCGATCTGGCTGGCGAGGCGGATGCGCTGGCTCTCGCCGCCGGAGAGCGTGCCGGCGTTGCGCGCCAGCGTCAGGTAGTCGAGCCCGACATTGACGAGAAAGCCCAGCCGCTCGCGGATCTCCTTCAGGATCGCGCGGGCGATCTCGTTCCTCTGCGCCGTCAGGGACGCGGGCACGGCCTCGACCCAGGCCAGCGCCTCGCGGATCGACATGCGCACCGCCTCGCCGATGTGGATGCCGGCGATCTTCACCGCCAGCGCCTCGGGCTTCAGCCGGTAGCCGTGGCAGACGCCGCAGGGGCGGTTGTTCTGGTAGCGCTCCATGTCCTCGCGCGACCAGGCGCTGTCGGTCTCGCGGTAGCGGCGCTCCATGTTGGGGATGATCCCCTCGAAGGGGCGCTCGATCTCGTAGACCCGGCCGCCCTCGTCGTAGCGGAAGCGGACCTTGTCGCCCTTCGAGCCCCAGAGCAGCGCGTCGCGCGCCGCGTCCGGCAGGTCGCGCCAGCGCGCGTTCCTGTTGAACCCGAAATGTGCCGCCAACCCCTCGATCGTCTGCCGGTAGTAGGGCGACTGGCCGCGCGACCATGGCGCGATCGCCCCCTTGAGGAGCGGCAGGCCCTCGTCCGGCACGATCAGCCGGGGATCGAAGAACAGCTCGACCCCGAGCCCGTCGCAGGCCGGGCAGGCCCCGAACGGCGCGTTGAAGGAAAAGAGCCGCGGCTCGATCTCGGGAATGGTGAAGCCGGAGACCGGGCAGGCGAATTTTTCGGAGAAGGTGATGCGTTCGGGCTCCGGCGCGGTTTCGCCCTCGGCGGCGGCCGGCGCGGTCTCCAGCACCGCGATGCCGTCGGCGAGGTCGAGCGCGGTGCGCATGGAATCGGCGAGCCGCGTCTCCAGCCCCTCGCGGACCACGATGCGGTCGACCACCACGTCGATGTCGTGGCGGAACTTCTTGTCGAGCTCCGGCGGGTTCTCCAGCTCGTGGAACACCCCGTCGACCTTGACCCGCTGGAAGCCCTGCTTGCGCAGGTCGGCGAACTCCTTGCGGTACTCGCCCTTGCGGTCGCGCACGATCGGGGCAAGCAGGTAGGCGCGCGTCCCCTCCGGCAGCGCCATGACCGCGTCGACCATCTGGCTGACCTGCTGCGCCTCGATCGGCAGGCCGGTGGCTGGCGAGTAGGGCACGCCGACGCGGGCGAACAGCAGCCGCAGGTAGTCGTAGATCTCCGTCACCGTGCCGACGGTGGAGCGCGGGTTCTTCGACGTGGTCTTCTGCTCGATCGAGATCGCCGGGCTCAGGCCGGAGATGTGGTCCACGTCGGGCTTCTGCATCATGTCGAGGAACTGCCGCGCATAGGCGCTCAGGCTCTCGACATAGCGCCGCTGCCCCTCGGCATAGATCGTGTCGAAGGCGAGGCTCGACTTGCCCGAGCCGGAAAGGCCGGTGATGACGACGAGCCGGTCCCTGGGAATGTCGATGTCGATCGACTTCAGGTTGTGTTCGCGCGCGCCGCGGACCTCGATGAACTTCTGTTCAGGCATCTCTCGCCCCTCGTGAAGCGCCATACATAGCGTCGCGCCGCGCCGATGCGAGTCGCAAGAGAAGAACAAAACGCGATCTCGCGCAAGCGCCGATGCTCGGCGGCAATCAGCGGCACAGGCCCTGCAACGCCACCCAGTCGCGGTCCGAGAGCGCCTCGCCGCCCTCGGCGCTCGCCGGCGGGGCCTCGAGCCCGATCCGGCGCAGGCCGTCGGCGAACGGCGCCGTCGGCAGGCCGGCCGTTCGCAGACGCTCGAACGCCGCCTCGATCTCCACCGGCCCCGGCGACGCCATGGCCGCCTCGACCGCCCGCCCCAGCGCCGGCTCGCCGAGCCTGCCGGTCAGCACGTAGCGCAGATCGGCGAACGGGCCGACCGCCGCCATGAGCCGCTCCGGTCCGGGCTGCATCGCCTCGCGCGCCAGCGCCAGCGCTACCCAGCCGGCGATCTCCGCCGGGTCGTCGGCCTGCAGGAGCGCCGTTCGGCCGAGCGCCACGGTCGGGCCGGGCAGGAGCGCGACGGGCGTCGGGCCGAGGTCGAGCGCCTGCGCCCGCGGCGGCGGCGCGCCCTCGGCCACCCGCGCGACCAGCGTCGCCAGCGCCCGCCGCCCCTCGGCGTCGGCGCAGAGCGGGCCGCGCGTGGCCATGATTTGCAGGAGCATCCGGTCGCCGAACTCCTCGACCGCTTCCGGGGGGACCATCCGCGCCGCCTGCGCCCGCAGCAGCGGCGGGCCCAGCGCCGCGAGGACCGCGGCGGCCGTCGCGACGACCAGCCAGGGCCACAGGCTGCGCCGCCGGCGTTGCGATCCGGGCGCAACGTCGCGCAGCCGGTGCGCCCGGCTGACCGCGGCGATCGCGTCGACCATGTCGGCGTCCTTGATCGTCAGCGTCTCCTCGCCGTCGCTGGTCATGGCATAGACCGTGGCCGGCCCGTCCTTGCCGATCGCCTGCACCCCGGCCAGCGCCCAGTGGCCGAGCGGCCGTTCCGAGAGATCGGTCAGCAGCAGCGTCGCGTCGCCGAAGCTCACCACGACCTCGCGCGGCGTGGCGCCGCCGGCCTCGCGCCATTGGCCGAGCGCCTCGAGGCGGACGTACTTGTCGAGCGCGGTCATGGTCGGGCGCGGTCTCCGGCTCGCGGCGCGGGGTGAATGCGGCCTGCATATCGCGCAGCGTCGCGCTTGTCATCGCCGGCGCCGGCGCCGTCGTCGCGCCCGCCCCGCGCCGTCCGCCGACGCGACCGATCCGCCGCTTGACGGGGCGTGACCGGGCTCTAGCCTCCGACGGGAGAACAGGGAGGAAAGCCATGATCCGCACCACCATCGCAGCCGCCGCGCTCGGCCTTGCCGCTGGGGGCGTGGCCTCGGCGGAGGATGTCGCCTACGAGGTCGACGGGACGGCCCTCGAAGGGTACTTCGCCGGCGCCGCCGAGCCGAAGGGGCTCGTGATCATCGTTCACGACTGGGACGGGACCGGCGACTACGAGCGCAGGCGGGCCGACATGCTTGCCGAACTCGGCTACGACGCCTTCGCCCTCGACGTCTACGGGGCCGGGAACCGCCCGGACACGATGGAGGGCCGGATGGCGGCGATGAAGACGGCCGTCTCCGATCCCGAGAAACTCCGGGCGCTCGTCGTCGGCGGGATCGACAAGGGCAGGGAGCTCAGCTCGGCGGACCGGTCCGTGCTGATGGGCTACTGCTTCGGCGGCGCGGTGGCGCTGGGCGCGGCGAGGGCCGGGGCGCCGGAGGGCGTGGTCGGCTTTGCGACGTTCCATGCCGGGCTGCCGGGGGGCGAGGCCGACTGGCCGGGCGAATCGCCGCCCGTCCTGATCCTGCACGGCGGCGCGGACCAGAGACCGAGCCTCGCGGACGTCGCGGCGTTCGCGGCCGGGATGGAGGAAGCGGCGGTTCCCTACGAGATCGAGGTCTATTCCGGCGCGCCGCACGCCTTCACGGTGTTCGGCTCGGACAACTACCGCGAACGGGCGGACCGGGAATCCTGGGCCGCGCTCCAGCGGTTCCTCGGCGAGGCCTTCCGGGCTGACCGGCGGCGGATCCGGCCGCAAGGCCGGACCGGTCGCAAGGCCGTGCAACGACGTTCGCGCCGCCTCCGAGGCGGCGGACGGGGGCTCATGCCGGCGGGCTCATGAAACGACTCGCGGACCTTTTTGACCCTTAACACTTTTATCGTGTGTATTCAGGTAGTTGCCCGTCTATCACGCGTGTTAGCCCGTGTTGCGCCGGGTGGCCTGGCAGACTCGCCGGTATCAGATCACCATCACCGGCGTGCCGATCTTCGCCCTCTCGTACACTTCGAGGATGTGCTCGTTGTAGAGCCCGATGCAGCCGGAGGACGACTGCCGCCCGATCTTGCGGATGTCGTTGCCGCCATGGATCAGGTAGTACTGCCAGCCGAGGTTCATCGCCCGGACCCCGAGCGGGTTGTCCGGCCCCGGCCCGACATAGGTGGGCAGGTCCGGGTTCCGCGCGATCATCGTGGGCGTCGGACGCCATTCGGGCTCCGGGCGCTTGAGCACGATCTCCGTGCGGCCGCGCCGGGTCATCTCCTCGCTCATGGGGACGGAGGTCGGATAGATGCGGTAGAACCCGTCCGCGCCCCAGTAGTGCAGGCTCCGGTCGTTGATGTCGGCGAGGATCGCGTCGTTCTCCACCGAGTCGAAATAGTCCCGCCAGTCACGGCTGATCGCGCCGGAGACGCGCCGCGTCGGCGCCGCGCCTTCCTCCGCCACCGGATCGAACGCCTGCGCCAGCGCCGGGCCGCCGAGCGCCAGCCCGGCGGCGCCGGCCAGCGCAGCCATGCCGAACCGCCGACGGTCCGGCCGGAAATCTTCGTCTGTCATGGTCTTGCCTGCTCTGGTTGTCCTGCTCTGCCTCCGACTTGCCCGCACGACCGACGCCGGTCAACCGCCAGCGGCGCACGCCCCTGTGATTGCGAGCGCGCGCGGCGTCGCGGCAACGCGTGACCGCGACGGCGGCCGCCTGCTATCCTGCCGCAATGGAGCTCGCCGCGATCTGCCGGGACTGCCAGACCGCCTTTGCCGGCGGCGGGCGCTGTCCGTCCTGCCGCTCGCCCCGGGTTCTCGCCCATACCGAGCTTGCGACGCTCGCGATCGCCCATGTCGACGCCGACGCGTTCTACGCCTCGGTGGAGAAGGCCGACGATCCGGCGCTGCGCGACCGGGCCGTGATCGTCGGCGGCGGTCGGCGCGGCGTGGTCTCGACCGCCTGCTACATCGCCCGGTTGTCGGGCGTCCGCTCGGCGATGCCGATGTTCGAGGCGCGCCGCCGCTGCCCGGAGGCTGTGGTCGTGCCGCCGCGGATGCGCCGCTATGTCGAGGTCAGCCGCGCCATCCGGGCGATGATGGAGGCGCTGACGCCGCTGGTGGAGCCGTTGTCGCTCGACGAGGCCTTTCTCGATCTCGCCGGGACCGAGCGGCTGCACCGCGCGCCCCCGGCGGTTCTGCTCGTGCGGCTTCAGGCGCGCATCGAGACCGAGCTCGGGGTCAGCGTGTCGATCGGGTTGTCGCACAACAAGTTCCTGGCAAAGCTCGCCTCCGAGGCGGAGAAGCCGCGGGGTTTCAGCGTGATCGGTCGCGCCGAGACGCTCGCGTCGCTGGCGCCCCGCCCCGTGGCGGCGATCTGGGGCGTCGGTCCGGCCGCCGCCGCCGCGCTTGAGGCGGAGGGGATCCGCACCTTTGCGGACCTCCGCCGCCGCGACCGCAAGGCCCTCGTGACACGCTTCGGAGTGCTGGGCGACCGGCTGTGGCGGCTTGCGCGCGGGGAGGACGACCGCAGGGTGTCCCCCGACCGCCCGCCGAAGTCGGTGTCGAACGAGACGACGTTCGAGGAGGACGTCTCCGATCTCGCGGCGCTGATCCCGGTGCTGTGGAGGCTCGCCGAGGAGGTCTCCGCCCGGCTCAAGGCCGCCGGGATCGCCGGGTCGGTGGTGACGCTGAAACTCAGGCGCGCCGACCACCGGCTGCTGACGCGGCGCGTCAAGCTGGCGGGGCCGACGCAGATGGCGGAGCGGCTCTATCGGGCGGCGCTGCCCATGTTGCAGCGCGAAATGGCGGGGGCCGCACCGTTCCGGCTCATAGGGATCGGAGCCTCCGAACTGGAGCCGGCAATGTCCGACGATGCCGCCTCCGACCTTCTCGATCCGTCCGACGCCAAGCGCCTCGCCGCGGAGCGGGTGACAGATGCGATACGAAACCGCTTTGGGCCGGACTCGGTTCGACTGGGACGTGCATCGGTCTGATTTGCTCGCGCTTACCGTGCGATCGGGTGGTTTTTTGGGCAGATTTGCCCATCCTCCAAAAGAATCACGTCACGGATGCGATGCAGGCGTTGACTATGCTGCGCTGCGGCATAAATTGGGGTTCGTGATGCGTTGCATCACATACGCCCTACGGGCGTTTCCTCCCTAAACTTGGGCCGTGCCTCGTGCACGGCCTCTTTTTTTCCCGAGGGGAAGCGCGTCGGCGATGCGTTCGGCGTCCGGCGATCGATCGCGTTCCGCGACAGATCGTCTCCGGAACCGGCGCCAGTCGCCGCCTTGCATCCCCCGGCCTCGCGCCTAGCTTCATCCGGCCGCCGTGACGCGGCGCGACACACGCGGAGGCGCAGGTGAAGAAGATCGGGTTCCTCTCCTTCGGCCACTGGTCGCCTGCGCGCGGCTCCGCCACCCGCACGGCGCAGGACGCGCTCCTCCAGTCGATCGACCTCGCCGTCGCGGCCGAGGAGCTCGGCGCCGACGGGGCCTATGTGCGGGTCCACCATTTCGCGCGCCAGCTCGGCTCGCCCTTCCCGCTGCTGGCCGCCATCGGCGCCCGGACGCGGAAGATCGAGATCGGCACCGCCGTGATCGACATGCGCTACGAGAACCCGTTCTACATGGCGGAGGACGCGGGCGCGGCCGATCTGATCGCCGGCGGACGGTTGCAGCTCGGCATCAGCCGCGGCTCGCCGGAGCAGGTCATCGACGGCTGGCGGCACTTCGGCCACGCGCCGGCCGAGGGCGAGACCGACGCCGACATGGCGCGGCGCCACGCCGAACTGTTCCTCCAGCTCCTGAAGGGCGAGGGCTTCGCCCGGCCCAACCCGCGGCCGATGTTCCCGAACCCGCCGGGACTCCTGCGCCTCGAGCCTCATTCCGAGGGTCTGCGCGAACGCATCTGGTGGGGCGCGGCGACCGACGCCACCGCGGTCTGGGCGGCGAAGCTCGGCATGAACCTGCAAAGCTCCACGCTGAAGTTCGACGAGACCGGCGAGCCCTTCCACATCCAGCAGGCGAAGCAGATCCGCGCCTACCGGGCGGCCTGGAAGGCGGCGGGCCACGAACGCGCGCCGCGGGTTTCGGTGAGCCGCTCGATCTTCGCCCTCGTTAGCGACCGGGACCGCATGTACTTCGGCCGCCCCGGCGAGGAGAGCGACCAGGTCGGCTACATCGAGGAGAACACCCGCGCCATCTTCGGCCGATCCTACGCCGCCGAGCCCGACCGGCTGGTCGAGCAGCTGCGGGACGACGAAGCCATCGCCGAGGCGGACACGCTGCTTCTCACCGTGCCGAACCAGCTCGGGGTCGACTACAACGCCCACGTCATCGAGGCGATCCTGACCCACGTCGCCCCCGCCCTCGGCTGGCGGTGACCGTCCGCCTGATCAGCCGTTCACGACGACGCGGACCCCGCCTTGCCAGCTTCCCTGCCCCCGGCTAGCTAGGGCGGCGGACAGCGGAGAGGGCGGCGATGCACCACCGGACGGCGGCGGACTGGCGCGCGGCGACCCACAAGCGCGTGGCGCTCTTCGGCATGTCCGGCCTCGGCAAGACCCGCATCGCCGCGATGCTGCGCGACGAGGCGCAATGGTTCCACTACTCGATCGATTTCCGCATCGGCACCCGCTACATGGGCGAGCACATCGTCGACAATTTCAAGCGCGAGGCGATGCGCAACCCGTTCCTGCGCGAGCTTCTTCGCTCCGATTCGATCTATATCGCCTCGAACATCACCTTCCAGAACCTCAGCCCGCTCTCGACCTATCTCGGCAAGCCCGGCGATCCGGCGAAGGGCGGCATTCCTTTCGACGAGTACCTCCGCCGCCAGCGCCAGCACCGTGAGGCCGAGATCGCCGCCACCCGGGATGCGCTGCACTTCATCGACAAGGCGCGCGACATCTACGGCTATGACCACTTCGTCTGCGACACCTCGGGCTCGCTCTGCGAGGTCGTCGACCCGGACGATCCCGGCGACCCTGTCCTCTGCGACCTCGCCTCGGCGGCGCTGCCGATCTGGATCCGCGGGACCGAGGCCCATGCCCGCGATCTCGAAGCCCGCTTCGACAAGGCGCCGAAGCCCATGTACTACCCCGAGAATTTCCTCGTGTCGCTGTGGGACGCCTATCGCGCCGAGCGCGGCCTTGCTCCCGACGACGTGGACCCCGACGCCTTCGTTCGGCACGGCTTTCGCCAGCTGATCGCCCACCGCCGCCCGCGCTACGCGGCCATAGCCGAGCGCTGGGGCGTTACGGTGGACTCGGACGAGGTCGCGGCGGTCCGGGACCCGGGGGACTTCGTGGAGCTGGTCGAACTGGCGCTGGCGCGCCGCTAGCGAGGCAACGGACTGAAAAGGCGTGACTTTATCTGGCTGGAACGCGGCTGGAACTCGGCTGGAATCGGGCTTGCCACTTTTTGTACCGGCGAGTCTACGAGGCCACCCGGCGCAACACGGGCTAACACGCGTGATAGGTTGGGTAACTATCTGAGTATACACGATAAAAATGCCAAATGCAAAATGGGAGGGCCGCGAGTCGTTTCATGAGCCCGCCGGTATTAGGCGTTCGGGAAGGCTTCGCCACGGGTCGGCGCCCGGGCCGTTGGCGTGGCTCCGTGCGGAAGGGGTCGTCAGCCGTTGGTGCGGCGGCTCCAGAACCGCCGCCGCCACAGGCTCGCGCGGCGACGGGCGCGGATCACCGCGGCGGACACGCGGGGGCGCAGGACCGGAAAGTCCACCGCGAGGAGCAGCAGCCCGAGCGGCAGCATCCAGATGCCCAGCACCGGCAGGAACGAGAACACTCCGCCGAGCATCAGCAGGAGACCGAGGGGCGCCCGGATCAGCCGCATGCGGCGGTGCAGGAGCGACTCGGTCACGCCGTCCGCGCCGGGAGCGAGGCGTCCCATCGCGCGGAACTGCCGGCGAAGCCTGTGCTCCTGCTTTCGCTGCTCCCTGGTCACGCTGCTTCCGTTCCGGGCCACGTGCAGCCAATGTGCGCATGTGGCCGACCGGGATCAAGCGCGACGGCGGTCACGAGGCCGTCGCAATCCCGCCGCGTCCGGGCCGCCCCGGACGTTTCCAAGCAGCCGCGCCAGCCACGGCGCGCATTTCCGCCCGCGGTGCGCCTTGTCCTGAACGCCGGACACCTCGGCCCGGCCCCAGCCGGTCGCCTACGCGGATAGTCTTCCGCGCCAATGGCTTGCCCGGCCCGCATCGCCGCGGGCCATGACTATTCCACCCGCTCGAAGCGCAGCCGAACCTGGTTCGGGCCGGTCAGGATCAGTCCGTCGGCGCCGTTCTCGCCGTGGTCGACCGCCGCGAGCGCCGCGAAGGCGGCCGTCTCCGCCGCAAGCTCCGGGCAGGCCATGCGCGTCGTCGCGATCGGCCGGAACGTCAGGTCGGGCCAATGCCCCTCGTAGTCGGCATTGAACAGGTTGCATGGGCCCTGACCGGCGATTCGGCCGTCCTCGGTCAGCGTCGCGGTCAGGCGCGCCGGGTAAGGCTCGCCATTCAGCTCGACCAGACGCCATTCCGTGCCCGGCAGGATCCAGCCCGCCGGGCCGCCGGCCGGCTCGTCCGACGTTACCGGCGCGCAGGCGGCGAGCGCCAGCGCCAGGGTCAGCGCCGCCCTCAATTCCTCGACTCCAGCAGACGGCGCGCGATCACCTGCGCCTGAATCTCCGCCGCGCCCTCGAAGATCGACAGGATCCGTGCATCGCACAGCACCCGGCTGATCTGGTATTCGAGCGCGAAGCCGTTGCCCCCGTGGATCTGCAAGGCGTTGTCGGCGTTCGCCCAGGCGATCCGCGCCGCCAGGAGCTTCGCCATCCCGGCCTCGAGGTCACAGCGCCGGCCCTCGTCCTTTTCGCGCGCGGCGAAGTAGCTGAGCTGGCGGGCGATCATGATCTCCACCGCCATCATGGCGATCTTGCCGTAGACGCGCGGGAAGGCGATCAGCGGCTTGCCGAACTGCCTGCGCTCCTGCGCATAGCGCAGCCCCAGCTCCAGCGCGCACTGGGCCACGCCGATGGCGCGGGCCGCCGTCTGGATACGGGCGGACTCGAAGGTCTGCATCAGCTGCCTGAAGCCCTGTCCCTCGACGCCGCCGAGCAGGTTCTCCGCCGGCACCCGGAACCCGTCGAAGCCAAGCTCGTATTCCTTCATGCCCCGGTAGCCGAGCACCTCGATCTCGCCGCCGGTCATGCCGGGCGTCGGGAAGGGCTCCGTTTCGGTCCCGCGGATTTTCGGCGCGATCAGCATCGAGAGGCCGGAATAGTCGCTCGTCGCCGGATCGGTGCGCACCAGGAGCGTCATCACGTCGGCGCGCGCGGCGTGGGTGATCCAGGTCTTGTTGCCCGTCACCACCCAGCTGTCGCCCGCCCTGACCGCCCGCGTCCGCAGGCTTCCGAGGTCCGAGCCGGTGTTCGGCTCGGTGAACACCGCGGTCGGCAGCACTTCGGCGCTGGCGATCTTCGGCAGCCACTCGGCCTTCTGCGCCTCGGTGCCGCCGCCGAGGATCAGCTCCGCCGCGATCTCCGAGCGGGTGCCGAGCGATCCGACGCCGATATAGCCGCGCGACAGTTCCTCGGACACGACGCACATCGCCGTCTTGGGCAGGCCGGAGCCGCCGTATTCCTCCGGGATGGTGAGCCCGAACACCCCGAGCGCCCCCATCTCCTCGAGGATCTCCAGCGGGATCAGCTCGTCCGCGAGGTGCCATTGGTGGGCGTTGGGCGCGACCCGTTCGTCGGCGAAGCGGCGGAACTGGTCGCGGATCATCTCGAAGTCCGCGTCGAGCCCGGTGGCGCCATAGGTGGCCACGCCGGACCGGGCCAGCATCAGCTCGACGAGCCGCGCCCGCGCGGCGTCGGTGTTGCCAAAGTCGACGAGGCTCGCCGTCGCCGCGAGGAAGGGGGCGAGATCCGCGCCCGTCAGCCCGGCGTCCCGCGGCCGGGCGATCTCGCCCTGCGACATCGGGATGCCGCCGGCGATCTGGGCGAGGTACTCGCCGAAGGCGATCTGCAACAGCAGGCGCTCCATCTCGCCGAGCCTGCCCTCGGCCTCCAGCCGCCCGGCCCAGGCCCGCATCTCGCGCAGCGCCTCGACATAGGTGGCGATCCAGGCCAGCGCATGCGCGGCGCTCTGGTCGGCCTCCAGCGCCTTCATCGAGACCCGCCCGCCGGCCGAGACCCGCGCCGCCACCTGCGCCTGCGCCGTGGCCAGCAGAACCTCCGCGGCGGCGGCCGCCATCGCGGTCTTCGCCATCAGGTCGGCAACGAGGACGGGCTCGGAGGCAAGGGCGCGGGCGGGTTCGCTCATCGGGACGGTCCTGTGCTGCGGCCGGGTCTGTTGCGTTGCGGAATCGGTTGTGCGGTTGCGCTGGACCCTAGGGGTCCGGCCGCCGTCCGTCAATTGCGCGCAACAAAGCGCCCATGGAGAGGGAAAGCGCAGACACTTTCTTGTGCGCGCGGATGACGTTTTCCGGGGGCGTGCTAGGGTTTGCGGTGGAGGCCCTGCAATGCGTCTCGTGCTCGCCCTGCTGCTCGTCTGCCTTCCCCTCGCGGCGGCGGCGGCGCCGTGGCGGCTCGATCCGGCGACCCGGGTCGCGGTGGACGTCTCCTGGAAGGGCAGCACGGTCGAGCTGACCTTCCCCGAGCTCTCCGGCACGATCGATTTCGACGAGAAGCGCCCCGAGACGACGCGCGCCCGCATCGTCGTCGCCGCCGGTTCGGTCGAGGCCGCCCTGCCGCCGGCCGCCGTCGTGGTGAAGGGGCCGGACTTTCTCGGCGTCGGGCGCTGGCCGGAGGTGGTGTTCGAGCTCGACCGGCTGACCCCGACGTCGAAGAGCACGGCGGACGTCGCCGGTCGCCTGACGCTCCGCGGGATCACGAAACCCGTGTCGTTCAAGGCGACCGTCACGCAGTATGGCCCGGCGCCGGACGACCCGGATCGCTTCGTCGCCAGCTTCGACATCACCGGCAGCGTCGACCGCACCGCCTTCGGCTCGACCGGCGGCCTGCCGGACGTCGCCGCGAGGATCGGCCTGCGCATCCATCTGGCGATGGCTTCGGAATGACCCTTGCCCCGGCCCGCGACGGACCCGGGGGATGGGGCTGGGTGACGCGCGTCCTGCACTGGGGCCTTGCCGGGCTGATCCTGTTCCAGCTCGGCCTCGGGCTTCGCAGCGCCGGGTTCACGCCCGACCTCGCCGAACGGTTCGCGCTGACCCAGACGCACAAGAGCTGGGGCGCGCTGATCCTCGTGCTCGTGCTTGCGCGGATCGGCTGGCGGCTCGCCGCCCCCGGGCGTCCGCCGCTGCCCGGCCCGGCGTGGCAGGCGCGGGCGGCGCGGGCCAGTCATGCGGGCCTCTACGCCCTGATGCTCGCCCTGCCGCTGTCGGGCTGGGTCGCAGTGTCGGCGGCGCCGATCCAGGATCTGCTCGGCATCCGCAACATGGCCTTCGGCCTCGTCCCGCTGCCCGACCCCTGGATTCCGGGCGACGCGCGTGTCGGGAAAGCAGCCGAGGCCGTGCATCTCTGGGCCGCGATCGGGCTCGCCGCGCTCGTCGGGCTCCATGTCGCCGCGGCGCTGCGCCACCATTTCGTGCTGCGCGACGGGGTGCTGCGCGGCATGATCGTCGGGCGGTGAAAGGAAGACGCGCCCCGGAGGGGGGCGCGTCGATTTCGCGGACGTCGGAGCCGGGTCAGGCGGCGTCGGGCGCCGGCGGCTCGCGGCGCGAGGTCATGAACTGGTCGAACTCGGCCTGGTCCTTGGCGTGGCGGAGCTGGTCGAGGAAGGCGGTGAACGCCTCGCGCTCGTCCTCCAGCCGCTTCAGCGTCTCGGCGCGATAGGCGTCGAAGGCGGCGTTGCCGGTGGGCGCGGCGGCGGCGGCGCGGAAGGCGTGGCGGTTGTGGGCGCGGCGGCCCCAGCCGTTGCAGGACATGCGTTTGCTCCAGATCATGTAGGCGAGAATGGCGAGGCCGATCGGCCAGAACAGGATGAAGCCGAGGACCATGGCGACGAGCCAGGCGGGCCGGCCACGGGCGTCGAGCCAGTCGCGCGACCGCTCGAACCCGGAGGTGACCGGCCGCGTCCAACTCCCGCCCGTCTGGGCCCAATCGGCGGCGGCGGTGTGCATCAGGCGCTCCCTTCGATGTGAATGTAAATCACATTTACATAGATGCCCCATGCTCCCGATTCCGTCAAGTGGCGGCCT
Organism: Amaricoccus sp.; assembly: GCF_017995835.1. Classification (GTDB taxonomy): domain Bacteria; phylum Pseudomonadota; class Alphaproteobacteria; order Rhodobacterales; family Rhodobacteraceae; genus Amaricoccus. Next base: position 49,760 of record NZ_JAGOID010000004.1, read on the forward strand.
TGGAAATTTCAATGGGGGATGATGCCGAGGCCGCGCAGGTAGATGCCGGTGCCTGACTCGAGCATCTCCTCGGCCGAGTAGGGGGCCCGCGAGCCGGGCGCGCCGCGGGCGAAAAGCTCCACGACGCCGTGGCTGAGCGCCCAGACGTGGTTCGCCACCATCTGCGCCGGCGGACGGCGGGCGGCGGGCAGGTGCGCGGTCAGCCGTTCGGCCAGCCGCACGAGGACCGACATCGCCCGGTTCGAGGCGCGGGCGAGGCCGGGATCGCCGGCGAGGCCCACCCCGCTCTCGAACATCGCGGCGTAGTGGCCGGGGTGGCTGCGGGCGAAGTCGATGTAGACCTGCCCCGCCATCGAAAAGGCGGCCAGCGTCGAGAGGCGGGGGTCGTCCACCACCCGCTCCAGCCGGTCGGCGAAGGCCTCGAAGCCCTGCCGCGCCACTTCCTCGATCAGTTCGTCGCGGTTGCGGAAATGCCGGTAGGGCGCGGCGGGGCTGACCCCGGCCGAGCGCGCCGCCTCGGCCATGGTGAAGCCGAGCGGACCCTTCTCCTCGACGAGCTTCAGCGCGGCCTCGACCAGCGCCTCGCGCAGGTTGCCGTGATGGTAGCTCTTGCGCGCCCGCGGATCGGTCTCCTCCATGGGCCTGACCTACGCCGGACGCCCCCGCCGCCACAAGCCCGCCGCCCCGACTCGGCGTCAAGGCCGACCGCCCCGGTTCCGCCCGGCGTTCCGCCGGCCGGACCCGGGCGCCGCGTCGACCGCGCAGCGGCGGCCCCGTTTCGCCCGCGGCGCGTTTCACCGTTGCGAAGGCGGCGCCGTCCTTGCGGAACCCGCCCGCCGAACGCCCCGCGACGCGGGCCGCGCCGGACGGATCGGCCGTCTGGCTGGCGTCAGACCAGCGTTCGCGCCGGCCGCAGCCGTTCCGCCGGCTTGGAGTAGCGCGGCGCGGTCAGCACGGTCTGCGGCTTAACGCCCCCGAGCTCCAGCGCCCGCGACTTCAGGAGCTCGGTCGCCTCGACGGAGCCGGAGGGCAGCGTCGCCGCGTCGATCGGGTCGCCGATGGTGATCCGATAGGGCTGGTGGCGCTTGTTCAGCACCTCGTGGAACAGCGTGATGTCCCGAAGCGTCGGATGGATGCGGTCGAAGAGGTAGAACAGCGCCGAGTTGCGCGCCGTGATGTGCAGCGGCGTCACCGGCAGGTTGTACTTGCGCGCCAGCATCGCCGCCGAGGCCATCCAGGGCCGCTCGTGCAGCGACAGCCAGCGCCGCTTCGCCAGCCGCCCCGAGGGAAAGATCACCGCCAGCCTGCCCTGCTCGAAGGCGGCGTGGGCATAGGCCAGCGTCTCGCGATTCTGCTTGTGGGTGCGCTTCTCGGGGCGCCACTCGACCGGCGCGATCACCTCGCCAAGCTGGGGCAGCACGCGCAGCGCATCGGCGTTGGCGAAGATGAAGAGGTCGGGCCGCCGCGCGGCCAGCGCCCCGAACAGCACCACCCCGTCGGCGATGCCCGTCGGGTGGTTGCACACGACGATCCCCGGCCCCGAGGCCGGAAGGCGCTCGAGGCCCGTCACGGTGACGTGGTGGGCGATCATGTCCGAGAGCGAGGCGAGGATGTCCGGCCCGGGCATCGGTTTCAGCGTCTCGCCGACGCGGATCGTCTTGTCGTACTTGAGCAGCCCGTGGAGGAACGGGCGAACCAGCCGCGCCTTCAGGTCGCCCCGGCGCAGCCACGGCGCCCTTTCCTCGATCAGCTGATCGACGATCGCCTGCATCTCGGGGTCGCGCGCGCGCATGAGCGAAAATCGCATGGCCGGCCTCTCCGCTCAACCTTCCTCGCGCAACAGTCGGGTGACGATTTCACCGGTGTCGCGCGACAGACCCGGCATCGCCGCGAGCCGTTCCAGCTCGCGCCCCATCGCGCTCCGCCGGCCGGCGTCGAACGTCCGCCATGTTCCGAACGCGCCGGCGGTCCGCGCAGTGGTCCGCGGGTTGACCGGGTCGAGCCGGACGAGCCAGTCCGCCACGAAGCGGTAGCCGGCGCCGTCGGCGCGATGAAACCCCGCCGGGTTCCCGGCGGCGAAGGCGCTCACCAACGCACGGAACCGGTTCGGGTTGCGCCAGTCGAAGTCGGATCGCGCCGCAAGCGCCGTCACGGCTTCCACCGCGCGGTCGGGCGGAGCGAGCATCGCCTGGACGGTGAACCACTTGTCGATGACGAGCCCGTCGCCGCGCCACTTGGCCTCGAAGGCCGCGAGCGCGTCCGCGGCCGCGCCGTTCGCCACCAGGAGCGAGAGCGCGCTCATCGTCTCGGTCATGTTGTCGGCGGCGGCGAGTTGCGCGGCGGCGGGGGCCGGGTCGCCGTCGCGCGCGACGACGAGCGCCAGCGCCCGCGCCCGCAGCGCCCGCCGGCCGGCGGCGGCCGCGTCGGGCGAGTAGGGCCCCGGCGTGGCATTCTGCGCAAGAAGCGCCTCTAGCCGGGCGCCGAGCGCGGCGCCGAGCGCCGCGTCGAGCCGGCGGCGGGCGTGATGGACTTCCAGCGGATCGGGGGCGCCGGTCATCGCGATCTGGGCGATCACGTCCTCCTGCGCGGGCAGCGAGAGCGCGAGCGCCTTGTAGGCCGGGTCGAGCGTGGCGTCGTCGGCGAGGCGCGTCATCGCGTCGAGGAAGCCAGCGTCGGGCGGCGCGGCCTCGCCGGTCGCGTCCCGGGTCAGCAGTTCCAGCGCATAGGCCCGGCCCGCCTCCCAGCGGTTGAACGGGTCGGCGTCGTGGGCGATCAGCCGGGCGCGCTCGGCGGCGGTGGTCTCGCGCGCGAGGATCACCGGCGCCGAGAAGCCGCGCAGCAGCGACGGGGTCGGCCGTTCGGGCAGGTCCCAGGTCTCTTGCGCCTCGGCCCGGTCGAGCACGATCAGCCCGGCCGCCAGCTCCGTCCCCTCGGCGCCGATCAGCCCGTAGGCGATGGGGATCGGCGCCGGGCGCTTTTCCGGCTGGCCGGGCGTCGGCGGCGTGGTCTGCGCGAGGCGGAGCGTGTAGCGGCCATTTTCCCAGGTTTCGGCGACGTCGACGCGCGGCGTGCCGGCCTGCCGGTACCAGAGCAGGAACTGCGACAGGTCGCGCCCGGAGACGTCCTCGAAGACGGCGAGCCAGTCCTCGATGGTGACGGCCTGCCCGTCGTGGCGCTCGAAGTAGAGGTCGAGCGCGCGCGCCCAGGTCTCCGGGCCGACGAGGGTGCGCAGCATCCGCACCACCTCGGCGCCCTTCTCGTAGACCGTGGCCGTGTAGAAGTTGTTGATCTCGACGTATTCCTCCGGCCGGACCGGATGGGCGAGCGGGCCTGCGTCCTCGCGGAACTGCGCGCTCCGCAGGCGGATCACGTCCTCGATCCGCTTCACCGCGGGCGAGCGCATGTCGCCGGCGAACTGCTGGTCGCGGAAGACGGTGAGGCCTTCCTTGAGCGAGAGCTGGAACCAGTCGCGGCAGGTGATACGGTTGCCGGTCCAGTTGTGGAAGTACTCATGCGCGATGATGCGCTCGATCGCGGCATAGTCGGCGTCGGTCGCCGTCTCCGGGCTCGCGAGCACGTAGCGGGAGTTGAAGACGTTGAGCCCCTTGTTCTCCATCGCCCCCATGTTGAAGTCGTCGACGGCGACGATCATGAAGCGGTCGAGGTCGTATTCGCGGCCGTAGGCGTCCTCGTCCCACTTCATCGACCGCTTGAGCGCGTCCATCGCATAGGCGCAGCGCGGCTCGTCGCCGGGGCGCACCCAGATCTGCAACAGCACCTCGCGGCCCGACGCCGTGGTGAAGCGATCCTCGACGGCGCGCAGGTCGCCGGCCACCAGCGCGAACAGGTACGACGGTTTCGGGAACGGATCCTCCCATTCCGCCCAGCCCTCGCCGGCGGCGATCAGGTTGCCGTTCGACAGCAGCGCCGGTGTGCCGGCCGGAGCCTCGATCCGCACCCGGTAGCGCGTCATCACGTCCGGCCGGTCGGGCCAGTAGGTGATCTTGCGGAAGCCCTGCGCCTCGCACTGGGTGCAGTACATGCCCTTCGACATGTAGAGCCCTTCGAGCGCCGTGTTCTCGCCAGGCGCGATCTCGGTCTCGCAGGTCCAGGTGAACGGCCCTTCGGGCAGGAGCCCCGCCGGAACGACGAGGCCCTCCGCGTCCGCTGCGGCGGCATTCTGCGCCAGCGGGACGCCGTCGATCGCGGCGGCGACGAGCTTCAGCCGCCTGCCGTCCAGACGCAGGTCCTGCGGCCCGTCACCGGCGCGCGCCGGGTTCGGGCGCATGCTCGCCCGCGCGACCACCCGTGTCGCCGCAGGGTCGAGCCGGAAGGTCAGCTCCACGGCGTCGACGAGGAAGGCTGGCGGGCGATAGTCCGCGAGCCGGATCGTCCTGGCCTCGGCGTCGACGCCCATCTGGTCGCTCCCGTTCCCCTGCGCCGCAACGCTTAGCCGCGCGGCGGCGGTCGTCAACCCGCCGGGGCGACGATTGAAACCTGCCGGCCCCGCCGGCGGCGCGCCGCCGATACAGGCCGGGCGCAGGAACATCCGGCCGAGCGGCGATCCCGTCGCTCCCGAACCCGGGAACCCGTCCGATGCTCCACCGCCTCCGCGCCGCCGCCTGCCTCGCCCTGATCGCCGCCGCCCCCGCCGCCGCCGAGGAGACGGTGATGTCCCGGCCGATCCAGGCGGGCAGCCTCCACGAGGGGCCCCTCGACATGGTCGCCTACTGGCTTCCCGACGGCGACGGGAAGCTGGTCGTCACCGCCACCTTCGCGCCGCGCGAGGCGGCCGACGCCGTGCCCATGCGCATCGTGCTGCCGCTCTCCGACGGCGACGCGGCCGCCTTCGCCATGCCGGGCCATGCGGAGGCGGTCTACCGCTTCCGGCGCGCCGGCGCGGCCGTCACCGTCTCGGTGGACGCCGCGCCCGCCCGCGAGGGCATGGCCGGATCGTGAGCCGGCGGCGACGCGGCAGGGGCCTCGACGCCCCGCCGCGCCGGTCGTATCGTGGCGGCGCACCAGGCAGCACGCGCGGATCATGGCCAAGCCAGTCATCGGCATCATAGGAAACTCGCATCTCATCAACGACGAGTACGCCGTGCAGGCGGTGGGCGTCGCCAACATTGAGGCGGTGGCCGAGCTGACCGGCGCCATCCCCCTCGTGGTGCCGGCGCTGCCCGCGGTCGGCGCTATCTCGGACCTGATGGAGGCCTGCGACGGCTTCGTCTTCACCGGCGGACGGCCGAACGTGCACCCCTCGCACTGGGGCGAGGAGCCGACCGAGAAGCACGGCGCCTTCGACCCGGACCGCGACGCGGTGACGCTGCCCCTCATCCGCGCCTGCGTCGCGGCCGGGACGCCGATCTTCGGCATCTGCCGCGGCTTCCAGGAGTTCAACGTCGCGTTCGGAGGCACGCTCGACCCCGAGATCCGGGAGATCCCCGGCCGGCTGAACCACCGGATGCCGCCCGACGGCACGCTCGAGGAGAAGTTCGAGCACCGCCACACGGTTCGCCTGACGCCGGGCGGCGCCTTCGCGCGCATCCTTGGCGCGACCGAGGTCATGGTCAACTCGCTGCACGGGCAGGGCATCCGCGACAGGGGCGGTCGCGTGGTGATCGAGGGCTGGGCCCCCGACGACACGCCCGAGGCCATCCACATCGAGGGCGCGCCCGGCTTCGCCATAGCCGTGCAGTGGCACCCGGAATGGCGCGCGTCGACCGATCCGGTGTCGCGGCCGCTCTTCATGTCGCTCGGCGAGGCCGTGCGCCGCCGCGCGGGCTGATCGGGCCGGTGGCGCTCCCGGCGACCATGCGCGTTAACCCTGGCGAAACATCGGCGTTGCCCGATCCGGTCCCCGGGGCGTATCGCGAACGTTAACCTTGTCACACCGAAAGAGTGCTCCGCCCATGACCGTGGACGTCACCCAACCCACTTCGCAGGACGGCCTCACGCTTCAGGAGCTGTCCCTCTACCATGCCATCATGGACTATCGCACGAGCCTCGGGCTCGCCGCGATCCCGCTGTCCAGGGGTCTGACCACCACGGCGGGCCGGCATGTCGTCGACACGCGCGAAAACATCTGGGCCGAAGGCGTCACGCTTCCCGCCGGCACGAGCCTGCACAGCTGGAGCGACGCCTACTACTATGCCGACAACCGCGATCCGTCGGTGATGTGGGACGCGCCGCAACGGGTGAACTCGGGCTATGCGTCCGCGGGTTACGAGATCAGCGCGGCCGGCTTCGAGACCACCGAGGCCGCCCTCGAAGGCTGGAAGGGCTCGGCATCCCACAACGCCATCCTGACGCAGACCGGAATCTGGGCCGGCATCGACCTGAACGCCATCGGCATCGGGGTCGACACCTCCGAAGGCGCGGGCATCTACAGGGGCCGGGTCTTCCACGTCTGGTTCGGCGAGACGATCGACGCGGACATCCCCACCATCTCCGGCACGATTGCGGATGACGTCATCTTTGGCACGCTTTTCGCCGACCGCATCCTCGGCGACGAGGGCGCGGACGAGATCTACGGCTCGGACGGCGATGACGAGCTCCGGTGCAGAGCCGGGGACGATCAGCTCTTCGGCGGCGCCGGCAACGACATCCTCGGCGGCGGCGCCGACAACGACCGACTGTGGGGCGGGGACGGCGACGACGCGCTGACCGGCGGCACCGGCGACGACTGGCTCTGGGGCGAGGCCGGCGCGGATCAGCTCGACGGCCGCGAGGGCGCCGACATCCTGGTCGGCGGGCTCGGCGCAGACGTGCTGACCGGCGGCGCGGATGCCGACCTCTTCGTCTTCAACGCTCTGGCGGAGAGCCCGCGGGAGGCGCGGACGACCATCACCGACTTCGAGCCCGGGCTGGACCGCATAGACCTCTCCAGCATCGACGCGGTGGCCGGGACGCCGGCAAACGACGCCTTCGTCTTCGTCGGGACGGCGGAGTTCAGCGGACGGGCGGGCGAGCTGCGCCTGGGAAACACCCTCATCGCGCTCGACGCCGACGGCGACGGCGTCGCCGACCTTCAGGTGCTGATGAACAACCCCGGCGCGCTCTCGGCCGGCGACTTCATCCTCTGATCCGCGGCCGGGCGTTGCGGAGGCGCCGGCCGGCCGTATAGTGCGGCCGGGCGCGCGGCGCGGGCCGGCGAAGGCGCGGAGGGGATTGGCGTGACCATCGAGGATTTCATCGGCAGCAACGCCGTGGCGCTCGCGGTGGCGATTCTCGTCATCGTCTGTCTCTTCCTCGGGGTGCGGGTCGTGCCGCAGTCGGAGAAGTTCGTCGTCGAGCGTTTCGGCCGCCTGCGCGCCGTGCTCGGTCCGGGCCTCAACTTCATCGTGCCCTTCCTCGACCGCGTGGCGCATCGGATCTCGATCCTCGAGCGCCAGCTCCCGACCGCAAAGCAGGACGCGATCACCTCCGACAACGTGCTGGTGCAGGTCGAGACCTCGGTGTTCTACCGCATCATCGAGCCGGAAAAGACCGTCTACCGCATCCGCGACGTCGATGGGGCGATCGCCACCACCGTCGCGGGCATCGTGCGGGCCGAGATCGGCCAGATGGAGCTCGACCAGGTCCAGTCGAACCGCTCGGCGCTGATCACCCAGATCCGGGAATCGCTGGCCAACATGGTCGACGACTGGGGCATCGAGGTGACGCGGGTGGAGCTCCTCGACGTCAACCTCGACGCGGCGACCCGGGCGGCCATGCTCCAGCAGCTCAACGCCGAGCGGGCGCGGCGCGCGCAGGTGACCGAGGCCGAGGGCCGCAAGCGGGCGGTCGAGCTCGCCGCCGACGCCGATCTCTACGCCGCCGAGCAGTCGGCGAAGGCGCGCCGCATTACCGCCGACGCCGAGGCCTATGCGACGGGGGTGATCGCCCAGGCGATCACCGCGAACGGGCTGGAGGCGGCGCAGTTCCAGGTGGCGCTCAAGCAGGTCGAGGCGCTGGAGGAGATCGGCAAGGGCGCGGGCGGTCGGGTCGTCCTGCTGCCTGCGGACGCGGTCGACGCCTTCCGCGACGCCTTTTCCATGTTGAAGGGCGGGCGCTGATGCTCGGGACGTGGTGGTTCTGGGCGGTCGCCGCGGCTGTCCTCGCCGTGGCCGAGGCGCTGGCGCCGGGTTGGGTCTTCCTCGGCTTCGCGCTCGGCGCGGCGGGAATGTCGCTCTGGCTGCTCGCCGGCGGCCCCTTCGCGATGATGGTGTCCGGCTCTGCCTCGATCCAGCTCCTCGTCTTCGCGGTCCTCTCCCTCGCCGGCTGGGCGCTGCTCCGCCGCATCTTCGGCGCCCGCAAGGGCCAGGTGCGGATCGTCCGCAAGGACATCAACGACAACTGACCTCGGATCGCCGCTGGCGCCGCCCCGGCGACGGCTGTTCAGAACCCGATCGACGCGTGGCGCGCCTCCCGCTCCAGTGTCCGGATCTGGCGCTCGCGGTCGTTGATCCCGCGCTCCAGCCGGCGGAGGCGGCGGCGCTCCTCCGGCCCGACCTCGCCTTTCAAAATCTTGTCGATCCGGCGGCGCGCCTCGCGGTTCTCGGTCTCGAGCCCGTCGATCTCCCGCTCCAGACCGTTGATCCGCAAGCCCCGCTCCTCCGCCGCGGCGAGCCGCCAGCGGTCGCCTGCCGGGCAGACGGGGTTGAGCCGTCCGCCCCGCATCCCCGCCTCGAAGGCGTTCTGCGGCGTGCAATAGGCGTGCAGTCCCTGCGCGCGTCCGGCCAGCCAGGCCGCTGCGTCCGGCGCGATCCCGTACTCCGCGCAGGCCTCCGCATGATTGGCGAGAAAGCCCTCCGCCCGCCCTGCCGCACCGTCGCGATAGCCGACGCCCTGCCAGTCCCCGCCTCGGCAGGCGTCCTCGGACAGCGTCGCGCAGGATCCGAGAAACAGGGCCAGAAACGCCGCTCCCGCCCTCACTGCTGCGCTTCCAGGAATGCGCGGTCGCCGTCGCTCGCCACCAGCGCCGCCGCGGTCGCGATCGGCATCCACAGCGCGCGATGTCCCGCCTCCCGCGGCGGGCCCCGGCGTATCACCGGCCGCGCCAGGTAGACATGGCAGACCTTCTGCGCCCAGAAGTCGTATTCCGGCATGTAGCCGAAGCGCCGGTATGCCCCGAGCCGCCGCTGCACCGCGATCGCCCAGCCGGTCTCCTCCAGGCATTCCCGCCGCAGCGCCGCCAGCGGGCTCTCGCCCGGGTCGATGCCGCCGCCGGGCAGCTGGATCTCCGGCTCGGGCGAGGATTGCTCGGTGACGAGCACGTCGTCGCCGGCGCGGATCACCGCATAGACGCCCGGGCGCAGGCGGTAGGACAGGCCGGGGCGGACGGGGTCGCCGAAACGTCGCATCGGTCCAGTCTAGGCCCCGCCCCGCCATGCGCGAAAGGGGTTGCGTTGCATCCCCGGCGCCGGGGCACTATCTGACCGGCGGAAAATCTCGAAAGCGGTGTGCATGAGCCTCGCCGGCCAGATCGCCTGGGACGACACGATCCTGCCCTTCCAGCTGGATCGCGCTGACGTGCGCGGACGGGTGGCGCGGCTTGATTCGACCCTGGAGACGATCCTCTCCCAGCACGACTATCCCGGCCCGGTTGCGGCGATGATCGCCGAGGCGGTGCTGCTGACGGCGCTGATCGGGCAGGCGATCAAGCGCCGCTGGCGGCTGTCGCTTCAGATCCGCGGTCGCGGGCCGGTTCGGCTGATCGCCACCGACTATTTCGGCCCGGAGGCCGAGGGCGAGCCGGCGCGGATGCGCGCCTATGCCGGCTTCGACGCCGGGGCCGTCGCCGCCCACACGGGCGCGCCCTTCGATCTCGTCGAGGGCGGGGTTTTCGCGATCCTGATCGACCAGGGCCCGGGTGCCGCGCCCTACCAGGGCATGACCCCGGTGGCCGGGACGTCGCTCGCGTCCTGCGCGGAGACCTACTTCGCCCAGTCCGAGCAGCTTCCCACCTCCTTCGCGCTCGCCATGGGCGAGGCCAGCGCGCCGGGCCAGCCAGCGCGCTGGCGTTCGGGCGGGATCATGCTCCAGCACATGCCGAAGGCGCCGCCGCGACCGGACACGGAGCCCGCCGGGCCCGAGGGGTTGATGACGGCAGCCGATCTGGTCGACGGCGCGGACGCCGACGACTGGAACCGCGCAGTCACGCTGATGTCAACGGTCGAGGCCACCGAGCTGATCGGTCCGCATGTCGGCCCCGACCAGGTTCTGCTGCGGCTTTTCCACGAGGAGGATCCGCGGGTCTTCACGCCACAGCCCGTCCGCTTCGGCTGCACCTGCGGCCCGGAGAAGGTGGTGCGCTCGCTGTCGATCTACTCCCCCGAGGAGATCGCCACGATGACGACCGAGGACGGAAGGGTCACCGCCGACTGCCAGTTCTGCGGCGCCCACTACGAGTTCGACCCGGCCGAGCTCGGCATCCGTCCCGAAACCTGAGGATCGGGACGGCCGGCGGTCAGAGCACGAGGAGGGTCGACGTTCCGTGGGCGAGGATTCGCCCCGTGGCGTCGGCAAGGGTCGCCTCGGCGGAGATCACCCGCCGCCCCGTGTTCACCACCCGCCCGGCGCAGCGGACCCTGCCGGTCGCAGGCGTGATCGGCCGCGAGAAGTTCGCCTTCGTCTCCACCGTGGCATAGCCCTGCCCGGGCGCGAGGACGGTGTGCGCCGCGCAGCCCGTCGCGCTGTCCACCAGCGTCAGCGCCCATCCGCCGTGGACCGTTCCGAGCGGGTTCAGGAGATGCGGTCCGGGGTCGCCCTCGAAGACCGCGACGCCGTCGCCGACTTCCACGAGGGTGAGGCCCAGCGTCTCCCACATCGGCGCCGCGGGCAGCTCGCCCGCGAGCATCCGCTCCAGCGTCGCGCGCCCCGACAGGGTCGCGAATTGCGCTGCCGTGGCGGTCCCGTAGCGCCTCGGTCCGTCCTGCATCGCCCTGCTCCCTACGGCCGCCCGGCCGCCGCAGCCTTGCGGCGCGGATCGGCCGCGGTCAACCGTGACGCGGGAGCAACGGACGATTGACACTCCGCAGCGGCGGCCGCAGCCTCCGCCCCCGTGCCGGACATGCTCGCCCTGGTCAGCGTCGCCCTCGGAGGCGCCCTCGGCGGCGCGGCGCGGCACCTCCTCGCCCTGCGCGTGACCGCGCGGCTCGGCGACGGGTTTCCCTGGGGCATCCTCGCCGTCAACCTGAGCGGCTCGGCGGCGATCGGCGCGCTCGCGGCCGTCGTCCCGGCGGAATCGACGCTGCGGCTCCTGCTCGTGACCGGGTTCCTCGGAGGCTACACCACCGTCTCGACGTTCTCGCTCCAGGCGCTGACGCTGTTCGAGGCCGGGCTTCGCGGTCGGGCGGGCGCCTATGTCGCCGGCTCGGTCGCCGGATCGATCCTCATGGCGGCGGCCGGCTTCGCCCTCGGCGGACTGGCCGGCTGAATGGGCGCGGTCCGGGACACGGCCGCCGTGGCTCTCGGGAGCGCGATCGGCTCGGTCGGGCGTTGGGGCGTCGCGGGCGTCGTGCAGGCGGCGGCGGGATCGGGATTTCCCTGGGGCACGCTCGCGGTCAACACGGTCGGGTCGTTCCTGATCGGGCTCCTTGCCGCGGTAACGGCCCCCGGCGGGCGGCTCCCCGCCGGGCCGGCGGCGCGGTTCTTCCTGATGGCGGGCTTCTGCGGCGGCTTCACCACGTTCTCGGCCTTCGCGCTCGATACGCTCCTGCTCGTGCAGCACGGCGCCGGGCGGACGGCGCTCCTCTACGCGGTCGTCTCGGCGCCGCTCTGGCTGGCCGGGGTCATCGCCGGCTGGCGGCTCGGGCTGCGCCTGGACCGGCGCCGACCGCCTGCGCGACCAAGCCTTTGAACCGTGGACGAGGCCGGCGAGGGGCGGCATAGTGATCGACACGCGCTTCGGGGAGAGCGCCATGTCCTTGGATACGACAAGCCCGCCGACGCCGCGATCCACGTTCGACTCCGCCGAACTCGGAGCCGTGGCGCATCTCTATCGGGGCGAGGTCTACCGCTCCACCATCTGGCGCACCCGGCTCGACCAGACGACGAACTGGGCCGTCGTCACCACCGGCCTCGCGCTGTCGCTGACCTTCTCCGGCCCCTCGGCCTCGCCGCTGCCGCTGATGCTGGTCGGGCTCCTGGTCGTGGTGTTCCTGATGTTCGAGGCGCGGCGCTATCGGTACTTCAACGTCTGGCGCGCCCGCTGCCGGCTGATGGAGACCGACCTCTTCGGCCCATTGCTGCGCGGCGAGGGCGTCCACATGGACGGCCAGTGGAACACGCTGCTCGCTGACGACTACATCCGGCCGCGCTTCCACATCTCGATGCTGACATCGGTCGGTCGGCGGCTGCGCAAGAACTACGCCTATATCCTTGCGGTGCAGGCGGTGGCCTACTTCGGCAAGATCGCCATCCACCCGGTGCCGGTGCACAACTGGACCACGTTCCTCGACCGCGCCGCGATCGGCCCGATTCCCGGGATCCTCGTGGTCCTGGCGGGCGTCGCCTTTCACGGGACGTGGATCGCCATCGCCTGGGGGACGCTCTTGAGCGAAAGGCGGCGGCGTTCGGAGCGCAAGCTGATCTCGATCGGCTGACCGCCGGCCACGGGCGCGCTCACCCGCGCGAGCGGGACTTGTCCGCCCCGCGGCGCGGCGTTAGGACCGAAAGGACCGCGCCAGGGAGAATCGCCATGCCCAGCCCCATCGTCACGATCTTCGGCGGCTCGGGGTTCATCGGCCGATACGTGGCGCGCCGCATGGCGCGGGCGGGCTGGCGGGTCCGCGTCGCGGTGCGCCGGCCGAACGAGGCGCTCTTCGTGCGCACCTACGGCGTCGTCGGCCAGGTCGAGCCGGTTCAGGCCAACGTCCGCGACGAGGACAGCACCCGGCGCGCCATCGCCGGCGCCACGGCGGTGGTGAATTGCGTCGGCATCATGGTCGAGAACGGGCGACAGACCTTCGATGCGGTGCAGGACGAGGGCGCGGCCCGCATCGCGCGGCTTGCCGCCGAGGCGGGGGCGACGCGGTTCGTCCACGTCTCCGCCATCGGGGCGGATCCGAACGGCGACAGCCTCTACGCCCGCAGCAAGGCCGCCGGCGAGGCGGCAGTGCTCGCGGCCTTCCCGAAGGCGGTGATCCTGCGGCCGTCGATCATCTTCGGGGTCGAGGACCAGTTCTTCAACCGTTTCGGCCGAATGGCGCGGCTGTCGCCGGTCGTGCCGATCGTCTCGCCGGATACGCGCTTCCAGCCGGTCTATGTCGACGACGTGGCCGCAGCCGCCGAGGCTGCCGCCAGGGGCGAGGCGGCGCCGGGGATCTACGAACTCGGCGGCCCCGACACCGCCACCTTCCGCGAACTGATGGAGCGGATGCTGGGGATCATCCGACGCCGCCGCCTGCTCGTGACCGTCCCGACCAGGGTCGCGGCGTTGCAGGGTTCGGTCCTCGACTTCGTCCAGCGGATCAGCTTCGGCGCCTTCGTCAACGAGATGCTGACCCGCGACCAGGTCCGCCTGCTCGCCCACGACAACGTGGTCGCACCGGGGGCCAGGGGCCTTGCCGACCTCGGGGTCGAGCCGACGGCGATGGCGGCGATCCTCGAGAGCTACCTCTACCCCTACCGGCCCGGCGGCCAGTACGCCGAAATCAAGGATTCCGCGGCGCAGCTCCGCGGCTGACGCCTCTCCCAGTTCCCAGAGTGATCGGTATCGCGATGTCCCAGCTTCCGCTCCCCGTCGGGCTCATTCCGGCTCCCGTTGCCCTGTCCTGACGCCGATGGAGAACACGCTCTTCGTCGCCGCGGTCCTCGGCGTGCTCGAGGGCCTGACCGAGTTCATCCCGGTCTCCTCGACCGGGCACCTGCTGCTCGCCGCGCATTTCCTCGGCTTCACCTCGCCCGGCAATACCTTCGCCGTGCTGATCCAGCTCGGCGCGGTGCTGGCGATCCTGTCGGTCTATGCGGGGCGGCTGATCGCGATCGCCACGGCGGCGCCGCACGATCCGCGGGCGAGGCGGTTCATCGTCGCGGTGCTGGTCGCCTTCCTGCCGGCGGTGGTCATCGGCGTTCTGGCGCATGACATCATCAAGAACGTGCTGTTCGAGACGCCGACGCTGATCGCCGTGATGCTGATCCTCGGGGGCGTGGTGCTGCTCTGGGTCGACCGCATGGCCGACAGCCCGCGCTACCACGACGCGCTGGACTTTCCGCTGTCGCTCGCGCTCAGGATCGGGCTCTTCCAATGCCTCGCGATGATCCCCGGCGTCTCGCGCTCGGGCGCGACCATCGTCGGCGGGCTGGTTTCCGGCGCGGACAAGCGTTCGGCGGCGGAGTTCTCGTTCTTCCTCTCCATGCCGACGATGGCCGGGGCCTTTGCCTACGACCTCTTCAAGAACCGCCACCTTCTCTCGACCGACGACCTCGCGGTGACGGGTGTCGGGTTCGTCGCGGCCTTCGTTTCGGCGGTGTTCGTGGTGCGGCGGCTTCTCGATTTCGTCTCCCGCCGTGGCTACGCGCCGTTCGGCTGGTGGCGAATCGCCGTCGGGGTGATCGCGCTGGCGGCGATCTGGGCCGGGGTCGGAGCCGGGACCGGCAGTTAGGTCGTTGGTACTGACCTATTTTCTGCCTAAAGTTTCATCGGACGGTGCGTGAAGCGCCGCGGTAGCCCAATCAAGTCAGCATAACTGACTTTTCTTTCCCGCGCCCGTGGGGTAGAGGTTCGGAAAATCCCTGCCGTTGGCGGGCGAGTACCGAAACTTGCGCACGGGTCGCAGGAGGGAGCGGTCATGGCGGGCAACATCATGCTGAAGTTCGTCAGCGTGCCGAGAGACATGCCGACGAAGCGCGCCGTGTCCGAGCGGCGCGAGGACTTCGACGAGATCTATCGCGAGTTCGCCGCCGCCAAGGCGGCCGAGCAGGCGAGCCGGTGCAGCCAGTGCGGCGTGCCCTATTGCCAGACCCATTGTCCCCTCCACAACAACATCCCCGACTGGCTGAAGCTCACGGCCGAAGGCCGCTTGCGCGAGGCCTACGAACTCAGTCAGGCCACCAACACCTTCCCCGAGATCTGCGGCCGGATCTGCCCGCAGGACCGGCTCTGCGAGGGCAATTGCGTCATCGAGCAGGCGGGCCACGGCACGGTGACCATCGGGGCGGTGGAGAAGTACATCACCGACACCGCCTGGGAGGAGGGCTGGGTCCAGCCGATCCGGCCCCTGCACGAGCGCAGCGAGAGCGTCGGAATCATCGGCGCCGGCCCGGGCGGGCTCGCGGCGGCCGACATGCTGCGCCGCGCCGGCGTGCAGGTCACGGTCTACGACCGCTACGACCGTGCCGGGGGGCTTCTGACCTACGGCATCCCCGGCTTCAAGCTCGAGAAGGACGTGGTGCTCCGCCGGAACGAACAGCTCACCGACGGCGGGGTGACGCTCCGGCTCAACTGCAACGTCGGCGCGGACATCGGCTTCGAGGACATCCGCGCCGCCCATGACGCCGTGGTGATTGCGACCGGCGTCTACACGTCGCGCGATCTCGGGGGCCCGGGCTCGGGCCTGCCGGGGATCGTGCGGGCGATCGACTACCTGACCGCCTCGAACCGCAAGGGCTTCGGCGACGCCGTGCCCGAGTTCGACGACGGCACGCTCGACGCCGAGGGCAAGCGGGTGGTGGTGATCGGCGGCGGCGACACGGCGATGGACTGCGTGCGCACCGCGATCCGCCAGGGCGCGACCAGCGTCAAGCTGCTGTACCGCCGCGATCGCGCCAACATGCCGGGCAGCCAGCGCGAGGTGCAGAACGCCGAGGAGGAAGGCGTCGAGTTCCTGTGGCTGACCAACCCGCGCGGCTTCCTCGGCGACGACCGGGTGAGCGGCGTGCGCGTCGCGCGGATGCGCCTCGGCGCGCCGGACGCCAGCGGCCGGCAGTCGCCGGAGGATGTGCCCGACGCCGAATTCACCGAGCCGGCCGAGCTCGTGATCAAGGCGCTCGGCTTCGAGCCCGAGGATCTGCCGACGCTCTGGGGCGCGCCGGAGCTCGCGGTGACGCGCTGGGGCACGATCAAGGCCGACTTCGGCACCAAGGAGACCGCGCTCCCGGGCGTCTACGCCGTCGGCGACATCGTCCGCGGCGCAAGCCTCGTCGTCTGGGCGATCCGCGACGGCCGCGACGCCGCCGAGAGCATCCTGCGCCGGCTCGACGGCGCGGCGCGCATCGCGGCGGAGTGACGGCGATGCGCGGATCCTGCGTCTGCGGCGCCTGCCGCTTCGAGGCCGACCTCGCACCGGGGACGGAGTTCCACGCCTGCCACTGCGAGACCTGCCGGCGCTGGACCGGCTCGGTCAACTTCTCGGTCGAGGTTGCGCCGGACGCCATCCGCTTCGACGAGCCCCCAGCGATCGCGGCCCTTCGGACCTCGGACTGGGCCGAGCGAACCTGGTGCGCCAGGTGCGGCTCGAACCTCTTCTACCGGCTGACCGTCGGACCGAAGGCCGGCTGGATGTACCTCTCGCTCGGGCTGCTCGACGATCCCGGCGCCATCCCCTTTGGCGGCGAGATCTACATCGACCGCAAGCCCGAGACTTACGCGCTCGCCGGGGATCATTCCCGGCTGACCAAGGCCGAGACCGAGGCGCGGTTCGCCTCGCAGGACTGACAGACACGCCCGGGCGCGCGAACGCCCCCCGCCAGGAGACCTTGCCATGACCACCTACGACGACGCCTGGGTCCGTGAGCAGGAAGAAGCCCTGAAGCGCCTCGAGGCCGAGGGGCTCTACGCCGCCGACCAGGAGCGCGACGCCTGCGGCGTCGGCTTCGTCGTCGCCATCGACGGCAAGCCGCGGCGCGACGTGGTCGAGAACGGCATCCGCGCACTGAGCGCCATCTGGCATCGCGGCGCCGTTGACGCCGACGGCAAGACCGGCGATGGCGCCGGCATCCATGTGCAGATCCCCAGGGTCTTCTTCGAGGAGCAGGTCCGCCGCACCGGCCACACCCCGCGCGACGAGCGGCTGGCCGTCGGCCAGATCTTCCTGCCGCGCAACGACTTCGGGGCGCAGGAGGCGGCGCGGACCATCGTCGAGACCGAGGTCCTGCGCATGGGCCACTACATCTACGGCTGGCGCCACGTCCCCGTCGACATTTCCTGCCTCGGCGACAAGGCCAACGCCACCCGGCCGGAGATCGAGCAGATCCTCATCTCCAACGCCAAAGGCGTCGACGAGGAGACCTTCGAGCGCGAACTCTACGTCATCCGCCGCCGCATCGAGAAGGCGGGCGCGGGCATCCGCGACTTCTACATCTGCTCGCTCTCGTGCCGGTCGATCATTTACAAGGGCATGATGCTCGCCGAGGAGGTCGCGGTCTTCTACCCCGACCTGAATGACCCGCGCTTCGAGAGCGCCTTCGCGATCTATCACCAGCGCTATTCCACCAACACCTTTCCGCGCTGGTGGCTGGCGCAGCCGTTCCGGATGCTCGCCCACAACGGCGAGATCAACACGCTGAAGGGCAACCTCAACTGGATGCGGAGCCACGAGATCCGCATGTCCTCGGACTACTTCGGCGAGCTCGCCGAGGACATCAAGCCGATCGTGCAGCCGGGCGGCTCGGATTCGGCGGCGCTCGACAACGTCTTCGAGGTGCTGGTGCGCGCCGGCCGGATCGCGCCGATGGCCAAGACCATGCTGGTCCCCGAGGCGTGGTCGAAGCTTGCGACCAAGATGCCGCAGGCCTGGCAGGACATGTACGCCTATTCCAACTCGGTGATCGAGCCCTGGGACGGGCCGGCGGCGCTTGCAATGACCGATGGCCGCTGGGTCTGCGGCGGGCTCGATCGCAACGGGCTCCGGCCGATGCGCTACGTCGTCACCGGCGATGGCCTTGCGATCGCCGGATCGGAGGCCGGGATGGTGCCGACCGACGATCTGACGGTGGTGGAGAAGGGAGCGCTCGGGCCGGGGCAGCTCATCGCCATCGACATGGGCGAGGGCAAGCTCTACCACGACGCCGAGATCAAGGACCGGATGGCGGCGAGCCAGCCCTTCGGGACATGGATCGGCTCAATCGTCGATCTCGAGGACGCGACGCGGGGGGTCGAGGAGGTTCCGATCCTTACCGGGACCGATCTCCGCCACCGCCAGATCGCCGCCGGCTTCACCATCGAGGATCTCGAGCAGATCCTGCATCCGATGGCCGAGGACGGCAAGGAAGCGATCGGCTCGATGGGCGACGACACGCCGCCCGCGGTGCTCTCCAACCGCTACCGGCCGCTCAGCCACTACTTCCGGCAGAACTTCAGCCAGGTGACCAACCCGCCGATCGACAGCTTGCGCGAGCATCGGGTGATGTCGCTCAAGACCCGGTTCGGCAACCTCAAGAACGTTCTCGACGAGAACAACAACCAGACCGAGATCCTGACGCTCGAGAGCCCGTTCGTCTCGGATCTGCGCTTCGCCGAGATCGCGCGGCGGGCAGGCGACGAGGCGCACGAGATCGACTGCACTTTCCCGGTGGGCGAAGGCCCGAACACGCTCCAGGCCGCGCTCGCGCGTATCCGCGCCGAGGCCGAGGAGGCGGTGCGCGCCGGGATCAACCATCTCGTCCTGTCCGACCGCGGCCAGAATGCCGAACGGGCGGGGATGCCGATGATCCTCGCGACGAGCGCGGTGCATTCGTGGCTGACGGCGAAGGGCCTCAGGACCTTCACCTCGCTCAACGTGCGCTCGGCGGAGTGCATCGACCCGCACTATTTCGCGGTGCTGATCGGCTGCGGGGCGACGACGGTCAACGCCTACCTCGCCGAGGATTCGATCGCCGACCGGATCGCGCGGGGGTTGATTCCCGGCACGCTCACCGAGGCGGTGGCGCGCTATCGCGAGGCGATCGACTGGGGGCTGCTGAAGATCATCTCGAAGATGGGGATCGCGGTGATCTCGTCCTATCGCGGCGGGCTCAACTTCGAGGCGGTCGGCCTCAGCCGCGCCATGGTGGCGGAGTACTTTCCGGGGATGCTCAGCCGCATCTCGGGGATCGGCGTCTCCGGCTTGCAGCGGCAGGTCGAGGGGATCCATGCGAAGGCCTGGCGGGGCAGCGACGCAGTCCTGCCCATCGGCGGCTTCTACAAGGCGCGCCGCTCGGGCGAGACCCACGCCTGGGAAGCCAACACCATGCACATGCTCCAGGCCGCCTGCGACCGCGGCGACTACAAGCTCTGGAAGCAGTATTCCGCCGCCATGCAGGCGCGCCCGCCGATCCAGTTGCGCGACCTTCTCGACTTCACGCCCAAGGTAGGCCCGGCGCCGCTCGACGAGGTCGAGTCGATCACCGCGATCCGCAAGCGCTTCGTCACCCCTGGCATGTCGCTCGGCGCGCTGGGGCCGGAGGCGCACAAGACGCTCAACATCGCCATGAACCGCATCGGCGCCAAGTCCGACTCCGGCGAGGGCGGAGAGGATCCGGCGCACTTCCTGCCGATGCCGAACGGCGACAACGCCTCCGCCAAGATCAAGCAGGTGGCCTCCGGCCGCTTCGGCGTCACCGCCGAGTACCTCAACCAGTGCGAGGAGCTCGAGATCAAGATCGCCCAGGGCGCGAAGCCCGGCGAGGGCGGCCAGCTGCCCGGCATCAAGGTCACCGAGCTGATCGCGCGGCTGCGACATTCCACCCCCGGCGTCACCCTCATCTCGCCGCCGCCGCACCACGACATCTATTCGATCGAGGATCTCGCCCAGCTCATCTACGATCTCAAGCAGATCAACCCCCGGGCCAAGGTCTGCGTGAAGCTCGTCAGCCAGTCGGGCGTCGGCACCATCGCGGCCGGCGTCGCCAAGGCCAAGGCCGACGTGATCCTGATCGCCGGCCACAACGGCGGCACCGGAGCCTCGCCGGTCACCTCGATCAAGTATGCCGGCCTCCCCTGGGAGATGGGCCTCTCCGAGGCGCATCAGGTGCTGACGATCAACAACCTGCGCGACCGGGTGACGCTGCGAACCGACGGCGGCCTGCGCACCGGCCGCGACATCGTCATCGCGGCGATGCTCGGCGCCGAGGAGTTCGGCATCGGCACCGCGGCGCTGATCGCAATGGGCTGCATCATGGTCCGGCAGTGCCAGTCGAACACCTGCCCAGTGGGCGTCTGCACCCAGGATCCGGAGCTGCGGGCCAAGTTCACCGGCACGGCGGAGAAGGTGGTGAACCTGATCTCCTTCTATGCCGAGGAGGTGCGCGAGGTGCTGGCGAGCGTCGGCGCCCGCTCGATCGAGGAGGTGATCGGCCGCACCGACCTGCTGAAGCAGGTCAGCCGCGGGTCGGAGCATCTCGACGACCTCGATCTGAACCCGCTGCTGATCCAGGTGCAGAACGGCGGCGCGCCGCTCGACCGGCGCCGGCCACGGCAGGTCGTGCCCGACACGCTCGACGCGCGCATCGTCCAGGACGCCGAGCCGTTCTTCAAGGACGGCGAGAAGATGCAGCTCAGCTACACGGTGCAGAACACCCTGCGCTCGATCGGGACGCGGGTGTCGAGCCACATCGTCAAGCGCTTCGGGATGAGGAACGGCCTCCAGCCCGACCACCTGACGATCAAGCTCGGCGGCTCGGCCGGCCAGTCCCTCGGCGCCTTCGCCGCCCCCGGCCTCAAGATCGAGGTCCAGGGCGAGGCGAACGACTACGTCGGCAAGGGCCTCTCGGGCGCGACCATCGTCGTGCGGCCGCCGCTCGGCTCGCCGCTCGTCCCGCACGAGAACGCCATCATCGGCAACACCGTGCTCTATGGCGCGACCGCGGGCTCGCTCTTTGCTTCCGGACGGGCGGGCGAGCGGTTCTGCGTGCGCAACTCCGGCGCCGAGGTTGTGGTCGAGGGCTGCGGATCGAACGGCTGCGAGTACATGACCGGCGGCGTGGCGGTGATCCTCGGCCGGATCGGCGACAACTTCGCCGCCGGCATGACCGGCGGCATGGCCTTCCTCTACGACCCGGAGAACGAGCTCGGCCTGCGCCTGAACGGCGAGACGGTGATCGCGGTGCCGGTGCGCTCGGAGGCGTGGGAGGGCGTGCTGCACGGCCTGGTGTCACGCCACCTCGCCGAGACCGGCAGCCCGCGCGCCGCCGAGATCCTGCGCAACTGGGACGAGGCGCTGCCGCGCTTCGTGCAGATCGTGCCGAAGGAGATGCTCTCCCGCCTCGCCTACCCGCTCACCGACGAGCCGGCCGAGGCGCGGGCCTGATCGTCCCGGGGCGGGCTGTCCGCCCCCGCACACCATGCCTACGGAAGCCTTCCTCCTCGCGCCGTCCGGCGCGATCCCGAACCACCCCCGCTTCCCCGTGCTCCTGCACCGGGGCGCGATTCCCGGCGGCGGCGCGGCGGCGATCGAGGCGATTTTCGCCGCGAACGGCTGGCCGCCGGCCTGGCGGAACGGCGTCTTCGGCTTTGACCATTTCCACAGCGAGGGCCACGAGGCGCTTGGCTGCGCCGCGGGGTCGGCGCGGCTGCTCCTCGGCGGGCCGGGCGGGCGCGAGGTCACGGTCACGGCCGGCGACGTCGTCGTGCTTCCGGCCGGGACCGGCCATCGCCGGCTCGCGGCGAGCGGCGACTTCCTCATCGTCGGCGCCTACCCGCCCGGCCAGCACGCCGACATCCTGCGCGGGCCGCCCACCCCGGCGCAGGCCGCACGCATCCTCGCCCTGCCGGCCCCGGCGTCCGACCCGGCCGGAGCGTCCGACGGCGTCGCCACACGCTGGGGCCAGGCGCAACGCGATCGGCCGTGACGCCCCGATTGGCCGACCGATGCCTTCGGGTGTATGTTCGCCGTGCAGGCGGGAGATTTGCCCCGGCCTGCGCAACCCGGGAGAACGTCATGTATGCCGTGATCCGCAACTATCCCAACATGCAGAAGGTCGAAGAGGCGGCGAAGCTCGCCGAAACCGGCCTGGGGCCGATCCTGAAGAAGCAGCCCGGCTTCAGGGACTACTATGTCGTCCGCTTCGGCGAGGGCGGCGGCTCGATCAGCGTCTTCGACACCGAAGCGCACGCCAAGGCCGCGCACGAACGCTCGCTCGGCTGGATCAAGGAGAACCTCGCCGGCATGACCGGCGGCGTTGCCCCCATGGTGATCATGGGCGAGGTCGCCGTTCACATTACGGCGTGACAGGCCGCGTCGCGAGAGGGCGCACGGGTCGCACAGGGGTGACCTGCGGCGACGATCGAAGGCTCAGCGCCGGCGGCCGAGCTCCCGGACGAGCCCCTCGCGCCCGCGCGCCATCGCCCAGCGGTGGTTCCAGATGCTATGAGGTGAGGAGTCGCGGATGATGGCAGCTCCTCACATCCCGATGGAGCCGCAGATGTCGATGATCATTCCCGCAGCCGAGACCACCGTCTACCTCGCGCTTGAACTGAGCT
>NZ_JAGOID010000151.1 GCF_017995835.1 Amaricoccus sp.
CGCGATCACGAGCTCGATCTCGATGTACCAGCCGGCGCTCGCCTTCTTCCAGGAAGCGCTGGGCTGGGGACGCAAGCAGTCGACCTCGCTCATGGTGGGGATCTGCCTCATCGGCTCCTTCCTGGTGATGTACTACAGCAAGGGCGGGATCTTCTGGTCGACGATCGACGACTGGGTCGGGACCTTCCTGATTTTCGTCCTGGCGATGATTCAGATCATCGCCTTCAGCTGGGTCTTCGGCATCGAGAAGGGCTGGAAGGAGGCCCACATGGGGGCGCAGATCCGCATCCCGGGCTTCTACAAATTCATCATGAAGTACGTCACGCCGGTCTATCTTCTGGTCGTCTTCATCGCCTTCTGCTGGCAGAACCTCGGCAGCTGGGTAAAATCGGTCGCCGACGAACCGTTGCGGCAGGGGGCGATCGGGCTGATTCTGGCGACGGCCCTGATCCTCGTCGTCTGCACCTTCTTCGGCACGAAGCGCTGGCGCGCCGCGGGCCTGGACATCGACGGCAAGCATGCCCCGAACGACTGACAAGGAGACCGCGAAATGACCACCCTGGGTTGGATCTTCCTCCTCTCGTCGACCGTCTTCGTCTGGGGTCTGACGGGCTGGTGCTTCTACAAGGTCTTGACCGTCAAGGAAGAGATCGAGATCCCGCCGGCCTCGCTCGGCGGCTGAGCGTCGCGCCGGGCCGTCCGGCTTGCGCAGCAGGCGCAGCGTTTCGGTGGTAGAAGGGGGCTCATGCGAGCCCCCTTTTTTCTTGGCCTGCTCACCCTCCCGGCCGTCCTCACCCTGAACGCGGCGCCGGCCGCCGCCGACCTCGCTGGCGTCGAGCTCCGGCTCCTTGCGAGCGGGCTCAGCGACCCGGTGGCGATCGCCCAGGCGGGCGACGACCGCCTGTTCATCGTCGAGCAGCGCGGACGGATCCGCATCTTCACCGGCGGCGCCGTGCAACCGGGCAGCTTCCTCGACCTCTCCGCGCGCGTCCGCTCCGGCGGCGAGCAGGGGCTGCTGGGGCTCGCTTTCCATCCGCGCTACGCCGAGAACGGCTTGCTCTTCGTCAACTACACCCGCGAAGGGGACGGGGCGACGGTGATCTCCCGCTTCCGCCGCTCGAGCGGCGACCCGGCGCATGCCGACCCGGCGAGCGAGGCGGTGCTGCTGGTGATTCCGCAGCCCTACGACAACCACAACGGCGGTGACCTCGCCTTCGGACCCGACGGTCTCCTGTACGTCGGCATGGGCGACGGCGGCTCGGGCGGTGACCCCGAATGCCGCGCGCAGAACCGCAACGAACTGCTGGGCAAGATGCTGCGGCTCGATGTCGACAGCCATGCCGCGAGCGCGCCGTACTACAGCTCACCGCCGGACAACCCGTTCGCTGGCGGGACGCCCGGCGCTGACGAGATTTGGGCGCTCGGCCTGCGGAATCCCTGGCGATTCTCGTTCGACCGCACCACCGGCGACCTCTTCCTCGGTGATGTCGGTCAGGGCGAGCGCGACGAGATCGACTACTGGCCGACTGCGAACGGCGGCGGCGCGAACTTCGGTTGGAAGATCATGGAGGGGACCGCCTGCTACTCGCGTGACGCCTGCCCGGCCTCGACGCCGGTCTGCGGCGCCGCCGCCTTCACGTCGCCGATTCTGGAGAACCTCCTCGCCGACGGCAACTGCGCGGTCATCGGTGGCTTCCGTTACCGCGGCCACCGTCTGCCGGCGCTCGAAGGGCGCTACCTGTTCGGCGACTACTGCTCGGGCCGCATCTGGGCAGCCAACGGTGCGGGCGCCGGCTGGAGCCGCGAGGAGTTCCCGTTCTCGCTGCCGAACCTGACCACGTTCGGGGAGACACAGATCGGAGAGATCGTCCTCGCGACCCAGGGGGGCGAGCTCTACGCCCTCGAGCGCCCGCAGCTCGCGGCCTGCGTCCCCGGCGCCGGGCGCGTCTGCCTGATCGACGGGCGCTTCCAGGTGGAGGTGTCCTTCCGCGACTACACCGGAGCTCGCGGCGACGCCCTGCCGGTCACCACCGGCAGCGATTCGACCCTGCTCTGGTACTTCGCTCCGGCGACCTGGGAGCACCTGGTCAAGGTCATCGACGGCTGCAGCCTGAACGGACACTGGTGGGTTTACGGCGCCGCGGCGACCGACGTCGAGTACGTCCTGCGGGTGACCGATACCTTGCGTCACGAGGTCCGCGAATACCCGAACACCCTCGGCAACCGCGCCGCCGCGCTCACCGATTCGGCGGCCTTCGCCACTTGTCCCTAGCGTAAGAAGGGGGCGCGGCGGGCGTTGTCTTTCCGACAGGACCGGAGAGAACCGCCATGCTGGAGATTCAGAACCTCGTCAAGGTCTACCCCGGAGCCGTCGCGGCCCTGCAGGGCGTCTCGCTGCGGATCCCGCTCGGCATGTTCGGCCTGCTCGGCCCGAACGGCTCGGGGAAATCGACGCTCATGCGCATCCTCGCCGGCCTGCTCGAGCCGACCTCGGGGCGCGTCGTGCTCGACGGCGTGGACATCGTCGCCGAACCGCAGCGCGTCTGGCCGCAGCTCGGTCATCTGCCGCAGGCCTTCGGCTTCTATCCCAATCTCACCGGCGAGGAGATGCTCACCCACATGCTGCGCTTGAAGGGCGTCGCGGCGCCGCGCGGCCTGCCGAAGCTGTGCGCCGAGCTCCTGGAGCGGGTGAATCTCACCGCCGCCGCGAAACGGAAGGTGAAGACCTACTCCGGCGGGATGCGCCAGCGCCTTGGCATCGCGCAGGCGATCTCTGGCGATCCTGTCCTGGTCATCGTCGACGAGCCGACGGCCGGACTCGACCCGGAGGAGCGGGTGCGCTTCTATCGCCTGCTCGCCGAGCTCGCGGAGAACCGGACGATCCTGCTCTCGACCCACATCGTCGAAGACGTGGCGATGCTCTGTCCACGCTTCGCCGTCATCCGGCAGGGGAGGCTTCTCGCCACGACCACTCCGGGAGAGGCGCGCGAAGCTCTCGCCGGGACGATGTTCGAGGGGGAGGTCGCGCGCGCCGAGCTCGAGGAGCTCGCCGCGACGCACCTCGTCACTCAGGCCCACCTCGTCGAGGGGCGCAACCGGGTTCGGCTCCATCTGCCTGCTGGAGCCGCGCCGCCGGGCTTCGCTGCCGCTCTGCCGACCCTGGAGGACGCCTATCTCGTCCTCACGCGGAGCGCTGGCGAGACCGCGGCCGCCCTGCCGATTCGGGCGGCCTCTTGAATCGGGCGCGCTGCGCGACGATCGCCGGGCACGAAGCGCGCGCGCAGCTGCGTAGTCCCGCCTTCTGGGTCCTCGTCGGGGTCCTTCTCTTCGTCACCAGCACGCTCAACCCGGTGGCGATGATCCCCACCGGAGAAACGGAAGTGGGCGGGGAACGCGCGTTCGTCAACTCTGCGCATGCTCTGGCCCAGAGCTTCGCGATCGCGAGCTTCTTCGCTTACACCTTCTTCGCCGCGCTGATGGCGGGTTTCGCCGTCATCCGCGACGACGAGGCCCGGATCGGCGACCTCCTGCACAGCACGCCCCTCACGGCGGCCGAGTACGCCCTCGGCAAGTTCGCCGGCGTGGCGGCAGCGCTGGGTGTGGCGCTCGCCGCGCACCTCCTGCTCGCTCTCGCTTTCCACGAAGGTCCGGCGCTGGCCGGAGTCTCGTCGGGGGCGCACGGGCCGTTCCGCGCGGTCTCCTACCTGGGCGCGGTGCTGCTGTTCGCGCTCCCCGGCATCGCCTGGACGGCGGCGGTAGCCTTCGTCGTAGGTCTGCGCACGCGGCGGCCGATGGCGGTTTACGCCGTGCCGACCGTGCTCTTCGTCTACACCATCCTCATCTCGTGGAACCTCGCGCCAGCCGGACTCGCCGCAGGGTGGGATCGGCTTCTGATGATCGTCGATCCGACGGCGATCCGCTGGCTCGACCGGGCGCTCTTTCGCGTCGACCGCGGCGTCGGCTATTTCAATGCCCAGCCGATCGCCTTCGACGCCACCTTCCTGTTCAACCGCTTGCTCACGCTGAGCATCGCCGGCCTCGCGCTCGTCGCAGCGATGCGTGAAAGGCGGAGAAGCGGGCAGGAGCGCAAGCCGGTCGAAGGCGCAGTGAGCCGCCGTGCCGGCGCGGGTCCCGCGGTGCCGGCGAACCCGGATCCCGAGAACGCGAGCTTCCGTCCGCTCGGGGATCTGGCCATGACCAGCCGCGCGCCTGGCCTCATGGTGGGGGTGGGAACGATCGTGCGCTCCGAGGCGGGAGAGCTTCTCCGGCAGCCGGCGCTGTATCTCTTCTCGGCCTTCTTGATGCTGGTGGTCGCAGAAGTGGCGGGCACCGAGGCCGGCCTCCTCGGCTCGCCGGTGCTGCTCACCGCTGGAGGCCTTGCCGTGCGTGCCCTGCCCGTGGCGACGGTGCTGGTCTGCCTCTACCTGCTCTTCGCGGTGGTCGAAGCCATGCATCGCGACAGAGCGACGGGCTTCGAGGCGCTCTTGCACGCGGCACCGGTCTCGGACACCGCCCTCATGCTCGGCAAGGGACTGGCGATCGCTGCGGTGATCGCCGTCCTTTGTGCCGCCTGCGTCGCCGCCGGCCTCGTGCTGCTGCTCGCTCAAGGCGGCGAGCGAATCGAGATCGGGCCACTCGTACTGGTTTTCGGTCTGGTTCTCGCGCCGACGTATCTCCTCTGGGCGGCGTTCGTGAGCGCGGTGATGGTCATCGTGCGCAGCCGCACCGCCGCCATCGCGATCGGACTCGCGACTCTCGCCGCGACCGCGGCGCTCTTCGTCACCGGCGCCATGACCTGGGTGACCAACTGGCCGCTCTGGGGGGCGCTGCGCTGGACCGACATGGGGATCTTTCCCCTGAATGGCGCGGCTCTCGTCTGGAACCGGGCGGCGGCGCTCGGCGGCACGCTCTTCTTCTTCGTCCTCGCCTGCACCCTGCTGGTGCGCACCGAGCGGGACGCCGCGGCGACGCTCGACCGCCTGCAACCGGCGAGGGTCGTGCGCGGGGTTCTGCGGCTCGTGCCGTTCCTGCTCCTGCCGCTGCTGATTCAGGGCTTTCTCGCCATCGAGATCCGTCAGGGCTTCGAGGGCTCGGTCGAAGTGCAGCGCGCCGCCGAATACTGGCGGAGCAACGTCGCGACATGGAAGGACTTCGTGCCGCCCGAGATCACCCGTATCGACCTGCGGCTCGACCTCGAACCGTCCGAGCGCCGGATGTCGGTCGCCGGTTCCTACGCGCTCGTCAACGACACCCAGGAGCCGATGCG
>NZ_JAGOID010000005.1 GCF_017995835.1 Amaricoccus sp.
ATCTCGCCCCGCACGAGTTGCCCGACGAAGTCGCGAGGCTTCGGATTGGCAAGCGTCTCGGCGACGGCCGTGGCGGTCGCGGCCCCGGTCGTGACCGCCGCCTTGGTCTCCTGGACGACGCGCGCCGCGACGGTGGCGGCCTGGGTCTGGGCGGTCTTGACGGCGCGGGCGGTGGCCGCCTGGTTGGCCTCGTTGATCGCGATCAGGTCCTCGGTCTTTTCCTTCGACCCGCGCGAGCTGCCGAACTCGTAGGCGAACGCGTCGCTCAGCATCTTGAGAAGCGCGCCGGCGACGGTGGTGATGAGGGCGAGGACGCCCGCGTCGAGCGTCGGACCCTGGCCATTGGCGCCCGGGACCATGCCCTTGATCGCCGCGTAGATGCAGAAGGCGAGACCGATCGCCACGGCGGCGATCATCAGGTTGCCACGCATGCGGCCGTCGCCCCCGCGCGCGATCTCGGCCTGCCGGGCGCTGCCGCGGTCGGAGATCTCGGCGAGGTAGATCTCCTTTTCGGCGTTGAGCTGCTCGAGCTCGAGGCGGAGGTCGTCCAGCGCGGTCGGGTTCTCCTTGACGCGCGCGATGATCTGCCTGGGGTCGCTCTCGGGCGAGACGCCGGCGGCCGCCGCCGCGGCGTCGACTACCGTGGCGGCCAAAGCGCGGCCGCCGGGCCGCTTCAGGGCTCCCGCAAGGTCCGGCAGGAACTCGTTGGCGATGGCGATGGCGGCGGACATGAGAAGGGGCGCGGGCATGTCAGGCGACCTTCTGTTGCGGGACGGTGGGCTCGACCCCGAGCCCGAGGGCGGCGAGGGTGGCGGCGTCGGCCTCGCCGGTGTCACGCAGGCCCACCTGTCGCTGGAACAGGCGGGTAGCGAAGATGGTCTTCTCGCCGACCCATCCGTCGGTGGCGAGCTTCTCGGGCAGCGCGTCGCCAAGTGCGGCGTTGAGCGCGACCTGAAGTGCGACCGCCTCCGCGCGCTCCGGCTCCGGCGCGAGGCCGGCCATGTCGTCCTGCCGGCGGACCCGCTCGCGGGCGAAGGCGGCGGCAAGCTTGGCGTCGTACTTGTTCGCCTTGTAGCCCGGGCCGTTGTAGCCGCGGGCGAAGTTGGCCCAGTCCTGCCGCTTGAGTTCGTCGGCGAGGCCGGCGGCGCGCACGAAGGCGACGAAGGCCTGGAGCTGGTTGCGCTCGCTTTCGGCCATGGCGTTGACGAAGTCGACGACCGAGCCGTAGCCGACCTTCGCGTGGTTGAAGCCCATGATCTGGAACATGCCCCAGGAGGCCGACATCAACGCCGGCTCGGGCTTCGAATCGTGGACCTTGATCGCCTGGCGCAGGCGGTCGTACTCGCCACGCCCGCCCTTGTACTTCGACTTGTCCCAGCGCGGATAGGAGATGCCGGGGAAGTCGCGGTCATAGCGGCCCCCGGTCAGGCGGTGGAAGTGGTGGCCCTCGAACAGGATGAGCGGCAGGTCGGTGCCGTCGATGAAGCCACGTCCCCGCGCCTCGACAGCAGTGACGGCGCGGATGACGGCGACGTCGACCCCGAGGTCGCGCGCGGCGCTCTGGTAGTCGGCTTCGGTCAGGGATCGGTCGGGACTCGTCGGCATGGCAATGCGTCTCCGGTGAGCGTTGACGGGACGAAACGGCGAACGAATGCGGTCGGAACCGGGGTACAGACGGATTCGGCAAGTCAGCGCCGCCGAAATGAGGCGGCAATCAGGCTGTAATACCGAGCCTACCAAGCCACCCGGCGCAACACGGGCTAACACGCGTGATAGATAGGGTAACTACCTGAATACACACGAAAAAAACCTAAAGGTCGAAAAAGGTCCGCGAGTCGTTTCATGAGCCCGCCGGTATAAATCTACGCTTGGAGATTAACGCAACTTCGCGATTCGCGCCAGCGGCGAACAACGAGGGCCGCCCGACGAGGACGGCCCACTCCGCAGAATCTCGACTTGCGGCCGCGCGCGGCCGAACGGCCGTCACATGCGACGATCGACCATCATCTGCTTGATCGAGGCGATCGCCTTGGCCGGGTTCAGCCCCTTCGGACAGGTCCGGGCGCAGTTCATGATCGTGTGGCAGCGATAGAGTTTGAACGGATCCTCGAGGTCGTCGAGCCGCTCGCCGGTCGCCTCGTCGCGGCTGTCCGCCAACCAGCGATAGGCCTGAAGGAGCGCCGCCGGACCGAGATAGCGGTCGCCGTTCCACCAGTAGGACGGGCACGAGGTCGAGCAGCAGGCGCAGAGGATGCACTCGTAGAGCCCGTCGAGCTTGCGGCGGTCGTCGATCGACTGCCTCCACTCGGTGTTCGGCTCGGCCGAGGCGGTCTCCAGCCAGGGCTTCACGCTGGCGTGCTGGGCGTAGAAATGCGTCAGGTCGGGGATCAGGTCCTTGATCACCGGCATGTGCGGCAGCGGGTAGATCGTCACGTCGCCCTTGATCTCGTCCATGCCGTAGATGCACGCGAGGTGATTGCCGCCGTCGATGTTCATCGCGCACGAGCCGCAGATGCCTTCGCGGCACGAGCGGCGGAAGGTCAGCGTCGGGTCGATCTCGTTCTTGATCTTGATCAGCGCGTCGAGAACCATCGGCCCGCAGGTGTCGAGATCGACGAAATAGGTGTCGATCCGCGGATTCTCCGGCGTGTCCGGGTCGTAGCGGTAGATCTTGAACGCGCGGACGTTGGTTCCGGCCGGTTTCGGCCAGGTCTTGCCGACAACGACGCGCGAGTTCCGGGGGAGGGTGAATTCGACCATCGGAGCCTCCTCAGTACACCCGCGCCTTGGGCGCGATCTTCTTCAGGTCGATGCCGCCATGTTCCTGCGTCGTCAGCGGGTCAAGGTGCACCGGGCGATAGCTGAGCGTCACCGTGTCGTCGGGGTGGACGTGCGCGAGCGTGTGCTTGCGCCAGTTCTCGTCGTCGCGGTTGGGGAAGTCCTCGTGGGCGTGCGCCCCGCGGCTTTCCTTGCGCGCCTCGGCCGAGACGATGGTGGCGAGCGCGTTCGGCATCAGGTTGGTGAGCTCGAGCGTCTCCATCAGATCCGAATTCCAGATCATCGACCGGTCGGTGACCTTGATGTCGGCCATGGAGCGGGCGATCTCGGTGACCTTCTCGACGCCCTCGGCGAGCGAGGCGTTGGTGCGGAACACCGCCGCGTCGACCTGCATGGCGCGCTGCATCGCCGCGCGGATCTCGGCGGTCGGGCGCGACCCGTCGGCGTGGCGGAGGCGATCGAAGCGGTCGACCGCCGCCTCGACGGAGACCGGATTGAGCGGCCGGTTGGGCGTGCCGCGCTCGACGACCTCTCCGGCGCGGATCGCGGCGGCGCGGCCGAACACGACGAGGTCGATCAGCGAGTTGGAGCCGAGGCGGTTGGCGCCGTGCACCGAGGCGCAGCCGGCCTCGCCGACCGCCATCAGTCCGGGCAGGATGCGGTCCGGATTGTGCTCGGTCGGGTTGAGCGCCTCGCCCCAGTAGTTCGTCGGGATGCCGCCCATGTTGTAGTGGACGGTCGGCGAGACCGGGATCGGGGCCTTGGTCACGTCGACGCCGGCGAAGATCTTGGCGCTCTCCGAGATGCCGGGCAGGCGCTCGTGCAACGCCTCGGGCGGCAGGTGGTTGAGGTGCAGGTGGATGTGATCCTTGTGCGCCCCGACGCCCCTGCCCTCGCGGACCTCGATCGTCATGCAGCGCGAGACCACGTCGCGCGAGGCCAGATCCTTGTAGGTGGGGGCGTAGCGCTCCATGAAGCGCTCGCCCTCGGAATTGGTCAGATAGCCGCCCTCGCCGCGGGCGCCCTCGGTGATCAGGCAGCCGGCGCCGTAGATGCCGGTCGGGTGGAACTGCACGAACTCCATGTCCTGGAGCGGCAGACCCTGGCGGGCGACCATGCCGCCGCCGTCGCCGGTGCAGGTATGGGCCGAGGTCGCGGTGAAGTAGGCGCGCCCGTAGCCGCCGGTCGCGAGCACGACCATCTTGGCGTTGAAGCGGTGCAGCGTGCCGTCGTCCAGCTTCCACGCCAGCACGCCCTGGACCTCGCCGTCGTCGGTCATGATGAGGTCGATGGCGAAGTACTCGATGAAGAACTGCGCATTGTGCTTCACGGACTGGCCGTAGAGCGTGTGCAGGATCGCGTGCCCGGTGCGGTCGGCGGCGGCGCAGGTGCGCTGCACCGGCGGGCCCTCGCCGAACTCGGTGGTGTGGCCGCCGAAGGGCCGCTGGTAGATGCGGCCGTCCTCGGTGCGCGAGAACGGCACGCCGTAGTGCTCGAGCTCGTAGACCGCCTTGGGGGCCTCGCGGGCGAGGTACTCCATGGCGTCGGTGTCGCCGAGCCAGTCGGAGCCCTTGACCGTGTCGTAGAGGTGCCACTGCCAGCTGTCGGGCCCCATGTTGCCGAGGCTGGCGGCGATGCCGCCCTGGGCGGCGACGGTGTGCGAGCGCGTGGGGAAGACCTTGGTGACGCAGGCGGTCTTGAGCCCCTGCTCGGCCATGCCCAGCGTGGCGCGCAGGCCGGAGCCGCCGGCGCCGACGACGACGACGTCATAGACGTGATCGGTGAACGTGTAGGCTGCCATGGGGCGTTCCTCAGGCGGTGAAGGCGATCTTGGCGACGGCGAAGACGCCGGTGAGGCCGAAGGCCCAGCAGAGCAGCGTGTTGGCGAGAAGCGCTGCGGTGCGGATCGGCTTGTCGTGGACGTAGTCCTCGATCACCACCTGCATGCCCTGCCGGACATGGATGAAGGTGGTGACGATGAAGAGGATCGCCACGATGGCGTTGAACGGGTTGGCGTAGGTGGCGATGACGTCGGCGTGCTCGGAGCCGAGGCTCGACACGAACGGGAAGATGAAGAGCAGCGTCAGCGGCACGAGCGCGGCGGAGCTGATGCGCTGGCTCCACCAGTGGCCGGTGCCATACTTGGCCGAGCCGAGGCCGGTGACGCGGGAGCGGTCGGTGCGGTAATCCATCCTGCCCTCCCTCACCACGCGACGATCAGGGTCAGGAGCGTCAGCGCCACCGCCGCGCCGCCGGCGACGAGGCCGGACTTGCGCACGGAGTCGAGGTCGAAGCCGAAGCCCGCGTCCCAGACGAGGTGCCGGATGCCGTTGCAGAAGTGGTACCAGAGCGAGATCAGCATCCCGAGCATCACCAGCCCGCCGATCCACGAGGTCAGCAGACCGTCGACGACGGAGAAGTAGCCCGGGCCCGAGGCGGCCGCGAGGAACCACCACACCCCGAGCACGGCGCCGATCGAGATTCCGACCCCGGTGATCCGGTGCAGGACCGACATGACCGATGAGATCTGGAAGCGGTAGAACTGCCCGAGCATGAAGGGGGACAAGGGGCGGTCGCCCCGGTTTACATCGGCCATCGACGCCTCCGTGCCGCCGCCCTACCCCTGCCCGAGAGACGCGGCGACGGCCTCGTCGGGTCCAGCTTCCAGTGGGAACGCCTGCGGCCGGTCGGTCGCGCGATCCCCCCGCGCCTAGCGGTTACAACACCGTTCGGGGGGCGAATGCAAGCGGCTTCCATGTTGTGATCACAGCCGTAATTGTTGTGATCACACTGTTGTCGCATGGCTATTTCGGTGCCACGGCCCAATAGTCGAGGTCGAGGAGCACGTCTGGCAGGTACTTGCCGTCCTCGCCGCGGAGCCCGAGCGCCGGCGCGCCGGCGCGGGTCGCGACGAGCCGCAGCCGCAGGGCGCCGACGCCCGGCGCCGGGGTGTCGGCCTTGTCGAGCACCTCGGACCAGGCCGAGATCGTGTCGCCGGCGAAGCACGGGTTGGCATGGGCCCCCGCATTGATGGCGACGATGGCGGCGGCGTTCGCGAGACCGTTGAAGGAGAGCGCGCGGGCCATCGAGATGACGTGGCCGCCATAGATCAGCCGGCGGCCGTCGGGCCGGGCGGTCGCGTCGAAATGCACCTTCGACGTGTTCTGCCACAGCCGGGTGGCGAGCATGTGCTCGGCCTCCTCGATGGTGACGCGATCCACGTGGTCGATCTTCTCGCCGATGGCGTAGTCGCCCCAGCGGTGCGGCTCGCCCGCCAGCGCGAAGTCGTAGCGGCTGAAGTCGAGACCGGGGGGCAGCACGAGGTCGGCCGCGGCGACGGCCGGGGCGAGCTTCGGCACGACCGGATCGGCGACCGGGGCCTCGGGGTCGCGCTTGCGCACCATAACCCAGCGCGCGTACTCGAGAACCGGCGCGCCGTGCTGGTTCCGCCCGGTCGAGCGCACGTAGACGACGCCCGACTGGCGATTGGAGTTCTCCTTGAGCCCGATCACCTCGGAGGTCGAACTCAGCGTGTCGCCCGGGTAGACCGGGGCGAGGAAGCGGCCCTCGGCGTATCCGAGGTTCGCCACCGCGTTCAGCGACACGTCCGGCACGGTCTTTCCGAAGACGACATGGAAGGCCGCGAGGTCCTCGAGCGGGCTCGCCGGCAGGCCGCAGGAGCGGGCGAACTCGTCGGAGGAATAGAGCGGCAGCCGCGTCGGATAGAGCGCGGTGTAGAGCGCGCGCTCGCCGGCGGTGACGGTGCGCGGCACGGCATGAGCGATCGTCTGGCCGACGCGGTAGTCCTCGAAGAAGTTGCCGGCGAAGGTCTTCGACATCACAGGTCCGACAGCTTGAGTTCGGGGGAATACTCGGCGTCGACCTCCTTCACCACGGCCTGGCCGCAGCGCATGACGCCCTCGGCCGCGTCGAAGGCGTAGGAAGGCTCGCCATAGAGCGACCAGCCCTGCGACAGCGCCCGCGTGACCTTGTGGCAGAAGACGGCGGTGTCGGCCTCGGTCAGGTAGCGGTAGGCGAGCATCGTATCCCTTACCCCAGCGCCGGATAGCCGAGCCACGCGTGGACGGCGGCGATCACGACGAAGACCACGGCGGAGATCGCCACGAGACGGATGTCCCCGGCGAGCGTGCCGCCCGTCGGACGGACCCAGTCGCCGTCACGCGCGTTGATCGCCGCCATCTCCACCAGCGCCCAGACCCCCAGCGCGCCGAACAGCACGACCGAGCCGAGGTCGCCGTTCACGAGCAGATGCGCGGCCGCCCAGAGGAGGACGCCGAGCAGCATCGGGTGCCGGAACCAGGCCCGGGCGCGGCTCTTCGAATGCGATGTGGCGAAGGCGAGGACCGCGATCGCCATGAGGAGGTTGTTGACGTGGCGCGTCCACGGCGGCGACGCCCAGAGCTCGACAACGGGCGCGGCGCGAAAACCCACCACCATCAGGACGACGGAAAGCGCGATCAGCGCCGCGAAGAGCCCGCGCGACGGCCCGGCGCCGAGGCGGTCGGCGATGCCCGCCCGCAATCCGGGCGCGAGCGCCTTGACGAGATGCGCGCCCCACCAGAGCGCGACGCCGAGGATGAGCAGCGTCATTGCGCGCGCCCCGAGATGGCCGAGGCCCGCGCGAGCAGCTTGCGCGCCGTGACCACGTGCAGGTTCTCGACGATGCGGCCGTTCACGACCGCGACGCCCTCGCCGCGGGACTGCGCGGCCTCGAAGGCGGCGACCTGCGCCTCGGCCAAAGCGACTTCCTCGGGCGACGGCGCAAAGGCCTCGTTGGCGATGGCGACCTGATCGGGGTGGATCAGGGTGCGGCCGTCGAAGCCGAAGTCGCGGCTCTGGGCGCAGGCGGCGCGGAAACCCTCGGCGTCCTGGAAGGCGTTGTA
The DNA here is from genome assembly GCF_017995835.1 of Amaricoccus sp. Lineage (GTDB taxonomy): Bacteria > Pseudomonadota > Alphaproteobacteria > Rhodobacterales > Rhodobacteraceae > Amaricoccus. The sequence continues at coordinate 7,683 of NZ_JAGOID010000005.1, forward strand.
GACGCCGTCGACGCAGACGAGCCCCTCGGCGCGGGCGGCCAGCAGGCACAGCCCGAGGCTCGCGACCAGCGGCAGGCGCTCGGGCGTGTGGGCGGCGCCGAGATCCTTCACGAGGTCGTTCGTCCCCATGACGAAGCCCTGTAGGCGCGGATGGCTCGCCGCGATCGCGGCAGCGTTCAGCATCCCGCGCGGCGTCTCCATCATCGCCCAGATCGTGACGCGCTCGGCGGCGCCCGCTTCCGCGAGAAGATCGGCGATGCAGCCGATGTCGGCCGGGCGCTCGACCTTCGGGATCAGCACCGCGTCGGGCGCGGCCGCCGCCGCGGCCATCACGTCGGCGCGGCCCCATTCGGTATCGAGCCCGTTGACCCGCACGAGGAGCCGCCGGTCGCCATAACCACCGGCCGTCACCGCCTGCGCGACGAGATCGCGGGCGCGTTCCTTCTCGCTGGGCGCGACGGCATCCTCGAGGTCGAGGATCAGCGCGTCCGCAGCAATGGTCCGGGCCTTCTCCAGCGCCCGCTCGCGCGAACCCGGCATGTAGAGAACCGACCGCCAGGGCTGTTCGCCGTGCTCCATGGGACCCCGCCTGTGCTGCACCGCACCAACCGCTAGGGCGCTCGCGCGCGAAACACAAGCACGAATCTTGCGATACCGCCGCCCGAACCGACGAAGCGTTGCGCGACGAGGCGCGCCAGCGTCCGCAGGGTTAACGGCCGGTTGAGCGATGGCGCGAAAGCTGAACCCCGGCCCGGGACGACCCGCTCCCGGCCCGTTGACAGGAAGCCGCCCATGCCCCGCGCCCTCGCCTGCCTTCGCGTCGTCGTCCTCGCGACCCTCGCCGCCTCGCCCGGCGCCGCGATCGCCCAGGCCGGCCGCATCTGCACGGCCCGCTGCCGATGGACGGAAACGCTCGAAGCCTGCGCGAACGGCGATCAGACGATGGCGTCGTGGATGAGCTTCAGCCCCGTGGCGGCCAGAACGACGTAGGTCAGCCCGAAGAACCACGCATCGCTGACGCGCCGGTGCGCCCAGGCGCCGATCAGCACCCCGACGATCCCGACCGGCGCCAGCGCGAGGACGGCCTTGCCGGTGTCGGCGGTGAACATCCCCAGCGCGACATAGGGCGGGAACTTGATCAGGTTGATCCACCAGAACGTCACCACGTTCGTCGCCTGGAACGGCGTCTTCCCGAGATGGCGGCCGAGCAGGTAGACCGCCGCCGGCGGCCCGCCGGCATGGCCGACGAAACTGGTGAAGCCGGCGAGCGAGCCCCAGAACAGGCCGGCGCGCGGCGGCTGCGGCCGGCCGAGCGGGATCCACCCGAGCCTGCGCCCCACCGACCAGATCACGAAGCCCACGGCGAGACAGCCGATGATCAGCCGCACCGCGTCGGAACTGACGGCGCCGAACACCGCCCAGCCGACGAGAACCCCGGCGATCGCCCCGGCCATCAGCATCCGCGCGTCGGCCCAGTTCCACTTGCGCCAGTAGGCGCGCAGCGAGGCGACATCCATCAGCATCAGCAGCGGCAGCATCACCCCCACCGCCAGGCGCGGCTCGATGACCAGCGCGAGGAGCGGCGCGGCGGCGATCCCGCCGGCGGTCTCGAGCCCGCCTTTCGAAATGCCGGCGAGCAGCACGGCAGGGACGGCGGCAGCGAAGAACAGCGGGGTGAGTTCCATCGGGCCTCGCGGGGGACCGCTTGCTTTGTGCAGCGCGAGGGGCTAGCCCAAGGGCCGATTTTCGCACCTGAGCGGGAGAGACGGCAAATGGCAAGACCGAAGATAGCGCTGATCGGCGCCGGGCAGATCGGGGGCACGCTCGCCCACCTCGCCGCGCTCAAGGAACTGGGCGACGTAGTCCTCTTCGACATCGCCGAAGGGACCCCCCAGGGCAAGGCGCTCGACATCGCCGAAAGCGCGCCGGTCGACGGCTTCGACGCCAACCTCAAGGGCGCGAACAGCTACGCCGACATCGCCGGGGCGGATGTCTGCATCGTCACCGCCGGCGTGCCGCGCAAGCCGGGCATGTCCCGCGACGACCTGCTCGGCATCAACCTCAAGGTGATGAAGTCGGTCGGCGAGGGCATCCGCGACAACGCCCCGGACGCCTTCGTGATCTGCATCACCAACCCGCTCGACGCCATGGTCTGGGCGCTGCGCGAGTTCTCCGGCCTGCCCCATGCCAAGGTCTGCGGCATGGCCGGCATCCTCGACTCGGCGCGGTTCCGCCACTTCCTCGCCGAGGAGTTCGCCGTCTCGGTCAAGGACGTGAGCGCCTTCGTGCTCGGCGGCCACGGCGACACCATGGTGCCGCTGGCCCGCTATTCCACCGTCGCCGGCATCCCGCTGCCCGACCTCGTGGCGATGGGCTGGACCAGCCAGGAGAAACTCGACGCCATCGTGCAGCGAACCCGCGACGGCGGCGCCGAGATCGTCGCCCTGCTCAAGACCGGATCGGCGTTCTACGCCCCGGCGGCGTCCGCCATCGAGATGGCCGAGGCCTACCTGAAGGACCAGAAGCGCGTCCTGCCCTGCGCGGCGCACCTGAGCGGCCAGTACGGGCTCAACGACATCTATGTCGGCGTCCCGACGGTGATCGGCGCCGCCGGCATCGAGAAGGTGGTGGAGATCCGGCTCGACAAGGCCGAGCGGGCGATGTTCGACAAGTCGGTCGACGCGGTGAAGGGCCTCGTCGAGGCCTGCAAGGGCATCGACGCCACCCTCGCCTGACCTCCCCGGGCCGCGCCGGCGGGTCGCGCCGGCGCCTGCCCCCTCCCCTCCCGGAGCGCCCGACGGGGATTTCCCCCCGAAACCGGCGCGACGCCAAGTGTCCCGGACGGCTCCGCGAATCGGTTTCCGGCACGTCCGGGGCGTCCCTGTGAGCATCTGTGATCACAGTCTTTTTTCTTGTGATCACAGATGTCGCTTTTTCCGATCCGGCGTTTCGCTCGCAAGCAAATTTCGTTGTGTCGCAATTCTTGTCGGCCTAGAAGCGCTGGCAGCAAGGGGATCGGCGCCGGGCGCGCCCTCGGTCGTGAGGCTGCGGATGAACATCCACGAGTACCAGGCGAAGCAACTCCTGCAGGAGTACGGGCTCCCCGTTTCCGGCGGCCGGGTCGTCCAGAAGGCGGACGAGGCCAAGAGCGCGGCGAGCGAACTCGACGGCCCGATCTGGGTGGTCAAGGCCCAGATCCACGCCGGCGGCCGCGGCAAGGGCAAGTTCAAGGAAGCCACCGCCGGCGAGAAGGGCGGCGTCCGCATCACGAAGTCCGTCTCCGACGCGGCGGACGAGGCCCAGAAGATGCTCGGCCGAACGCTGGTCACCCACCAGACCGGCGCTGTCGGCAAGGTGGTGAACCGCGTCTACATCGAGGACGGCTCGGACATCGCCCGCGAGCTCTATCTCGCGCTGCTCGTCGACCGCGGCTCCTCGCGCGTCTCGTTCGTCTGCTCCACCGAGGGCGGCATGGACATCGAGGAGGTGGCGGCGAAGACGCCGGAGAAGATCCTGACCTTCACCGTCGACCCGGCCTCGGGCATCTCCGGCTTCCACGGCCGCAAGGTCGCCTTCGCGCTCGGACTCGAGGGCAAGCAGGTCAAGCAATGCGTCGACATGATCGGCAAGCTCTACAAGCTCTTCGTCGAGAAGGACGCGGAGATGGTGGAGATCAACCCGCTGATCGTCACCACGGCGGGCGACCTCAAGTGCCTCGACGCCAAGATGGGCTTCGACGGCAACGCGCTCTACCGCCAGCCCGAGATCATGAAGCTGCGCGACGAGACCGAGGAAGACCCCAAGGAGCTCGCCGCCTCGAAGTTCGACCTCAACTACATCGCGCTCGACGGCGAGATCGGCTGCATGGTCAACGGCGCCGGCCTCGCCATGGCGACGATGGACATCATCAAGCTCTATGGGTCCGAGCCGGCCAACTTCCTCGACGTCGGCGGCGGCGCCACCAAGGAGAAGGTGACCGAGGCGTTCAAGATCATCACCTCCGACCCGAACGTGAAGGGCATCCTCGTCAACATCTTCGGCGGGATCATGCGCTGCGACATCATCGCCGAGGGCGTCATCGCCGCGGTGAAGGAGACCGGGCTGAAGGTGCCGCTGGTCGTCCGGCTCGAAGGAACGAACGTCGAGCTCGGCAAGAAGATCATCCGCGAATCGGGGCTGAACGTCATCGCCGCCGACGACCTGTCGGACGCGGCGGAGAAGATCGTTAAGGCGGTGAAGGGCTGAGGCGATGCGCCTGATGCTGGTGGCGATCACGCTCCTCGCCGGCGTCCCGGCCATGGCCGACGAGGCGACGGCGCGGGAGGGTCTGGCGAGCGGCTGCCTTGCCGGGCTGCCGGACTTCGCCGGCGTCGCCGCCAGCCTGTCCGCCCGCGGCTGGCAGACCGGCCCGGGCGCCAGCGCAACCGAGAGCGAGGCCCGCAAGGGCAAGGTCAACGTGTTCATCAACACCGGCGACAGCTTCAACTCGCCCGGGTGCACGGTGATGAGCGAAGACGTGCCGGCGCCGGTGGCGCAAGCCCTCCTCGAAGAACAGCTCAACCGCGGCTTCGCGGGGAGATGGACGACGGCGCCGGGACATGACGGATCGAGATCGTGGGTAGTGCCCGGGCAGGGCGCTTCCCTTGTGATGTATGTGCTGGGCGGCGGTAGCTCGGGCGAAGGCCCGGGCTCCGGAATCTCGCTCAGCGTTCGGAGGGACAACTGAGATGGCGATCCTCGTCGACGAGAACACCAAGGTCATCTGCCAGGGCTTCACCGGCTCGCAGGGCACCTTCCACTCCGAGCAGGCGATCGCCTACGGGACGAAGATGGTCGGCGGCGTCACGCCCGGCAAGGGCGGCGGAAGCCATATCGGGCTGCCGATCTTCGACACGGTGAGCGAGGCGGTCGAGGCGACCGGCGCCACGGCGACGGCGATCTACGTGCCGCCGCCCTTCGCGGCCGACGCGATCCTCGAGGCGATCGACGCCCATCTGCCGCTGATCGTCTGCATCACCGAGGGCATCCCCGTGCTCGACATGATGAAGGTCAAGCGCGCCCTTCAGGGCTCGAAGTCGATCCTGATCGGCCCGAACTGCCCCGGCGTCATCACGCCGGACGCCTGCAAGATCGGCATCATGCCCGGCCACATCCACAAGCGCGGCTCGGTCGGCGTCGTCAGCCGCTCCGGAACGCTGACCTACGAGGCGGTCGCCCAGACCACCGCCGCCGGGCTCGGCCAGTCCACCTGCGTCGGCATCGGCGGCGACCCGATCAAGGGCACCGAGCACATCGACGTGCTGGAGTGGTTCCTCGCCGACCCGGAGACGACCTCGATCATCATGATCGGCGAGATCGGCGGCTCGGCCGAAGAAGACGCCGCGCAGTTCCTCAAGGACGAGGCGAAGAAGGGCCGCGCCAAGCCGACAGCGGGCTTCATCGCCGGCCGCACCGCGCCCAAGGGCCGGCGGATGGGCCACGCCGGCGCCATCGTCTCCGGCGGCAAGGGCGACGCGGAATCGAAGATCGAGGCGATGAAGTCCGCGGGGATCGTCGTCGCCGACAGCCCGGCCGGCCTCGGCCAGGCGGTGCTCAAGGCCATCGGCCGCTGAGCGCCGCCGGATAACGGATACGGCGCACCGACGCCGCAAGCGTCGCGGTCTCCGAAAGGCGGGGGCCGCAGGGAGGGAGCGGGTAACAGCCCGTCGCACCGATGACCGAACAGTCCCAGAATGCCCTTTTCCACTCCGCGTCGTTCCTGAACGGGGTGAACGCGGCCTATGTCGACGCGCTGCACACGCGCTACGAGACCGACCCGGCGAGCGTGGACGCGAGTTGGGCCGAGTATTTCCGCTCGCTCGGCGACGAGCGGGCGCCGACAGGCCCGAGCTGGGCGCGCGCCGACTGGCCCCCCGCCCCCACCGGCGAGCTGATCTCCGCGCTAGACGGCCAATGGGCCGAGCCCGCCCGCGCCATCGGCGACAAGGTCAAGGCCAAGGCGACCGAGAAGGGCGTCACCCTGACCGAGGCGCAGGTCCAGCAGGCGGTGCTCGACTCGCTCCGCGCGCTGATGATCATCCGCGCCTACCGTTTTCGCGGCCACCTCGTCGCCGATCTCGACCCGCTGCGCCTCGCCGACCCGCAGCCGCATCCCGAGCTCGACCCGAAGACCTACGGCTTCACCGAGGCCGACATGGACCGGCCGATCTTCATCGACAACGTCCTCGGCCTCCAGACGGCGAACCTGCGCGAGATCCTCGCGCTGGTGAAGCGCACCTACTGCGGCACCTTCGCGCTCCAGTACATGCACATCTCCGACCCGGCCCAGGCGGCGTGGCTCAAGGAGCGCATCGAGGGCTACGGCAAGGAGATCACCTTCACCCAGCGCGGCCGCCGGGCGATCCTCGACAAGCTGGTCGAGGCCGAGGGCTTCGAGAAGTTCCTCCAGGTCAAGTACACCGGCACCAAGCGCTTCGGCCTCGACGGCGGCGAGGCGCTGATCCCGGCGATGGAGCAGATCATCAAGCGCGGCGGCGCGCTCGGCGTTGAGGAGATCGCGATCGGGATGCCGCACCGCGGCCGCCTCTCGGTGCTCGCCAACGTCATGGGCAAGCCCTACCGCGCGATCTTCAACGAGTTCCAGGGCGGCAGCTTCAAGCCCGACGAGGTCGAGGGCTCGGGCGACGTCAAGTACCACCTCGGCGCTAGCTCCGACCGCGAGTTCGACGGCAACGTGGTCCACCTGTCGCTGACCGCCAACCCGTCGCACCTCGAGGCGGTCGACCCGGTCGTCCTCGGCAAGGTCCGCGCCAAGCAGGCGCAGAAGAACGACCCCGACCGCAAGAAGGTCCTGCCGATCCTCCTCCACGGCGACGCGGCCTTCGCCGGCCAGGGCATCGTCGCGGAATGCTTCGGCCTCTCGGGGCTGAAGGGGCACCGGACGGGCGGCACCATCCACATCGTCGTCAACAACCAGATCGGCTTCACCACCGCGCCGATGTACTCGCGCTCGTCGCCCTACCCGACCGACATCGCGCTGATGGTCGAGGCGCCGATCTTCCACGTCAACGGCGACGACCCGGAGGCGGTCGTGCACGCCGCCCGCGTTGCGACCGAGTTCCGGCAGATGTTCGGCAAGGACGTCGTGCTCGACATCTTCTGCTATCGCCGGTTCGGGCACAACGAGGGCGACGAGCCCATGTTCACCCAGCCGCTGATGTACGCGACGATCAAGCAGCACAAGACCACGCTCCAGCTCTATACCGACCGGCTGGTCGCCGACGGCCTGATCCCCGAGGGCGAGATCGAGGACATGAAGGCGGCGTTCCAGGCCCACCTGAACCAGGAGTTCGAGGCCGGCAAGGACTACCGCCCGAACAAGGCGGACTGGCTCGACGGCCGCTGGTCCGGGCTCGGCCGGCAGGACGGCAAGTACGAGCGCGGCAAGACCAGCGTGGAGATCTCGCGGCTCAGGAAGGTCGGAGAAGCCCTCACCCGCTTGCCGGAAGGCTTCCAGGCCCACAAGACCGTGCTCAGGATGCTCGACGCCAAGCGGCAGATGATCGAGACCGGCCAGGGCATCGACTGGGCGACCGCCGAGGCGCTGGCGTTCGGGACGCTGCTGATCGAAGGCTATCCGGTCCGGCTGTCCGGCCAGGACTGCACCCGCGGCACCTTCAGCCAGCGCCATTCCGGCATCGTCGACCAGAACACCGAGGAGCGTTACTACCCGCTCAACCACATCGCCTCGGAGCAGGCGAGCTACGAGGTGGTGGACTCGATGCTGTCGGAATATGCGGTGCTCGGTTACGAGTACGGCTATTCGCTGGCGGAGCCGAACGCGCTGACGATGTGGGAGGCGCAGTTCGGCGACTTCGTCAACGGCGCCCAGATCATGATCGACCAGTTCATCTCGTCGGGCGAGTCGAAGTGGCTCAGGATGTCCGGGCTCGTCATGCTGCTCCCTCACGGCTACGAGGGCCAGGGGCCGGAACATTCGAGCGCGCGGCCGGAGCGGTTCCTGCAACTCTGCGCCGGCGACAACTGGATCGTGGCCAACTGCACGACCCCGGCGAACTACTTCCACATCCTGCGCCGGCAGATCCACCGCACCTTCCGCAAGCCGCTGATCCTGATGACGCCGAAGTCGCTGCTGCGCCACAAGCTCGCGGTCTCGACGCTCAAGGACATGGCCAAGGGATCGAGCTTCCACCGCGTGCTGTGGGACGACGCCGAGTTGGGCAGCTCGACGACGGAGCTCGTGCCGGACGAGCGGATCCGCCAGGTGGTGCTCTGCTCGGGCAAGGTCTACTTCGACCTGCTCGAGGAGCGCGACGCCCGCGGCATCACCGACGTCTACCTGCTCCGGCTGGAGCAGTTCTATCCGTTCCCGGCGCTCAGCCTCACCAAGGAGCTGTCGCGGTTCAAGGAGGCGCGGATCGTCTGGTGCCAGGAGGAGCCGAAGAACCAGGGCGGCTGGTTCTTCGTCGAGCCGAATCTCGAATGGGTGCTCGGCCGCATCGGCGCGAAGCATGGCCGGCCCGCCTATGCCGGCCGACCCGCCTCCGCCTCGCCCGCCACGGGTCTCGCCCGCCAGCACAAGGAACAGCAGACGAACCTCGTCGATGAAGCCCTGACGGTCCCGAAGGACGCCTGACATGATCGAAGTTCGCGTGCCCACGCTCGGCGAGAGCGTGACCGAGGCGACGGTCGCCACCTGGTTCAAGAAGGTGGGCGATGCGGTCGCGGTCGACGAGATGCTCTGTGAGCTGGAGACCGACAAGGTGACGGTCGAGGTCCCGGCCACGGCATCGGGCGTCCTCGCCGAGATCGTCGCCGCCGAGGGCCAGACCGTCGGCGTCGACGCCCTGCTTGCCACCATCAACGAAAAGGCAGACGCCATGCCCGCCACCAAGGCCTCGAGGCCCGCCGCCGAGCCCGCAGCCGAACAGCCGGCAGCCGCCGGGAAGTCCGTCGACGTGATGGTCCCGACGCTCGGCGAAAGCGTCAGCGAGGCCACCGTCTCCGTCTGGTTCAAGGCGGTCGGCGACGCGGTGGCGCAGGATGAACTCCTGTGCGAGCTTGAGACGGACAAGGTCTCCGTCGAGGTGCCCTCCCCGTCGGCCGGCGTGCTGAGCGAAATCCTCGCACCCGCCGGCGCAACGGTCTCGGCCGGGGGCAAGCTCGGCACGATCTCCTCCGGCGCGGCCGCGCCGGCCAAAGCCGCGGCGGCCGCGAGCCCCGGCTCCGCCAAGCCGATCAAGGCCGGCCCGGAGGACATCCACCCCCGCGACGTCGAGGACGCGCCCTCGGCGAAGCGGGTCATGGCCGAAAAGGGCCTGACCGCCGCCGACGTCACCGGGACGGGGCGTGACGGGCGGGTCATGAAGGAGGACGCGCTCCGCGCCGAGCCGCGCCCGGCCGCCCCCTCCCCGGCCGACCCCGCGCCGATTCCGCGCGCGCCGGTGGCCGCCGAGGACGCCGCCCGCGAGGAGCGGGTGAAGATGTCCCGCCTGCGCCAGACCATCGCGCGCCGGCTCAAGGAGGCGCAGAACACCGCCGCCATGCTGACCACCTACAACGAGGTGGACATGGGCGGGATCATGGACCTGCGCAACGAGTTCAAGGACCAGTTCGAGAAGAAGCACGGCGTCAAGATGGGCTTCATGTCCTTCTTCACGCGCGCCTGCTGCCACGCGCTCAAGGAAGTGCCGGAGGTCAACGCCGAGATCGACGGGACCGACGTCGTCTACAAGAACTTCGTGCACATGGGCGTCGCCGTCGGCACACCGACGGGCCTCGTCGTCCCGGTGGTGCGCGACGCCGACCAGATGTCCTTTGCCCAGATCGAGAAGAAGATCGCCGAGCTCGGCCTGCGCGCCCGCGACGGCAAGCTCTCCATGGCCGACATGCAGGGCGGCACCTTCACCATCTCGAACGGCGGCGTCTACGGCTCGCTGATGTCCTCGCCGATCCTGAACCCGCCGCAGTCGGGCATCCTCGGGATGCACAAGATCCAGGAGCGGCCGATGGTCATCAAGGGCCAGATCGTCGCCCGGCCGATGATGTATCTGGCGCTGAGCTACGACCACCGCATCGTCGACGGCAAGGGCGCGGTGACCTTCCTCGTCCGCGTCAAGGAGGCGCTGGAGGACCCGCGGCGGCTCTTGCTGGACCTCTGAGCCGAACGGCATGACCCCCGAGCTCGTCGCCCTGACGCTCGCAGCGATCCTGCAATCGGCGCAGATCCTGCTGGCCGGGGCGGCGATGAACCGGGACGCGGGCTTCGCGTACAACGCCAGCCCGCGCGACGCGCCGGCGGAGCTTTCGCCCCTGACCGGGCGGCTCCGGCGGGCGGTCGCGAACCACTTCGAGGCGCTGGCGCTCTTCACCGTCGCGGTGATGGTGGTGACACTCTCGGGCAAGGCGAGCGGGCTGACCGCCATCTGCGCCTGGGTCTACCTCGCGGCGCGCGTGCTCTACGTTCCGGCCTACGCCTTCGGCTGGTCGCCGTGGCGCTCGGCGATCTTCGCGGTGGGGGCGACGGCGACGATGGTCATGCTGCTGGCGGCCCTGATCGCATGACCTTGCGCACGAAACATGCGCATGGATTGTGCATGGAAATCATATGCCCTGTGCATCGGAAAAATCCTGACGGAGGAATGGGATGGCTGACTACGACGTGATCGTGATCGGGGCGGGCCCCGGCGGCTATGTCTGCGCCATCCGCTGCGCGCAGCTCGGGCTGAAGACCGCCTGCGTCGAGGGGCGCGAGACGCTGGGCGGGACGTGCCTCAACATCGGCTGCATCCCGTCCAAGGCGCTGCTCCACGCCTCGGAACTCTATCACGCCGCCGGGCATGACTTCCCGAAGATGGGCCTCAAGGTCGAAAAGCCGTCCTTCGATTGGCCGGGCGTGCAGGCCTACAAGCAGTCCACCGTGGACGGCAACACCAAGGGCATCGAATTCCTGTTCAAGAAGAACAAGATAGACTGGCTCAAGGGCTGGGGCGCAATCACCGCGCCGGGCGAGGTCAAGGTCGGCGACGCCGTCCACAAGGCGAAGTCCATCATCATCGCCACCGGCTCCGAGCCCTCGGCGCTCAAGGGCGTCGAGGTCGACGAGAAGGTGATCGTGACCTCGACCGGCGCCCTGGCCCTCGGCGCCGTACCGAAGCGGCTGGCGGTGATCGGCGCAGGCGTGATCGGGCTCGAGCTCGGCTCGGTCTACGCCCGGCTCGGCTCCGAGGTGACTGTCGTCGAGTTCCTCGACCAGATCACCCCGGGCATGGACCTCGAGGTCTGCAAGGCCTTGCAGAAATCGCTGGCAAAGCAGGGCCTTACCTTCATCCTCGGCGCCGCCGTGCAGGGCGCGACCAAAGGCGGGAAGGGCGTAACCGTCGACTACAGGCTACGCAAGGACGACAGCGCCGGCTCGGTCGAGGCGGACGTGGTGCTGGTGGCGACCGGCCGCAGGCCCTACGTCGCCGGGCTCGGCCTCGAAGCCGTCGGCGTGGAGATGACCGAGCGCGGGCAGATCAGGACGGACGCGCACTGGCGGACGAACGTTTCCGGCATCTACGCCATCGGCGACGCAATCGCCGGACCGATGCTGGCCCACAAGGCCGAGGACGAGGGCATGGCGGTGGCCGAAACCATCGCCGGCCGGCACGGACACGTGAACTACGGGGTGATCCCGGGGGTGATCTACACCTCCCCCGAGGTCGCCTCGGTCGGCGAGACGGAAGAGAGCCTGAAGGCGGCGGGCCGCGCCTACAGGGTCGGCAAGTTCCCGTTCATGGGCAACGCACGGGCGAAGTCCTACCTGATGGGCGACGGCTTCGTGAAGATGCTGGCCGACAAGGAAACCGACCGCATCCTCGGCTGCCACATCATCGGCCCGCAAGCCGGCGAGCTGATCGCCGAGGTCTGCGTCGCGATGGAATTCGGCGCCGCCGCCGAGGACGTGGCCCGAACCTGCCACGCCCATCCGACCTGCTCCGAGGCCGTGCGCGAAGCCGCGCTCGCCTGCGGCGACGGCGCCATTCACGCCTGACGGACCTCGCATCCGCGGTCCGGTTCGCCGGACCGCGGGCCCCGCACCGGCGAAAAATCGGGGATCGGCGTCAATCCCGCGACAGCATCCGCCCGAGAACGCGGCCACCGAGGATGTGCACGTGGTAGTGCGGCACTTCCTGCACGCCGTGCTGGCCGGAGTTTGCGATCATCCGATACCCGGCGTCGCCCGCCCCCGGCGAGACCCCCAGCTCGGCGCAGAGACGCGCGGCGAGGCGGTTGAAATCGAGGATCTCCGCATCGCTCGCCTCGGCGGCGAAGTGGTCGAAGTTGACATAGGCCCCCTTCGGGATCACCAGGACATGCACCGGCGCCTGGGGGCGGATGTCCTGGAAGGCCAGCGAGTGCTCGGTCTCAGCGACCGTCCGGTTCGGGATCTCGCCCCGCAGGATCTTCGCAAAGATGTTCTGGTCGTCGTAGGCGTAGGCCATGGGGCGTCCCTGTGGGTCTTCGGAGGCCGAGGCCCCGGCCTGCCGCGGCCGGGGCCCCGCGATCAGGCGTGCTTCTTCTTCTCGCCCTTCTGGGTCGACCAGATCTTCTTGTTGGTGAAGTACAGGAGCACCGTCAGCACGACGAGGAACAGGACCGCTGTCAGGCCGGCCTGCTTGCGCGCCATCATCTTCGGCTCCGCGGTCCACATGAGGAAGGCGGCGACGTCCTTCGCCATCTGCTCCTCGGTCGCCGGAGTGCCGTCCTCGTAGGTGACGAGGTCGGCCGAGAGCACCGGGTTCATCGCCACGAAGGCGCCCTTTGCGGAGTTCTCGTAGAGGAGCGTCCCGGCCTCCTCGCGCTCTTCGCCGGTGAAGCCGGTGACGAAGGAGGCGATGTATTCCGGCCCGCCCATGCCGCGCATAATCTGGTTGATGCCGAGACCGGCCGGCCCGTGGAACCCGGCCCGCGCCTTGGCCATCAGGCTGAGGTCGGGCGCGTTCGAGATCGCCGAGGGCGGGAAGTGGTCGGGCGGCGTGCCCGGGCGCATCTCGCCGGTCTCGGGATCCTCGAACTCGAACTGCGCGGCGTAGGCGCGCATCTGCTCGTCGGACAGCGCCGGTCCGCCGGCGTCGTGCAGGTTGCGGAAGGCGACGTATCTCAGCCCGTGACAGGCGGCGCAGACCTCGGTGTAGACCTGCAGGCCGCGCTGGAGCTGCGACTGGTCGAAGCTGCCGAACGGCCCCTCGAAGGAGAAGCTGAAGTCGGTGACATGGGCGCCGGTCTCGGCCGCGAGCCCGGCGCCGGCCCCGAGGCCGAGCGCCACCGCCGTGGAGAGGATGAGCTTCCGGATCATTGGCGTCTTCCTCATTCGGCCGGAGTCGGACGGGCCGCGCCCGCGCCGGGCGCCGGCGCCTCGTAGTGGGCGTCAAAATCCTCCTGGATGGTCGCGGGCGGCGTCTTCGGCGTCTCGATCACGCCGAGGAGCGGCAGCACCACCAGGAAGAACGTGAACCAGTAGAGCGTCGCGAGCTGGCTGATGATGACGTAAGGCTGCTCGGCCGGCATGCCGCCGCACCACATCAGCACGAAGAAGTCGAGGACGAGGCCCCAGAACCAGAACCTGAACATCGGCCGGTAGCGGCCCGAGCGGGTCCGGCTGGTGTCGAGCCACGGCACCAGCAGCAGCATGATGATCGAGCCGAACATCGCGAGCACGCCGCCGAGCTTCGAGTCGATGAAGAAGATGTCGAAGGTGATGGCGCGCAGGATCGCGTAGAACGGCAGGAAGTACCATTCCGGCACGATATGCGCCGGCGTCACCATCGGATTCGCCTCGAGGTAGTTGTCGGGGTGGCCGAGGAAGTTCGGCATGAAGCCGACGATCGCGGCGAAGAAGATCAGGATGAACGCGAGTGCGAACAGATCCTTGATCACGAAGTAGGGCCAGAACGGCAGGGTGTCCTTCTGCGCCTCGGCCTTGGAGCCGCGGCGGACCTCGACGCCCGTCGGGTTGTTGTTGCCCGTCGTGTGGAAGGCCCAGATATGCACGGCCACGAGGCCCGCGATGACGAAGGGCAGCAGGTAGTGCAGCGAGAAGAAGCGCGTCAGCGTCGGATTGCCGACCGCCGGCCCGCCGAGGAGCCAGGTCTGGATGTCGTGGCCGACGACGGGCAGCGCGCCGAAGAGCCCGGTGATGACCGTCGCGCCCCAGAACGACATCTGGCCCCAGGGCAGCACGTAGCCCATGAAGGCCGTCGCCATCATCGCCAGGTAGATCAGCATCCCGATGATCCAGGTGATCTCGCGCGGGGCCTTGTACGAGCCGTAGTAGAGGCCGCGGAAGATGTGGGCATAGACGGCGATGAAGAAGAGCGAGGCGCCGTTGGCGTGGATGTAGCGCAGGGCCCAGCCGCCGTTGACGTCACGCATGATGTGCTCGACCGAGCGGAAGGCGAGGGTAGTGTCCGGCGTGTAGTGCATGACGAGCACGATGCCGGTGACGATCTGCAACGCGAGGCAGAAGGTCAGCACGATTCCCCAGATCCACATCCAGTTGAGATTCTTGGGCGTGGGGATCATCAGCGTCGTATAGGCGAGGCCGAGGACCGGGATGCGGGATTCGATCCACTTCTCCGCGGTGGTCTTGGGCTCGTAGTGATCGTGCGGGATTCCGCTCATCGGAACTCTCCTTAGCCGAGCTCGAGGACGCCTTCGGAGACGAAGGACGCGACTGGGATGGGGAGGTTCTCCGGGGCGGGGCCTTTGCGAATGCGGCCCGCGGTGTCGTAGTGCGAGCCGTGGCAGGGGCAGAACCAGCCGCCGTAGTCGCCCGCGTCGGCAAGCGGGACGCAGCCGAGATGCGTGCACACGCCCGTCATCACCAGCCAGACGCCCGTCGGGTCGAGCGAGGAGCGGTTGGCGTCCGTCGCCGGCGAATCGGGCGGCAGGTTGGCGTTGCGCGCGATCGGGTCGGGCAGCTGGTCGATCGGCTCGGCCTCGGCCTCGGTGATGTTGTCCGGGGTGCGGCGCCGGATGAAGACCGGCTTGCCGAGGAAGCTGACGGTCAGCTGCGTGCCCTCCTCGACCGTGCTCACATCGACACGGATCGAGGACAGCGCCTGAACGTCGGCGCTCGGGTTCATCTGATTGACGAGCGGCCAGACCGCTGCACCGCCGACGACGGCGCCCGCCGCCGCCGTCGCTACGTAGAGGAACTCTCGGCGGGTGCCGCCTTCGTGCTCGTTTGCTGCGTGGGCCACCCCATATCACTCCTGACAGCCGCCCGGCCGGGCCTGCGTTGCTCGGTCGGTCCCGCTGGTCGCGGTCCCGGAAGGTAAAATCCGTCTAGACCGCTTCTCCCAACTGGTCCAGCGCTCCGTGCGGATTGTGTCGCAGTTTGCGCGGCTCGCGGCGCTCCGACGACACGACTTCGGCGGCCGCCATTGCCGGAACCGCGGGCATGGCGCTCAGAATCCCGAGGCCGCGATGGCCGCCGCGAGCCGGTCGAGTCCCTTGGCCGGCAGGCCCGCCACGTTGATGCGGCTGTCGCCGACCATGTAGATCCCGTGCTCGTCGCGAATGCGCTGGACCTGTTCGGGCGTCGCGCCGAGGAGCGAGAACATGCCGCGATGCCGGGTGATGAAGTCGAAGCGGTCGGAGTTCGTCGCCCGGCGCAGCGCCTCGGCGAAGGCCTGGCGCATCTCGAGCATCCCGCTGCGCATCCCCTCGAGCTCGGCCTTCCAGTCGGCGCGCAGTTCGGGATCGTTGAGGATGATCTCGACGACCTTGGCGCCATGGTCGGGCGGGAAGGAGAAGCTGAGGCGGTTGAGCGCCGAGAGGTTCTGCCGGGCACGGTCGGCCTCGGCGGCGTTTCGGGCGATCACCAGCGAGAGGCCGACCCGGTCGCGATAGAGGCCGAAGTTCTTGGAGCAGCTCGCGGCGAGCAGGAACTCCGGGCAGCGCGCGGCGAGACGGCGAAGACCGGCTGCGTCCTCCTCGAGCCCGTCGCCGAAGCCCTGGTAGGCGAGGTCGACCATCGGGATCGCGCCGGTCTCGGCGAGAAGGTCGGCCAGGGCGTCCCACTGGGCGAGGGTCAGGTTCGCCCCCGTCGGGTTGTGGCAGCACCCGTGCAGCAGCAGGACGTCGCCGGCCTTCATGCCGCGGAGGTCGGCCATCATGCCGTCGAAATCGACGCCGCGGGTGGCCGGGTCGAAATAGCGGTGAGCACGAAACGGGATGCCGGTCCCCTTGAGAATCGCGGCATGGTTCGGCCAGGTCGGGTCGGGCAGCCACACCGTCACGTCGGGATTGGCCCGCCGCGCCAGATCGAAGAGCTGGCGCACCGCGCCGGTGCCGCCAACCTGCTGCGACATGGCGATGCGGTCGCGCGGGCGGTCGGCCCCCAGTACGAGATCGGCCATCGCCTCGTTGAAGGCGGAATCGCCGAGCAGGGCGACGTAGGACTTGGTCGTCTGGGCGTCGAGCAGGCGGCGCTCCGCGGCCTTGACCGCACGCATGACCGGCGTGCGCCCCTCGGCATCCTTGTAGACGCCGACGCCGAGGTCGACCTTGTCCGTGCGCGGGTCGGCCGCGAACTGCGCGATCAACGCGATGATCTTGTCTGCCGGCTGGTTCTCGAGGGTTTCGAGCATCTGGTTCCTCGTTGGGTCAGTCGCCGACGGAATCGCGGTCGCGCGTCAGCACCCGGCTGCGCGTCTCGCGGCGGACCGGCGCGAAGCCCGCCTTCTGGTAGATGGGGAGCGCCCGAGGATGATCGAGCGAGTTGGTGTTGACGGTGACACGCGCCACACCTGGCCGGTCCCAGGCGGCGTGGACGGCGGTCTGGACCAGGAAGCGCCCGAGCCCCCGGCCGATCGCCTCGGGCGGCAGGCCGAAATAGGTGAGGTCGCAGAGCCCCTTCTCGCGGCCGTCGAGCACGAAGAACCCGTGCGGCCAGCCGCCGCGCATCAGGGTGTGGAGACTGACGGCAGGGTCGGCGAGGAACGCCTCGAGCTCGGCGCGTGGCCTGTCGCGCTGGTCGGTCCACTCGTACTCGGAGCCGACGGCGTCGTAGAGCGCGAGGAACCACCACACCGGCGGCTGCTCCGCGGCGAGGAGGGCAGAGGCGGGTCCGAGCGGCATCGGCGGCCGCGGATAGCTCGGCCGGCGGTCCATCTCGAGGAAGGTCACGACATACTCGACCCGCTCCCCCGCGAGGTGGATCATCGTTTCGCCCCTCTCAACCCTTCTCGACCTTGAGGTCGGGATAGGCCCCCCATTCCGCCCACGACCCGTCGTAGAGGGAATGACGGTTGTTGCCGAGGCGCTCGAGCGCGAGACTGAGGATTGCCGCGGTGATCCCCGAGCCGCAGGAGGTGATAACCGGCTTCTCCACGTCGATCCCGCCTGCCTCGAAGGCGGCGCGGAGCGCGGCGGGATCCTTCATGGTGCCGTCGGGATTGATGAGCGTCGCATAGTGGACGTTGCGCGCGCCCGGGATGTGGCCGGAGCGCAGGCCGGGCCGCGGCTCGGGCTCATCGCCGCGAAAGCGGCCGGGCGAGCGGGCGTCGGCGATCTGGGTGTCGGCGAGCTTGGCCGAAGCCGCGATCTGGGTGACGTCGCGCACGAGCGCGGCGTTGCGGCGCGCAGTGAAGTGGCGGTCGCGCAGGATCGGCCAGCCGTCCTCGAGCGGGCGCCCCTCGGCCTTCCATTTCGGCAGGCCGCCGTCGAGCACGGCCACGTCGGTCTTGCCGAACAGCCGGAACAGCCACCAGACCCGCGCGGCCGAGAACAGCCCGGCGCTGTCGTAGACCACCACGCGGTGCCCGTCCCCGACGCCCATGGCCCGCATCCGCGAGACGAACTTCTCCACCGGGGGGGCCATGTGCGGCAGGTCGGACTGGTCGTCCGAGATCTCGTCTATGTCGAAGAAGCGGGCGCGCGGAATGTGGCCGGCGATGAACTCGGCCTTCGCGTCGCGCCCCGAGTCCGGCATGTGCCAGGAGGCGTCGAGCACGCGCAGGTCGGGGGCGCCGATATGGGCGGCCAGCCATTCGGTGGAGACGAGGAGCTGCGGGTCGCTGGTGCTCATGCGGCGCCTTTCGGGCTGGGCGGCGGTTGGCCCGGAATACCGGCCAAGGGCGCCTGCGGCAAGCCCGGGCGCGACAGGTTCTTGCGGCGATGCGCGCGCGGGCGCGGCGTCGCGGCGTCAGGGTCGCTTGACCGGCGCCATGCGGGCCCGCCGCTCGCCGCGGCGCGCCAGGAGGAGGCTCGCCACGAATGCGAGCGTGAGCGTCAGCACGACGGTCGGCGCCGGAGCGGCGTCGACCCAGAAGCTCGCATAGACGCCGAGGACAGCCGCGCCGACCGAGAGGACGGTCGCCACGGCGAGCATCGGCCCGAGCCGGCGGGCCCAGAGCAGCGCGGTCGCGCCCGGGGTGATCAGGAGCGCGATGGCGAGGATGATGCCGACGGCCTGTAGCGCGCCCACGACCGCCAGGGCGACGAGCGCGAGCAGGCCGTAGTGGAGGGCCCGGACGGGCAGGCCGATGGCGCGGGCGTGGGTGGGATCGAAGATCTGCGCGGCGAAATCGGCGCGGAAGGCGAGGATCGCCACGACGACGACGCCCCCCGCGGCGGCAGACCAGGCGACGTCGGCCCAGACGACGCCGAGCATGTCGCCGAAGAGCAGGTGGCTGAGGTGAAGCGTGGTGGGCAGGCTCGCGTAGAGCACGAGGCCGAGGCCAAAGAGGCCGGAGAACACCACGCCCATGGCGGTGTCCTCCTTGATGCGGCTGTTGTCCTTGAGCCAGCCGGTGCCGGCCGCGCAGGCGAATCCGGCGACGAAAGCGCCGACCGCGATGGGCAGTCCCGCGGCATAGGCGAGAACCACGCCGGGCAGCACGGCGTGGCTGATCGCGTCGCCCATCAGCGCCCAGCCGCGCAGGACGAGGAAGCAGGAAAGGAGCGCCATGGGGATGGCGACGGCGACTGCAATGGCGAAGGCCGTCTGCATGAAGGGGAGCTGGAACGGGAGGAGCAACTCAGGCACGGCGGCGGGCCAACGTCGCAAGGAGGCCGTGCTTCGGCGCGAGAAGGAAGGCGGCGAGGAAGAGGGTCGTCAGCAGGACGATGATGAGCCCGCCGGTCGCGCCGTCGACGAAGTACGACAGATAGGCGCCGACCGCCGAACAGCCGGCGCCGATGGCGACGGCGATGACGATCACGCGGCCGAATCGGTCGGTGAGCAGGTAGGCCGTCGCGCCCGGGGTGATGATCATCGCGACGACGAGGAAGGCCCCGACGGTCTGCAACGCGGCCACCGTCGCGAGGGCGAGCAGCGCGAAGAACACGACCTTCAGCCCGTCCGGGCGCAGGCCGACGGTGCGGGCGTGCATCTCGTCGAAGAACACCGCTAGGAAATCGCGCCATTTCAGGGTCAGGACGACAAGGGCGACGCCGCCGATCAGGACGAGCTGGAGCGTGTCGATGGGCGTAATGGCGAGAACGTTGCCGAGCATGATGGTCTGCAAGCTGACAGAGGCCGGCCGGATGGAGATCATGAAAAGGCCGAGCGCGAAGAACCCGGTGTAGACCACACCGATGGCCGCGTCCTGTCGCAGGCGGGTCGCCGAGCCGAGCCACAGCATCGCGCCCGCGGCGAGGCCGCCGGAGACGAAGGCCCCGATGGCGAAGGGGAGGCCGAGGATGTAGGCCCCCGCGACTCCGGGCACGACCGCGTGGCTCAGCGCGTCGCCGACGAGGCTCCAGCCCTTCAGCATCAGGAACGCCGAGAGGAAGGCGCAGAGCGCGCCGACGAGGGCGGAGACCCAGATGGCGTTGACCATGTAGCCGTAGCCGAACGGCTCGAGGAGCGTTGTCATGCTGCCCCGGCGCACCTGGCGCGGACGGGCGCCCGCGCGGAGTCTCGCCGGGCCATCACTGCACCTCCCGGGCGGCGGCTTCGGCCCTGGTCTCGGCGTCGGGGCCGGCATCGTAGATGACGAAGGGGCGCTCGTCGTCGGTCAGGACCGTCACGCGACGCTCGTCGGCGTCGTCGTGGAGGTCGCGGCCGCCGAGGACGAAATGCCGGAGCCTGCCGCCGAAGGCCCGCTCGAGGTTCTCCCGGGTGAACACTTCGGCCGTCGGGCCGGCGGCGAGAATGCGCCGGTCTATCAGCACGGCGCGGTCGCAGAAATCGGGCACCGACCCGAGGTTGTGGGTCGAGATCAGCATCACCCGCCCCTCGTCTCGCAGGTCCTTGAGGAGCGCCACGATCGCGTCCTCGGTTGTGACGTCGACGCCGGTGAACGGCTCGTCGAGCAGGATCACCCTGCCCTCCTGCGCGAGCGCGCGGGCGAGGAAGACGCGCTTCTTCTGCCCGCCGGACAGCTCCCCGATCTGGCGGTCGGCCAGCGTCGCGACGCCCACCCGCTCCATGGCGGCCTCCACGAGCGCCCGGTCGTGCGGACTCGCACGGCGCAGCCAGCCCATGTGTCCGTACCGGCCCATCATCACCACGTCGCGCACCACGATGGGAAAGGTCCAGTCGACCTCCTCGGCCTGCGGCACGTAGGCGACGAGGTTGCGGTCCAGCGCCGCGTCGCGCGGCATCCCGAGGATCTGGACCGAGCCGGCGCGCAGCGGCACGAAGCCCATGATCGCCTTGAAGAGCGTCGACTTCCCCGAACCGTTGACGCCGACCAGCGCCGTGATCGAGCCTTCGGGCAGCGTGAAGGTCGCGTCGTCGAGCGCCGTCAGGCCGGTGCGGTAGGTGACAGAGACGTCGCGGACGACGAGGCCCGGCCTCATGGCGCCAGCGCCGCTGCGATCGTCGTCGTGGTGACCCGCATCAGGTCGAGATAGGAAGGCACCGGGCCGTCGGGCTCGCTGAGGCTGTCCACGTAGAGGACGCCGCCATAGGCGACGTCGGTCTCGCGCGCGACCTGCTGGGCGGAGCGGGGGTCGACGGTCGATTCGGAAAACACCGCCGGGACGTTGTGGGCGCGGATGAGGTCGATGGCGCGGCGGATCTGCTGGGGCGTGCCGGTGTTGGCCTCGTTGATGGGCCAGATGTAGATCTCGCCGAGCGCGAACTCGCGGGTCAGATAGGAGAACGCGCCCTCGGAGGTGGCGAGCCAGCGGCGCTCCTCGGGAATCGTGGCGAGGCGCTCGCGGATCGGCGCGGCCAGCGCCTCGATCTCGGCGGCGTAGGCCGCGGCGTTCGCCTCGTAGGTCGCGGCGTTCTCCGGGTCGGCCTCGGCGAGGGCGGCGCGGATGTTCTCGACGTAGATCATCGCGTCGGAGACGGACATCCAGGCGTGGGGGTTCGGGCGACCGGCATAGGGCCCCTCGGCGATCTCGATCGGCTCGATCCCCTCGGTGACGACGACCGCGGGCACGTCGCGCAGGTTGCGGAAGAACCGCTCGAACCAGGCCTCGAGTCCAAGGCCGTTCCACAGGATCAGGTCGGCGTCGGACGCGGCCCGGATGTCGGAGGGCGTGGGCTGGAAGTTGTGGACCTCCGCCCCCGCCGGGATCAGCGAAACCACTTCGGCGGCGTCTCCGGCCACGTTCTGCGCCATGTCGGCGACGATGGTGAAGGTGGTGGCGACCTTGAGCCTGTCCCCTGCGCTCGCGGGCAGCGCGAGCAGGAAGGCGAGGGCGACACTCGGCACAAGACGCGACATGGGCACTCCGGAGCGCGGGATGCGGGCGAGCATATCGGATCGCCGGAGCAGCGCAAATGCTAATCGTTCGCAAAAACTGCGATTGGCGCGAGTATGGCGTCTCGGCTAAGGTCGGCCCCGATGACGGTCCCGGGCAAGACGGCGGATTACGAGGCGATCCTGCGCGACGCGGGACTGCGCATCACGAAGCCGCGCCGGATCATCCTCGAGATCCTGCACAGCGCCCATGGCCACCCCGACGCCGCCGAGATCTTCGAGCGGGCGGTGGCCATGGACAGCCGCATCTCGCTCGCCACGGTCTACCGGACGATGCGGGCGCTGGAAGACTCCGGCGCGATCCAGCGCCACGCCTTCGGCCACGGCCCTGCCCGCTTCGAGCAGGCGCCCGAGGCGCATCACGACCACCTGATCGACATCGACACCGGCGAGGTGATCGAGTTCGCGTCAAGCCGGATCGAGGCGATCCAGCAGGAGATCGCGACCCGGCTCGGCTACGAGATCGTCCATCACCGGCTCGAACTCTACGGGCGGCGCATCAAGGCGGAGTGACGGCGGAGCCGGGACCGTCCGCAGGCCGCGGCGCGGGCGCAGGCGGCGGCGCAGGCGCAGGCGGAACCCGCGCGGCGAGCACGTCCCACGCGGCGGTGAACCCGAGCAGCGAAACCGGCAGGCGCACGCGCACCCCTTCGAGCAGGGTCAGCGTCACGTCCACGGCCCGCTCGCGCTTCAGGCCGTCGAGGAAATCGGCGTCCATGGGTGCGAGCGCCTCGCACCCGTCGCGATCACACGTCCGCCACGGAACCTCGCGCAGCGGCTCGTCGCCGATCGCCAGCGACAGCCCGTCGGGCAGGAACAGCGGCAGCGCGGTCGACAGGACGAGCCCCCCGGGCCCCGCCTCCAGACCGAGCACGGGCGCGCCGTCGGCGGCGCGAACGGCCGAGCGGATCACGCAGTCGTCGCCGAGGCAGGCGAGCCGCCAGTCCCGGAAGGTGATCTCGGCGGCGCGGCGCGCACCATAGGCGGCGGGCGGGTCGGCGCGCGCGGCTACGGGCGCGAGGAGCGCGGCGGCGAGAACCAGCGCGCGCTGCAACGACGCTAACCATATGTCAACCAAGATAGTTTCGCCCCATTAGCCCCTTCTTAGCGATGCTCGTGGAATGTGCCACCACGCGGCCCGAAACGGTCGGCGCGGCAGGGCGCGAAACCAGTCCCGACGCCGCAGAGTCAGAAGGACGGTCAGCGGCCCCGCACCGGGGTCGTCCAGTCAACCAGCGGGGTCGAAAGCCTCGCGCCTCGAAGGGAAACCGACCTATGTCCTCGATCCTCACCAACTCCTCCTCGCTCGTCGCCCTGCAGACGCTGAAGTCGATCAACTCGAACCTCGGCAAGGTCCAGAACGAGATCTCGACCGGCCTGAAGATCGCGACCGCCAAGGACAACAGTTCGACCTGGGCCATCGCCGCGACGATGACCTCGGACGTCGGCGCCTACAAGAAGATGTCGGAGTCGCTGACCGCGGCCTCCGAGACCATCGGCGTCGCCCGCAACGCGGCGGAGCAGATGGTCGACACGCTGAAGCTCGTGCAGGCCAAGGTCGTCGAGGCCAAGAAGCCCGGCGCCGACCTCGCCAAGCTCCAGGCCGACGTCGACACCTACACCGCGACGATGCAGTCGATCGGCGCCTCGGCGCAGGTCAACGGCATCAACATGGTCGACAATACCACCACGCAGAACTTCACCGTCTCGCTGACCCGCGCCAGCGCCGGCAGCGTGGGCCTCGAGGTGCTCGCGGTGGACGGCGTCGACCTCGTGACCGACGCGGCGGCGGACGTGACGCTCGTCGCCGACGCCACCGACGAATCCGATCTCGATGCGGTGGAGACCCAGCTCCAGGCGGCCATCGACGCGGCGGCGGCCTTCGGCGCGGCGCAGGCGCGGATCGACGCGCAGAACAGCTTCCTCGGCAAGCAGATGGACGCGATCAAGAACGCCTCCGGCGCGATGATCGACGCCGACATGGAGGAGGCCTCGGCCCGGCTGACCGCGTTGCAGACGCAGCAGCAACTCGGCATCCAGTCGCTGTCGATCGCCAACCAGGCGCCGCAGAGCATCCTGTCGCTCTTCCGCTGATAGCGGTCCCGGCGGGGCGGGCCTGACGGCCCGCCCCGCCCTCCCTCGCTCCATCGCCCGATCCTCCCGGCCCCGCGCGGCCCGGGCCCCCACGAGGCTTGACGATGAACCTGAACGCCCATGCCCGCACCGGCTACGCCAGCGCCGCCGCTCCCGTAAGGTCCGAGCGCGACACGGAATACGCCGTCTTCGCCCGCGTCACCCATCGCATGAGCGCGGTGGACGAGACCGACCGGGCGGCCTTCCCTGCCCTCGCCGCGGCCGTCGCCGACAACCAGCGGCTGTGGGGCACCCTCGCCGAGGATCTTATGTCTCCCGGCAACGCGCTCCCCGCCGCGCTGCGCGGCCAGCTCGTCGGCCTCGCCGAGTTCGTCCGCAAGCACACGCTGCGCGTGCTCGCCGGCAAGGCCTCGGTCGCGCCGCTCGTCGACATCAACACCTCGATCATGCGGGGCCTGCGCGGCCAGGCGGAGGCCACGTCATGAGCGGCCTCGTCCTCAAGCTCGGACCGCACGAGCGCATCATGATCAACGGCGTCGTCATGCAGAACGGCGAGCGCCGGGCGCGCCTGAACATCCTGACGCCCGAGGCGAACGTCCTGCGGCTGCGCGATGCGATCCATCCCTCCGAGGCGAACACGCCGGTTCGTCGGGTAGCATACGTCGCCCAGCTCGTCCTCGCCGGAGAGGCCGATCCCGAGGAGGGGCGCCGCCAGGTGCTGCGCGGGATCGAACAGCTCTCCCAGGTCTTCACCGACCCGGAGAGCCGCGCCCACCTGACCGCCGCGACCGCAGCGACGTCGGAGGGCCGCTTCTACCAGGCGATGCGGGCGCTCCGAAACCTGATGCCGCGCGAGATGCGGTTGCTCGGCAGCACGCCGGACTGACCGGGAGCGCAGCGCCATGGCCTTCACGCCCCAGATCCCGCTCGCCGGCCTCGCCGGATGGCGCTTCCTCGAACGCACCGAGAGCGCGCAGAAGGCGGCCTTCGAGAAGGGGCCGGCGCTCCAGCGCGAGCTCGACTACTTCCGCGAGAACATCGGCAAGGCGACGACGGCCGAGGCTCTGGTCGCCGACCGGCGCCTGCTCAAGGTCGCGCTCGGCGCCTTCGGTCTCGGGGGCGAGATCGACAAGAAGGCCTTCGTGCGCAAGGTGCTCGAGGGCGGAACCGAGAACCCCGAGGCGCTGGCGAGCCGGCTGACCGCGCCCGGGTTCAAGAAGCTCGCCGGCGCTTTCGGCTTCGGCAATGCCACGGGCGCGCAGACGGCCGCGGCCGGCTTCGCCGACAGGATCGTCGAGGCCTACAAGACCCGCGCCTTCGAGGCCGCCGTGGGCGAGACTAACAACGACCTGCGGCTGGCGATGAACTTCCGCCGCGAGATCGCCGACCTGTCGGCAGGCGCCGACGGCGGCAGCTGGTACAGCGTGATCGGTTCCTCGCCGCTGCGCGAGGTGTTCGAGAAAGCCTATGGCCTGCCGTCGTCCTTCGGCAAGCTCGACGTCGACCGGCAACGCGAGATCCTGCGCGACAAGACCTCGGCGCTCTTCGGCACGTCGAACCTCTCGGCCTTCGCCGAGGCGGAGAACGTGGAAAAGGTCATCACCCGGTTTCTAGCTCGCGCGCAGATCGAGGCCGGGCCCTCCCTTACCGCGCCGGGGGCGGCGGCGCTGACGCTGCTGCAAAACGCGCGCGGCTCTTCGGGCCTGGTGAACCTGCTCTCGTCGCTGAGGTAATACCGGCGGGCTCCTGAAACGACTCGCGGACCTTTTTGAGCCTTAACACTTTTATCGTGTGTATTCAGGTAGTTATCCTACCTATCACGCGTGTTAGCCAGTGTTGCGCCGGGTGGCCTGGCAGACTCGCCGGTATAAAGGTGTCCTGGAACCCGGAAAGCCGCCCCCCGGCGAGGGGGCGGCCTCCGGGTGCGGGCGAGAGTTCGTCAGTCCGTGACGATCTTCTCTATCTGCATCTTCTGCGCCCCCTCATTGGACACGCTCTGCGTGACCAGATGGATGCGCATGAGCTGGTCGTCGGTCAGCGTGTCGACGTCGACCTCGGAGTTCATGCCGAGTTTGGCGATCTCGGCGCGGACGCCGTGCCGGATGTCGGTGATGCCATCGAGATCGCCCGTGGTGATGTCGCCCGGGGGGCCGGACGGGATCACGGCGCCACCTGTCGCGATGCGCTCATCGGCGTCGCGCAGGACGGCCTCGATCTGGGCCACCTTCTCGGACGGCGAGAGGGCGCCCGAGGTTAGGCCCTGGATGCGGGTCAGTTCTTCCAGCGTCAGGACGTCAACCATCGACGTGTCCATGTTCAGCTGCGCCATCGACGTCATGGCGCTGTCCTGGAGTTGCTTGAGAGCCAGGTCCTCGGCGGCGACGGGCGCCGCGAGGGCAAGCGAGATCATCGCCGCGGATGCGGCTGCGAGGTAGCGTTTCATCGGGATTGCCTCCGGAATTCGGGCAAGGCGGCTTTTCGCGCCTCGTGCAGGATAAACCCCGCAACCGGCGGTTGGTTCCCGAGCGCCCGTCAGCCGCCGAGCACGGCGCGCAGGCGCGCGAAGCTCGCCTCCGGTCCGTCCGGAGCGGTCTCGGCGAAGAAGGCGTCGAGGCCGGGCCAAAGCGCGATCGCTTCGTCGATCGCCCCGTCGGAACCGGCGGCATAGAGCCCGGTCTGGATCATCAGCGCCGCGTTCTCGTATGTGGTGAGCACCCGCCGCGCCCGGGCGAGGAGCGCGTTCTCCGCCTCGCTGGCCACGCCGGGCAGGCTGCGCGAGACCGACCGGCGCACGTCCACGGCCGGGAACCGGCCGCGCTCGGCGATGCCGCGGTCGAGAACGACGTGGCCGTCGAGGACGCCGCGGGTGATGTCGGCGACCGGCTCGTCCATGTCCGACCCGGCGACCAGCACGCTAAAGATCGCGGTGATGTCGCCCTTGCCCCATGGCCCGGGCCCGGCGCGTTCGCAGAGCGCCGCGATCATGTTGGCGGTCGAGGGCGGGTAGGCGCGCAGGCTCGGCGCCTCTCCCGCCGTCAGCGCGATCTCGCGATGCGCCTCGGCGAACCGGGTCAGGCTGTCGAGCATCAGCAGCACGTGGCGGCCCTGGTCGCGGAACACCTCCGCCGTCGCCATCGCCATCCAGGCGGCGCGGCGCTTGATCAGCGGGGCCTGGTCCGAGGTCGCCGCGATCACCACCGCGCGCGCCATGCCCTCGGGGCCGAGGGCGTGCTCGGTGAAGTCGCGAAGCTCGCGTCCGCGCTCGCCGATCAGCCCGAGCACGACGATGTCGGCCTCGATGCCGCGGGCGAGGCCGGCCAGCAGCATCGACTTGCCGACGCCGGAACCCGCGAAGATGCCGATCCGCTGCGCCCGCGCGATCGGCAGCATGGTGTCGAAGACGCGCTGGCCGCTGGCGAGCCGGGCCCCCAGCCCCTTGCGCGACGCCGCTGCCGGCGACGCGCGCCGCAGCGGCGCGGCGACCGGGCCGGGCTTGAGCGGCCGGCCGTCGAGCGGCGCGCCGAAGGCGTCGACGATGCGGCCCGTCCAGTCGGTCGAGGGATGCGCCTCGGCGGCGCCGAGCAGCGTCGCCGCGTCGCCCACCGCCGCGCCGTCGAGGGGCTGGTAGGTCATCGCCCGCGCCGTGTCGCCCGAGAGCGCCACGATCTCGCCGCCGAGGACACCGCCGCCCCTGGCGGCGATCGAGACCTGGTCGCCGATCCGCGCCTGATGGGTCAGCCCCGCGATCTCGAGCGACGCCTGGCCGATCGCGACGACGCGGCCGACGCGGACATGGTTGCGGATGCGGCCGATCTCCTGGCGAAGCGCGGAAAAGTCGTTGAGCATTTCGCAGTTCCTGCCGGCTTTCTCGATTACGCTTTCTCAACCAACGATCGTTAAGGCCGGGTTGCGAGACATCACGGGAGAAGCCCGAGCATGGACCACAACCTGACGCTCCTGCGGCTGGCGAGTTCGCTTGCCGCCCACGCCACCGCCCGGCAGGGTCTCGTCGCCGAGAACATCGCCAACGCCGACACCCCGGGCTACCGCACCCGCGACGTGGTCGACTTCGCCACGACGCTGGAGGAGGGCGCGGGCTTTGCGGCGAAGACGACGCGGGCGGGGCACATGGACCTCGTCGACGGTGACCCGCGGTTCGAGGCGCGCGAGGCGGCGGCCTTCGGGGCGGAGACGCCGAACGGCAACTCGGTGAGCCTCGAGGACCAGATGGTCCGCGGCGCCGAGGTGCGGCAGAGCCACGATCTGGCGCTCGGTGTCTATCGCAAGACGATGGACATCCTGCGCACCTCGATCGGCAAGGGCTGAGCGCCATGAACGACATCGCGAGAACGATGCAGGCCTCGGCGAGCGGGATGGCGGCGCAGGCGGCGCGGCTGCGGCTCTCGAGCGAGAACATCGCCAACGCCGACACGCCCGGCTACCACCGCAAGCTCGTCAGCTTCGAGGAGGTCATCGCCGGCGACACGCGGGCGGTGGCGACCGGGCCGGTGCGGCTCGACCGGACCGAGGTCCAGCGCATCCACGACCCGAACCACCCGCTCGCCGGCGACGACGGCTATCGCGAGGCGTCCAACGTCAACATGATGATCGAGATCGCCGACGCACGGGAGGCGAACCGCTCCTACGAGGCGAACCTGAAGATGTTCGAGCAGGCCCGGCAGATGGCGGGCTCGCTCATTGATCTGCTGCGGCGCTGACGGAGGGCGCGGGAATGGATATTCGATCGACGCTGGCGGCGCAGGTCTACGGAGCGGCGCAGGTCGCCGCCCGGCCGGAGCCGGTGGCCGCAAAGGGGCCGGGCGAGGCCTTCGCCGCCGCGGCCCAGGACTTCATGGCCACGATGCGGGCGAGCGAGGAGACGGTGAAGGCCGGGCTCGCCGGCCGCGCCGACCCGCAGGCGGTGGTCGAGGCGCTGGCCGCGACCGAGCTCGCCGTGCAGACCGCCGTCGCGGTCCGCGACAAGGTGGTGGAGGCCTACCAGGAGATCCTGCGGATGCCCGTCTGATCCCGTATCACAGTGGTACGCGGATCATGCAATTGTTTTTGCTAGGATATTCCGTGCCATCAGAGTTATCCACAGGGTCGCTCCGATGACCGAGGCCGCAGTCCTCGACATCCTGCGCCAGGCGCTGTGGGTGGCGCTGGTGGTCTCGACCCCGATCCTCGCCGTCGCGCTGGTCGTCGGCCTCGCCATCGGCCTCGTGCAGGCGCTGACCTCGGTTCAGGAGATGACCCTGACCTTCGTCCCCAAGCTCGGGGCGATCCTCGTGGTGTTCTGGATCACCATGAGCTTCTCGGGGCAGACGCTGGTGCGTTTCTATCAGGACCAGATCATCGCTATGGTGGGGACGAGGTAGGGCCATCCATGCCAACACCTTTTACGCTAGTTTAGTGGCGCCGTGAAAATCTTTCGTTGCATAGCCTCTTTGGGAGTAGTCCGTATATGGCCCTTCGTATCCAATCAAGTAGAATACTATTTGGTACATTAATGTAACTACAGAATGTATCTCGTCTATTTTATTTTGGAAACTAGCTGACGCTAGGTCCATGTCGCCGGCATCGACGGGGTGTACGCTGCTGTTGCGAAGCGTTCTCCAAGTTCTAACAAGTCTCTGCTCTGTGATACCCAATTTCACGAGCCAGTTAAGTCTGTCGGCGGGCCTCACTTTATCAAGTCCGCTGAGGCAACCTTGCACTCTATTGGCAAACCCTCTAAACTCTTCGTGGGAGCGAACTTCGCTCAGAACGTGCCTTTGGAGATCCTTGAGCCTCCGCCTTTCCGCCTCATCCTGCTCAATTTTAATGAGACTAGCCAATCCCTCTACAGCTACACTGAGGCCTATACTCCATGCGTCTAGGGAGTTTGCACTGGCCGCTTGCGCCATGTGTAAATGCGCTGATCACAAATGCCATAGCCCCGTCGTGGCGTTCTCCGTCACATAGGAAAAGTACTTTTCAAACATCTTCCAAGAATGGTCTTCCGAGCACTTCCCTGAGATCGGTGGCTGCAAACGCACCTCCTTCGATCTCAATGTAGTTGATTTGAGCCGGGTACCGGTCGCTTGAGCGATGACGCGGGGCAAGACGGGTTGCGCAAGCATGAAGCAAAGCGCCTCTTCGACCCGCATGGTAAGGTCGTCTGGAAGCGGTGAGTTCGACGACACGTTGACGGTAAAACCGTCCACTAGCTGCTCTATATGAAAGTCGTACCCGGATGTGGAAACCTGCATCTCTTGACCAGACATTGGAAGTCTAATTTTTTTTCAAAGAAATGAATCTTAGTTCTTGTAGAGCTATCGTGCATGTCAACGCACGTTATCGAAGATATCTCGCCATGGACGACAGAGTTTTTTTGGGAGATATTCAAGTTTATGTATGGAATTATGCGCTCTGATTTCCACTTGCTTCCATCCAGGCTAGTTCCAGTTAGAGTATAGTATGACTGCTCTGGGTAGATTTCGCCTTTCTTTATTCGCCAGTTGGCATTTAGCCTATCAAAGAACTCGATGTTGGTATGCGCTTCTATTGCATACAACTTGAATGAAATAGTATCCGAGTCTGATTGCTCTATATAGCCAGGACCTTTATATACTACCTTATCGTCACTGTCCTTATTCTGCTCTAGTGACATGCTGATGAAATCAATGTGGAGGCGCTTCTGTTTGAGGTCGCGCACTATATCGCTATCATGCATCGGATGCAGTCCTCTTGGTGGCTACCCTTCTCGAGTCCACGCCTTGGCCAAGTCCTCGACAGTCAGAGCACATAGGGAACGCGCACCGAGGGCGAGGCCGGGTCGAAGTCGCGGGTGTTTCGGGTGACGAGCAACAGGGAACGGGTCTCGGCCGAAGCCTGGATGATCGCGTCCGGGAGACGGATGCGCCGGCCCCGGCGGATCGTGACGGCGCGCTCGGCGATGGCCGCGTCGATCTCGACGAGGGCGAAGCGGGAGAGGAAGCGGCGGGTGGCGGGCTCGACCTCGGGGTGCGCGCCGACCAGCACCTCCATCCATGAGATGACGCTGATCGCGGGATCCTCGTAGCGGGCCAGTTCGTCACGCGCGGCGACGACGCCGGCGAGGTAGTCGATCAGGACGTTGGTGTCGAAGAGCGGCCTCACCATTCGCTGCGGGCCCGCTCCTGGTAGGCCAGCCCGTCCACGTCCCTTCCCCAGAGCCCGAAGGCCTCGTCGCCGTCGGCGAGGCCGTGACGATCGAGATAGGCGTCCACAGCCTCGCGAATGACCGCCGCCCGCGACCGCTCCTGCCGCTTCGCCAGTCGGTCGAGCGCCCGGACCTGAGTATCCACGAGATCCACCAGCGTGCGCATCGCCTGTCTACCTGATGTCTGTTATCGGCTATGTATATCATATTCGGCGTCACGTCCACCGGGTCGGACTGGCCCGGAGGCAGCCCCTCCCGCCCTTGACCGAATCTTTACCAACCCCCGCCAAGGCTCGCGGCGACGGGCGCCATCGGGCGCCGATCGCAGGATGCGAGGAGCGGCGATGGATCTTCCCGGCTATGTGGCGCTGACGCGGGCGTCGGGGCTGCTCAAGGAGATGCAGTCCGTCGCCAACAACATCGCCAACGTCTCCACCACCGGATACCGCCGCGAGGGCGTCGTCTTCGCCGAGATGGTGCAGGCGCTGCCCGCCGAGGGCGGGTCGGTCGCCATGACGGCGGCGCGGGGGCGCTTCACCGACGAGTTGCAGGGCGCGCTGGTCGAGACCGGCGGCACGCTCGACCTCGCCATCGAGGGAGAGGGGTTCTTCACCGTGATGACGCCCGCCGGCGAGCGGCTGACCCGCGCCGGGGCGTTCACCCGCAACGCCGACGGCGAGGTGGTCGATCCGGCGGGCAACCGGCTGCTCGACGAGGGCGGCGGGCCGATCGTGATCCCGTTCGAGGCCAGGCACGTCGGCGTCGCCTCGGACGGGACGCTGAGCGTCAACGGCGAACCCGCGGCGAAGATCGGGCTCGTCACCGTCGAGGACCGGACCAAACTGACGCGCGAGGGCGGCACGCTCTTCTCGGCCGACGGGGCCGTGCCGCTCTTCGACGGGCGGATCGTGCAGGGCTTCCTCGAACAGTCCAACGTCAACCCCGTCGCCGAGATGGCGCGGATGATCGAGGTGCAGCGCGCCTACGAATACGGCCAGAAGCTCTCCGACGGCGAGGACGAGCGCATCCGCCTCGTGGTGCGCACGCTCGGCGCCCGGCCCTGAAGGAGTAAGTCATGCGCGCGCTCAACATCGCGGCGACCGGGATGGCGGCCCAGCAGACCCGGGTCGAGGTCATCTCGCACAACCTCGCCAACATGAACACCACGGCCTACAGCGCCCGGCGGGCGGAGTTCGCCGACCTGCACTATCAGCAGGTGGACCGGCCCGGCACGATCAACTCCGCCGACGGCTCGGTGCTGCCCGCCGGCGTGCAGCTCGGGCTCGGGGTGCGCTCGACGGCGGTCGCGGTGCAGGTCGAGCAGGGGACGCTCGCCGAAACCGGCGGAGCGCTCGACATCGCGATCGAGGGCCAGGGCTACCTGGAGATCACCCTGCCCTCGGGCGAGCCGGCCTATACCCGCGACGGCGCGCTGAAGCGCAACGGCGAGGGGCTGATCGTGACCTCGGACGGGTTCGCGGTCGTGCCGGACATCACCATCCCCGAGGACGCGCGGCAGGTGACGATCAACGCCGACGGCGAGGTCTACGCCTATTTCGACGGCGAGGTGGAAGCGCAGCTCCTCGGGCAGTTTCAGCTCGCCACCTTCACCAACGAGAAGGGGCTCGAGGCGATGGGCTCGAACCTCTTTCGCGAGACCGAGGCCTCGGGCGCGCCGAACGTCGGCGGGGCCGGCGAGGACGGGCGCGGCACGTTCCGGCAGGGCTATCTGGAGAATTCCAGCGTCGACGCGGTGCGCGAGCTGACCGGGCTCATCGAGGCGCAGCGCGGCTACGAGCTCAACGCCAAGGTGATCACCGCGGCCGACCAGATGCTCGCCGCGACGACGCAGATCCGCTGATGCTGCGGCTCCTGGCCCTCGCGCTGGTCCTCGGCGCGCCCGCGCAGGCGGGGAGCGTGGCGCCGGTGCGCGCGATCCGGGCGCAGACGGTGATCGCCGCCGCGGACCTGACGCTCCTCGACGAGGACACCCCGGGCGCGATCGCCAGCATCGACGAGGCGGCCGGGCTCGAGGCGAAGGTGACGCTCTATACCGGGCGGCCGATCCTGCCGAGCCAGCTCGGACCGCCGGCGCTTGTGGAGCGCAACCAGCTGGTGCGGATGACCTATCTGCGCGGCCCCCTCGCCATCGAGGCGGAGGGCCGCGCGCTCGACCGGGGCGGACCGGGCGAGCGGGTGCGCGTTATGAACCTCGCCTCGAAGCAGATCGTGACCGGGGCGGTCGCCGAGAACGGCAGCGTGGAGGTCGGACGATGAAGGCGTGGATCGCGGGACTGGGCGGCCTCGCCCTGCTGGCCGCCTGCGGCGGCGACAACCCGATCGGGCAGCCCCCGCCGATGACGACGATCGGCTCGGCGGTTCCCGGCGCCCCGGCGATCATGACCGCCGAGCGCGCCGCGATCGCGGTGCCGCCGCCGCAGGCGGCGCGGCACTCCTACCAGCAGGCCTCGCTCTGGGGCACGGGGCAGGACAACCTGCTCGGCGACCGGCGGGCGCGGAACCTCGGCGATCTCCTGACGATCGTGATCGAGATCGACGACGAGGCCGAGATGAAGAACTCGACGCAGCGCAATCGCCGGGGCTCCGAGGGTCTGGAGATCGGCGAAGTGTTCGGGATCTCGGGCACCAAGCTGATGCCGCGCGAACTCGGCGGGCTGACCGGCACCCTCGAGGTCGGCGGCGAGTCGAGCTTCCGCGGCAACGGCAACGTGAAGCGGAACGAGAAGCTGACGCTGAGGATCGCCGCGACGGTGATCGACGTGCTGCCGAACGGGCATCTGGTGGTGCAGGGCGATCAGGAGGTGCGGGTGAACAACGAGCTGCGCGATCTGCAGATCGTGGGCATCGTCCAGCCCGAGGACATCAGCCGCTACAACGTGATCTCCTACGACCGGATTGCCGGCGCGCGCATCTCGTATGGCGGCCGCGGCACCGTCTCCACGGCGCAGCAGCCGCGCTGGGGACAGCAGGCGGTCGACAAGGTGCTGCCGTTCTGAGGGTGGGGCGATGAAGCTGATGCCGGTCGTACTCGCGCTCCTCGGCCTCGCCGCCGGGGTCGGGGCGGGTCTGGTGCTGAAGCCCGCGCCCGAGGCGGTGGCCGCGGCGCCGGAGTGCCACGAGGGCGAGGATTGCCCCGCCCCCGACCCGCTGGCGGCCCCGGAGCCGCATGCGGCGGCCAAGCACGCGGACGAGGCGAAGCATGCGGAAGCGAGCGTCGTCGCGGTCGAGAAGCCCTTCGTCGTGCCGATCTTCAAGGGCGAGAAGGTGACGGCGATGGTCGTCGCCTCGGTGGCGGTCGAAGTGCAGGCGGCGCACGAAACCGCGGTCGAGGAGGTGACGCCGCGGCTGCGCGACGCGCTCCTCGCCGCGATGTTCCGCCACGCCAACACCGGCGGCTTCGACGGCGCTTTCACCACCGGGCGCAAGATGGAGGACCTGCGCGCCGCGCTGCTCGCCGCTGCGCGCCAGGTCTTCGGCGAAACGCCGGTCAGCGACGTGTTGATCACGGAGATCGCCCGGCAGGACGTCTGAACCCGGTCGGGAAGGAGCTTCGGCAGTGCGTCGGGCCACGGCGCCGCCGGCCCCGCGAGCATGTCCGCCCTTGTTCGAAGGAAAAAGCGGCGCATACTCGCCACAGGGCGAAGTCGCGCGCTCGAAATGCGCCGGGCCCGCAAACCAAAGGGGGGAGAAGGACATGAGCTTCGGGAACATCCTCGGGCAGATGCTCCAGCAGGGGCTTGGCGGCCAGGCGGGCGGGCGGTTGCAGCAGAGCCTGGGCGGGCTCGGCGGCGCAGGCTCGGGCGGCGGCGGCCCGCTCGACGGCATCCTCGCGCAGGTGCAGGGCGCGCTCGCCGGGGCGCAGCGGCCCGGCGGGATCGGCGACCGCGCCCGCGACTTCATGACCAAGGACCAGGTCGGCGGGATGAGCGGCGGGCAGATCGGCGGGATCGGCGCGCTCGCGGGCGCCATCCTCGGCGGCGGCGTCGGCGGCGCGGCGCGCGGCGGGATGCTCGCCATCCTTGGCACGATGGCGCTGAGCGCGCTGAAGAACGCCAATGCGGCGAAGGCGGCCGGCGGCGCCGCTGCCGGGCGGGGCGACGTGATCGACCTCGATCCGAACGACGTGCAGGCGGTCGCCAATCCCGACGTGGAGAAGCTCCTCGTACGGGCGATGATCGCGGCGGCGAAGGCCGACGGCAGCATTGACCAGGCCGAGATGGAGAAGATCATCGGCAAGATCGGCGAGGGCGGCGTCACCGACGCGGAGAAGGCCTTCGTGATGAGCGAGCTCTCGACGCCGGTCGACGTGGCCGCCCTCGCCCGCGAGGCGACCTCGCCGGCGGTGGCGGCGCAGGTCTACGCCGCCTCGCTCGTCTCGGTCTCGGTCGATTCCGACGCCGAGCGGGCGCATCTGCGCGCGCTGGCCCAGGCGCTCGGGCTCGACGCCGCGACCGTGGCGCAGCTCCACCAGATGACCGGCCAGCCGGCGGTCTGAGGGCGGAGGGCGGGCGGCGCATGGCTCCGCTCGCCCATCGGCCGGAGACGGCCCATGC
This sequence comes from Amaricoccus sp., assembly GCF_017995835.1. Lineage (GTDB taxonomy): Bacteria > Pseudomonadota > Alphaproteobacteria > Rhodobacterales > Rhodobacteraceae > Amaricoccus. Next base: position 43,265 of record NZ_JAGOID010000005.1, read on the forward strand.
CGGTCTCGGGGCCGCCTTCTACGACGAGGTCGCGCCGGCGGCGTTCCCGCGGACCGAACTGCGGTTCCGCAACGACCGCTGGGCGGCGCGGGTCGGGCTCGACGGGCACGACGACGCGGGCTGGATCGCGCATTTCGGCCGCTTCGAACCGCTGCCCGGGGGATACGATCCGCCGCTGGCGCTGCGCTACCACGGGCACCAGTTCCGGGTCTACAACCCCGAACTCGGCGACGGGCGGGGGTTCCTGTTCGCGCAGCTGCGCGATCTCGTCGACGCGCGGCTGCTCGACCTCGGCACCAAGGGCTCGGGCAAGACGCCGTGGTCGCGCACGGCGGACGGACGGCTGACGCTGAAGGGCGGCGTGCGCGAGATCCTCGCCACCGAGATGCTCGAGGCGCTCGGGGTCTACACCTCCAAGACCTTCTCGCTGGTCGAGACCGGCGAGGCGCTGACCCGCGGCGACGAGCCCTCGCCGACGCGGTCCTCGGTCCTCGTGCGGCTCAGCCACAGCCATGTGCGGATCGGCACCTTCCAGCGGCTCGCGGCGCTCGGGCAATGGGACGAGATGCGCCGGCTCGTCGCGCACTGCCTGGAGTTCTACTGGCCGGGCGCGGAAGGCCCGGACCCGGCAGCGGCGCTCTACGACGCGGTGGTCGGGGCCTGCGCCCGGCTCGGGGCGGAGTGGTTCGCGGCGGGATTCGTCCATGGCGTGCTCAACACCGACAACATCAACGTCACCGGCGAGAGCTTCGACTACGGGCCGTGGCGCTTCCTCGATCGCTTCGACCCGGCCTTCACCGCCGCCTATTTCGACCAGACCGGGCTCTACTGCTTCGCGCGCCAGCCGGAGGCGCTGAACTGGAACCTCGCGCGGCTCGGGGAATGCCTGATCCCGATCTCGGCGCGGCCGGCGATCGAACCGGCGTTCGAGAGCTTTGCGGCCCGGTTCCAGGCCGCAATGACCGCGCAGACCTTCGGCCGGCTCGGGCTCGCGCCCGATCCGGTCGCCGACCAGCCGCTGATGCACCGCTTCTGGCAGGCGATGCAGGAGACCGCGCCGCCGTTCCAGCAGGCGTTCCACGACCTCCTCGGCGGCGGCGAGCCGGCGCGGCTGCGGGCGAGCCCGATCCGCGCGACGTTCGAGACCGCCGCATGGGCGGAGGTGATCGAGGACCTGCGCCGCCTGCCGCCCGCGCCCGGCCTCGCCGCGGCGCTGGCGCACCCGCGCGGCGAGACCCCGCCCGAGACCCTGACCATCGAGGAAGTCGAGGCTCTGTGGGAGGCGATCGCCCGCGACGACGACTGGAGCCCGCTGGCGGCGAAGATCGCATCCATCCGCGACGCCGGCGCGTTCAACGCCGCGCTCGGCCTCCTGCGCGGCCCGCTGGCCCGGCCGGGGCACGTGCCTATCGGGGCGTGAGCCCCGGCCGAGCGGGGCAGAGACGGGGCTGAGTTGGGGCCTCCGCTTGCAATCCGTCGGGCGTGTGGTAGGGCTCGCCGCCGCACCGGAGGGAGCCCATGAACGACGTCGCCGATCTGCGCGCGAAACACCTCGCCGCCATCGCCGCGGCAGGGGACGAGGCCGCGCTGGAAGAGGTCCGCCTCGCCGCGATCGGCAAGAAGGGCGAGGTGGCGCTGGCGTTGCGCGGGCTCGGGGCCATGAGCCCGGAGGAGCGCCAGGTCGCCGGACCGGCGCTCAATGCGCTTCGCGACGAGATCGTCTCGGCGCTCGCCGCGGCCAGGGCCGCGCTCTCCGACGCCGCGCTCTCGGCCCGCCTCGCCGCCGAATGGCTCGACGTCAGCCTGCCGCCGCGCCCCGCGGCGCAGGGGACGATCCACCCGGTCAGCCAGGTGATGGACGAGATGGCGGCGATCTTCGCCGACCTCGGCTTCGCCGTCGCCGAGGGCCCGCAGGTCGAGGACGACTGGCACAACTTCGACGCGCTCAACATCGCGCCGGAGCACCCGGCGCGGCAGGAGCACGACACCTTCTACATGGCGCGCGCCGGCGGCGACAACCGCCCGCCCCACGTGCTGCGCACCCATACCTCGCCGGTGCAGATCCGCGCCATGCAGGCCGGCGGCGTGCCGATCCGCGTCATCGCCCCGGGCCGGGTCTACCGCGCCGACTACGACCAGACCCACACGCCGATGTTCCACCAGCTCGAGGGCCTCGCCATCGACCGGGACGTCACCATGGCCAACCTCAAGTGGGTGCTCGAGGAGTTCTGCCGCGCGATGTTCGAGGTCGACGGCGTCGAGCTCAAGTTCCGCGCCTCGCACTTCCCCTTCACCGAGCCCTCGGCCGAGGTCGACATCCGCTGTTCGTGGAAGGATGGCCAGCTCAGGATCGGCGAGGGCGACGACTGGCTGGAGATCCTTGGCTCCGGCATGGTCCACCCCAAGGTGCTGGCATCGGCCGGCGTCGATCCGGACGTCTGGCAGGGCTTCGCCTTCGGCCTCGGCGTCGACCGCATCGCCATGCTGAAATACGGCATCCCCGACCTGCGCGCCTTCTTCGACAGCGACCTGCGCTGGCTCCGCCACTACGGCTTCGCCGCGCTGGACGTGCCGACGTTGCAGGCGGGCATCAGCCGGTAGCGGCGCCGCAACGCGGCCCGGGCGAGGAGGAAGGCGCATGCGCAACGGCGGCGAACTGCTGGTGGAGAGCCTGATCGCGCTCGGGGCGACCCGGGCCTTCGGCATCCCCGGCGAGAGCTATCTGCCCGTCCTCGACGCGCTCCACGACGCGCGGGGCCGGCTCGACTTCGTGCTCTGCCGGCAGGAGGGTGGCGCGGCCTTCATGGCGGCCGCCTGGGGCAAGCTGACCGGCCAGCCGGGCATCTGCCTCGTCACGCGCGGCCCCGGCGTCACCAACGCCTCGATCGGCGTCCACACGGCCATGCAGGACAGCGCGCCGATGCTGCTGCTGGTAGGCCAGGTCGGGACGGACATGCGCGGGCGCGAGGCCTTTCAGGAGATCGACTATCGCGCCGTGTTCGGGACAATGGCGAAATGGGCGGTCGAGATCGACGACGTCGCGCGCCTGCCGGAGATTCTGTCCCGCGCCTGGACCACCGCCACGACCGGACGGCCGGGGCCCGTGGTCATCGCGCTTCCCGAGGACATGCTCGCCGCCACGACGGACGCGCCGCCGCTCGCCGGCCCCGCGCGCATCGCCGAGGCCGCGCCCGACGCCGCGGCGGTCGACGAGACCCTCGCCCTCCTCGCCGCCGCCGAGCGGCCCGTGATCCTGCTCGCCGGCACGAACTGGAGCGAGGCCGGCGCCGATGCGCTGCGCGCCTTCGCCGAGGCGTCCGACATCCCGGTCGTCGCGGGCTTCCGCTATCAGGACCAGTTCGACAACCACTCGCCGGTCTGGTGCGGCGAGGCGGGCGTCGGGATGCCGCCGCATGTCGCGGCGCTGATCCGCGAGGCGGACGTGATCCTCGCCGTCAACGTCCGCTTCGGCGAGATGATCACCGACGGCTACACGCTGCTGAACGTGCCGGTCCCGCGCCAGACCCTAGTCCACGTCCACCCTTCCGACCGCGAGATCGGCAAGGTCTACCAGCCCCGGCTCGGGATCCACGCCGGCCCGAACGCCTTCGCCCGCGCGCTGCGCCCGGTCCGCGGCGGCTGGGCCGACTGGCGCGCCCGCGGCCGGGCGGCCTGGGAGGCGAGCATCGTGGCGCCGCCCCAGCCCTCGCCCGTCGACATGGGCGCGGTGACGGCGCATCTGCGCGACGTCCTTCCCGCCGACGCGATCCTGACCAACGGCGCCGGCAATTTCGCCGTCTGGCCGAACAAGTTCTTCCCCTTCGGCCGCGGCAACCGCCTGCTCGCGCCGCAGTCGGGCGCCATGGGCTACGGCCTGCCGGCGGCCATCGCCGCGCGGATCGCCTGTCCCGGCCGCGTGGTGGTCTGCTTCGCCGGCGACGGGGACTTCCAGATGACCTGCCAGGAACTGGCGACGGCGATGCAGGCCGGCGCGCAGCCGATCGTCCTCGTCCTCGACAACGGCATCTACGGAACGATCCGCGCCCACCAGGAGCGCCGCTATCCGGGGCGCGTCTCCGGCACCACGATGCAGAACCCCGACTTCGCCGCACTCGCCCGCGCCTACGGCTTCCACGGGGAACGGGTGGCGCGGACCGAGGACTTCCCCGCCGCCTTCGCCCGCGCCCGCGCCTCGCGGACCGGCGCCGTCCTCGCCCTAGACATCTCGCCCGAAGCCCTGACCCCGCGCCAGACTCTCACCGGCATGCGCGAGGCCGCCCTCGCCGCCCGCGGCGCCTGATACTGGCGGGCTCATGAAACGACTCGCGGGCCTTTTTTGACCTCCAACACTTTTATCGTGTGTATTCAGATAGATACCCTGCTATCACGCGTGTTAGCCCGTGTTGCGACGGGTGGCTTGGCAGACTCGCCGGTATGAGTCACCCTTCCCGGTCGTCCGCAGCAATCCCGGGACGATCCCGCCTAAAGGGCCAGCCCGTCGATGGCCGCGACCAGCGCCGCGCTGATCTCCGGCTCCGACAGCGCGTGCCCGGACGTCGGCGCCATTTCCAGCTGCGACCCGGGCCAGGCCTCGTGCAGTGCCATCGCGGTATGCGGCGGACAGATCATGTCGTAGCGTCCCTGCACGATGCGCCCCGGTATGCCGGCGATCCGGCCCATGTCGCGCATGACCTGGCCATCCTCCTCGAGGAAGCCGCCGTTGCTGAAATAGTGATTCTCCAGCCGGGCGAACGCGAGCGAATAGGCTGAGGGCGGATGCCCCCGCCCCTCGCCCGGGTCGAGCACCGCCAGCGCGCTTTCCCATCCCGCCCAGGCCCGGGCGAAACGCGCCTGCTCGCCGGGATCGTCCCCGAACAGCCGCCGGTGATAGGCCCCGATCAGGTCGCCCCGCTCCGCCTCCGGGACCATGCCCTCGAAGGCGCGCCACTGCGCCGGCCAGAACCGCCCGGCGCCGCCGGCATAGAACCAGTCCAGCTCCGCCCGGGTCATGGTGAAGACCCCGCGCAGCACCAGCGCCTCGACCCGCTCCGGGTGGGCCTGCGCATAGAGCAGCGCGAGACAGGCGCCCCAGGATCCGCCGAACACCGCCCAGCGCTCGATCCCGAGATCGACCCGGATCCGCTCGATATCTGCGACGAGATCCCAGGTCGTGTTGTTCTCGACGCACGCAAGCGGGCTCGACCGCCCGCAGCCGCGCTGGTCGAACAGGACCGAGCGATACCGCTTCGGGTCGAAGAACCGCCGCATCCCCGGCGAGCAGCCGCCCCCCGGCCCGCCATGCAGCACCACGACCGGCGCGCCGTCGGGCCGGCCGCATTGCTCGACATAGACCCGGTGGCCGCCCGGCATGTCGAGCAGCTGCTGGCGGAACGGCTCGATCGGCGGATAGAGAGCGCTCCGCGGGCCGGACCCGACCTGACCGAGGTTTTCCTTCATCTGCGCGCCGGGTAGAACATCGGGGCAGAGCATCGCAGGTTGGACAGATGAGCGCAACGCGAACCGCCGACAGCGTCGACCCCGCCGAGGTCGCCAAGTTCGAGGCGATGGCCGCCGAATGGTGGGATCCGAACGGCAAGTTCAAGCCGCTGCACATGCTCCAGCCCTGCCGGCTCGACTACGTGATCGCCCAGATCGCCGCCGAGTTCGCCCGCGACCCGAAGGTCGATCGCCCGTTCGCCGGCCTGCGCCTGCTCGACATCGGCTGCGGGGGGGGACTCCTGTGCGAGCCGATGGCCCGCCTCGGGGCCGAGGTCGTCGGCGCCGACGCCGCCGCGCGCAACATTCCCGTGGCCCGCGTCCACGCCGAACAGTCCGGCCTCGCGATCGACTACCGCCACACGACCGCCGAGGCGCTGGCCGAGGCGGGCGAGAGCTTCGACGTGGTGCTCAACATGGAGGTGGTCGAGCACGTCGCCGACCCGCCCGCCTACCTCGCCGCCTGCGCCGCCCTGCTCCGTCCCGGCGGGCTGATGATCTGCTCCACCCTCAACCGCAATCCGAAATCCTGGCTGATGGCGATCGTCGGGGCCGAGCACGTCATGCGCTGGCTGCCGAAGGGCACCCACGACTGGCGGAAGTTCATCACCCCCGACGAGCTTTTCACCCTGCTCCGCGGCGCCGGCCTCGACCCGGTCGACCGCAAGGGCTTCGTCTTCGACCCGCTCGGCTGGTCCTGGCGCATCTCCGACCGCGACCTCTCGGTCAACTACGTCACCGCCAGCGTCCGGCCCGCCGGATGACGCTGGCGGGACGCATAGCTCTGGTGGCTGGCGCCACCCGCGGCGCGGGCCGCGGCATCGCAGTCGAGCTGGGGGCAGCCGGCGCGACGGTCTACGTCACCGGTCGCACGACGCGGGAGCGGCAGTCCGAATACCGCCGGCCCGAGACGATCGAGGAGACGGCGGAACTCGTATCGGCCGCGGGCGGCAAGGGCGTGGCGGTCCGCGTCGACCATCTCGTCCCCGAGGAGGTGCGCGGGCTCGTCGAACGCATCCGGGCCGAGCAAGGCCGCCTCGATATCCTCGTCAACGACATCTGGGGCGGCGAGAAGCTGTTCGAATGGGACAAGCCGGTCTGGGACCATGATCTCGACAACGGCCTGCGACTTCTTCGCCTCGGCATCGACACGCATCTGATCACGGCGCATTTCGCGCTCCCGCTGCTGATCGAACGGCCGGGCGGCCTGCTGGTCGAGGTGACGGACGGCACGGCCGAATACAACGCCGACCACTACCGGGTGTCGCCGTTCTACGACCTCGCCAAGGTGGCGGCGAACCGCATGGCCTGGGCGCACGCAAAGGACCTGGAAAAGCACGGCGCAACCGCCGTCTGCATCACGCCGGGCTGGATGCGCTCCGAGATGATGCTGGATCACTACGGCGTGACGGAGGAAAACTGGCGCAACGCGACGAAGACGGAGCCGCATTTCGTGATCTCCGAGACCCCGCGCCTTGTCGGCCGCGCGGTGGCCGCGCTCGCCGCAGACCCGGATCGCGCTCGCTGGAACGGACAGTCGCTTTCCAGCGGCGGACTCGCGCAGGTCTATGGTTTCACCGACCTCGACGGCTCCCGCCCCGACGCCTGGCGCTATATCTCGGAGGTGCAGGATGCAGGCAAGCCGGCCGACGCCACCGGCTACCGCTAGAGCAATTCTGGAGCGTCGGTCGCGACGCATTGCCGCAGCGGCTGGCCGAAGGCCCCGCAGAGGCTCGCCGCGTCGCGCCCTCGACATTGTCGCCGCCACCACCGATGCAGGGCGCGATGGACACGCATGTCGAGATCGACTTCGGCCCCGGGGACCGGCCGGCGCGCTTCGCCGCGCCCGCCGGTCGCATCACCGCCCGGGACGTGGCCGAGGCGCCCGAGGCCCTCGCGGCGCTCGATGCGGCGCTGGCGGCGGGGCATTGGGTCGCCGGGTACGCGAGCTACGAGGCCGGCTACGCGCTCGAGCCCCGGCTTGCCCCGCTGATGCCGGCGGGGCGGCGCCTGCCGCTCGTCGACTTCGGCGTCTTCCCCCGCGGCCCCGGGCCTGCGGTTCCGGTCACGCCCGGCGGGGCGCTCGGCGCGCTCCGGCCGCGGTGGAGCCGGGCGGAGTATGCCACGGCGTTCGCGCGGGCGGCCGACTACGTCCGCGCCGGCGACATCTACCAGATGAACCTGACCCTGCCGCTCGACGGGCAGTGGAGCGGCGACCCGGCCGCGATCGCGGCGACGCTTGCGCGGCGCCAGCCGGTCGGCTTCGGCGCGGTCGTGGCGCTCGGGGACACGGCGCTGGTGTCGCGCTCGCCGGAACTGTTCTTCGCGCTCGACGGCGCGGGCGGAATCGCGGCGCGCCCGATGAAGGGCACCGCTCCGCGGGATCCCGACCCGGCGCGCGACGCGGACCTCGCTGCGGCGCTGCGGCGCGACGCGAAGAACCGGGCCGAGAACCTGATGATCGTCGACCTCCTGCGCAACGACATCGGCCGGATCGCCGAGATCGGCTCGGTCGCGGTCCCGGCGCTCTTCGAGGTCGAGACCTACGCGACGGTGCACCAGATGGTCTCGCGGGTCGCCGGCCGCCTGCGCCCCGGCGTCGGGCTCGCCCGCGCCTTCGGCGCGCTCTTTCCCTGCGGATCGGTCACCGGAGCGCCGAAGGTCCGGGCGATGGAGATAATCCGCGAACTCGAGCCGTGGCCGCGCGACGCCTATTGCGGCGCGATCGGCTGGGCCGCGCCCGACGGCCGCGCCGCCTTCAACGTGGCGATCCGCACGCTGACGCTCTTTCCCGACGGCGCGGCGGTGCTGAACGTGGGCGGCGGCATCGTCGCCGATTCGACGGCCGAGGCCGAGTACGAGGAGGCGCTGTGGAAAGCCCGTTTCGCCCTGCCGTTCCCGATGGGCTGCTCCTGATCGAGACCTTCGCCCGGCGCGACGGCGGCTTCGTCCGCCTCGACCGCCACCTCGCCCGGCTGGAACGGACGGCGCGGGCGCTCGCCTTCGGCTTCGACCGCGCCGCCATCAAGGCCAAGCTCGCCACCGTCGCCGACGACCCCGCGCGGGTGCGCCTCACCCTCGACCGGGAAGGCGCCGCCACGGTGTCGGCCGGGCCGCTCGGCCCGTCGCCCGCGACGTGGCGGGTCGCGATCCACCCGGAGCGGCTCGACCCCGGCGACCCGTGGCTCCGCGTCAAGACCACGGCGCGGGCGCGCTACGACCGGGCGCGGGCGGAACTGCCCGAGGGGATCGACGAGTGGCTCTTCCTCAACACCCGCGGCGAGCTCTGCGAAGGCGCCATCACCAACCTGTTCCTCCGTCGCGACGGCGCGCTGCTGACCCCGCCCGTCGCGGCGGGGCTGCTGCCGGGCGTGCTGCGCGAGGCCCTGCTCGCCGAAGGCGCGCGCGAGGCGGTCCTGCGCCCCGAAGATCTGGCGCGGGGCGAACTCCTCGTCGGCAACTCGCTGCGGGGGCTCGCGCCGGCGCGGCTGGCAGGCTGAACCCTCATACCGGCGAGTCTGCCAAGCCACCCATCGTAACACGCTAACACGCGTGTTTCCCTGGTAACACACTGAACTCATACGATAAAAGAGTTAACGGTCAAGGGCGCCGCGAGTCGTCTCATGAGGCCGCTTGCCTCAACTCCTCGGCTTGACGTTCTCCGGATCGTAGAGCGGCCTGTAGCCGATGGCCGCGACCTCGACCGGATAGGTCTCGCCGAAATACTGGACCGCGAGCCTGCGCCCCTCCTGGCAGTACGCCCACGGCAGGTAGGCGAGGGCGATGTTCCTGCCGACGCTCGGCCCGTAGGCGATCGAGGTGGTGAAGGACCGCCGCCCGAGTTCGTCGACCAGCGTCTCGCCGGTGTCCGGGTCCATCACCGGCAGGACGCCGACCGGGTAGCGCGCCACGCCGCTGGCGTCGACGTTGTCCGTCATCACCAGCGTGCAGAGCATCGCCGGCTGGTGTTCGCGCGCCCGGTGCTCGAGGTGCTTCGCCTTGCCGCGGAACTCCGCCTCCTTGACCTTGGGCCGCGCGAGGTCGGCCTCCAGCAGGTTGTACTCGGTCAGCAGGTCGGCGTTCTGGAGCCGCAGGCTCTTCTCCAGCCGCCGGGAGTTGGCGTAGGTCTCGACGCCGACCGCGATCACGCCGGCGGCGCGCAGCGCGTCCCAGACCGCGAGGCCGTCCTCGTAGGCCATGTGCAGCTCCCAGCCCTGCTCGCCGACATAGGAGATGCGGAAGGCGAGGACGTCGCGGCCGGCGATGCGGACCGGGCGGAGCGCGGCGAAGGGGAAGTTCTCCTTCGAGAGCGCGTCCGGGTTCTCGACGACTCTCGCGAGGTTCGCCCGCGCATTCGGCCCCCAGATGCCGATCGTCACGTATTTCTCGGCGACGTCGGTGATCGTCACGTCGAGGCCGCGGTCCTGCGCCACGCGGCGCATGTAGTGGAAATCGCGGGGGCCGGCGTCGGCGCCGTTCACCATGCGGATGCGGTCGGCCATGCGGAACAGGGTGAAGTCGGCCCGCACCATGCCTTCGTCGTCGAGGAAATGGGTGTAGATGCCCTTGCCGATATTGGCGTCGCCCCCGACCTTCGCGGCGCAGAGCCATTCCATCAGCGCGACATGGTCCGGCCCCTCGACGTCGGTGATGTGGAAGTGCGACAGGTTGATGAGGCCGCAATCCTCGCTCATGGCGAGCTGTTCGGCGTTGGAGACCCGCCAGAAGTGGCGGTTGTCCCACTCGTTCGCGCGCACCGGCACGCGGTCGCCGTATTTCTCCAGCAGGTGCTCGTTGGCGGCGTAGCCGTGGGCGCGCTCCCAGCCGCCGAGCTCCATGAAATAGCCGCCGAGCTCCTTCTCGCGCGCCCAGAACGGCGAGCGGCGGATGCCACGGCCGCCGGCGAAGGGCTCGCGCGGGTGGACGGGCGGGTTGTAGACCTTGCGCGCCGTCTCGGTGCAGCGGGCCGCGATGAAGTCCTCGGTCAGCGCGAAGGGGTTGAAGCGGGCGTAGTCGATGCGGGCGTGGTCGATGGCTGTGCGGCCGTCGGTCATCCAGTCGGCGACGAGCTTGCCCATGCCGGGAGCGTCCTTCACCCAGATGCCGACGGCGTACCACAGGCCGCGCACCTTCTGGCTCTCGCCGATCGACGGGCCGCCGTCGGTCGTCACCTGCAACAGGCCGTTGAACGAATGGCCCTCGTTGTAGCCGAGTTCGCCGAGGATCGGCGTCAGCTCCATCGCCCGCTCGAGCGGCTCCAGCACCTGCTCCATGTCGAGGTCGCGTTGCGAAGGCGACAGCCGCGCCTGCTCCTTCTCGACCAGCTCGCGCGGATGCACCAGCCGCGGGGTCTCCTCCTCGTAGTAGCCCCATTCGATCTGCCCGCCCTCGGCGGTCCTGGGGTCGCCGGTGTCGCGCATGTAGGCGGAATTGCCCTGGTCGCGCAGGAGCGGGAAGCCGATCTCCTTCCCCGTCCCGGCGAAGGCGTCGTACGGCCCGAAGAACGTCAACGGGTGGTCGATCGGCATGACCGGCAAATCCTCGCCCGCCATCCCGGCGATCAGCCGCCCCCAGAGCCCGGCGCAGACCACGACGTGATCCGCCATGATCGTCCCGCGGCTGGTGACGACGCCCCTTATCCGGCCGCCCTCGATGACGAGCGACGTCGCCGGCGTGTTGGCGAAGGCCCGGAGCTTGCCCGCCGCCTCGGCCAGGTCGACGAGCTTGCCGGCGACGGTCTGCGAGCGCGGGATGACGAGGCCGGCGTCGGGATCCCAGAGCCCGCCCTGCACGAGGCCCTCCTCGATCAGCGGAAACCGCTGCTTGATCTCCGCCGGCTCCATCAGGCGGGCGCGGGTGCCGAATGCCTTGCCGCTGTCGACCTTGCGCCGGATCTCGTCCATCCGCTCGTCGTCGCCGACGCGGGCGACCTCAATGCCGCCGATCCGGGCGTAGTGGCCCATCCTCTCGTAGAAATCGACCGAGTAGAGCGTCGTCCAGCAACTCAGGAAGTCGTGGCTGGTGGCGTAGCAGAAGTCCGAGGCGTGGGCGGTCGAGCCGATGTCGGTCGGGATAGCCGACTTGTCGATGCCGACGATGTCGTCCCAGCCGCGCTCGATCAGGTGGTGGGCGACCGAGGCGCCGACGATGCCGCCGAGCCCCACGATGACCACCCTCGCCTTGCCGGGAAACGCTGACATTCGGCTTCAATCCTTCTCGATCCGGGCGGCGAGGCAGGTTCTACGTCGCGCGCAGGCGGCGGCATGCCCGCGAGCGACGCTCCGGCCCCCGGCGGAGACATAGCCGCGCCACGATCCTGCCGCCACCGCTTCGGACCCTCCGCGCAATCCCGCGCCGCCGCGTGGTCGGGCTTCACCCGAGCAGCGGGCTGCGTCGCGCGGTGAAGGGCTGCGCCCGGTCATAGGCATGGCCGAGGCGGAGCACGGCGAGGTCGGCGCGGGGCGGGCCGATCAGTTGCAGCCCGATCGGCAACCCCCCGGGGCCGAACCCGGCCGGCACGGCCAGCGCCGGCGCCCCGGCCATGCTGGCGAGGATCATCCCCTCCATCCAGCGCAGATAGCTGTCCATCTCCCGCCCGGCGATCGCCTTCGGCCAGTCGAGCCCGACCTCGAAGGGGAAAAGCTGCGCCGAAGGCAGCGCGAGGAAGTCGAACCGGGCGTGGAGCCGCAGGATCTCGCCGAGCCAGGCCGTGCGGATCGCCGAGGCGCGGAACACCGCCGGCCCGCCCAGCGCGCGGCCGCGCTCGATCTCCCACACCGCCTCCGGCTTCAGCTTGCCCCGGCTCGCCGGGTCGTCCCAATGCGCCGCGAGCGCGCCCGAGACGAGGAAGGACCGGAGCGTCGTCCAGGCCCCGAAAAGTTCGTCGAAGTCGAAATCCGGCGCGACGGGCTCCACCGCGACGCCGAGCCCCTCGAACAGCCCCAGCGCCGCCTCGCAGGTCTCGATCACCCCCGGCTCCATCGCCAGATGCCCGCCGAGATCGCCGAGCCAGCCGATCCGGAGCCCCGCCGTCGCGCCGTCGAGCGGCCCGGCGAACTCCGACCCGTCGCCGTCGAGCGACAGCGGCGAGCGCGGGTCGTGCCCGGCCAGCGTCGCGAACAGGGCCGCGAGGTCGGCGACGTTCCGCCCCATCGGCCCCTCGACGCTGAGCTGCTGGTAGTAAAGCTCCGGCCCCGGTCCCGCCGGAACCCGCCCCCGCGAGGGCCGGAAGCCGTAGACGCCGTTCCACCCGGCGGGGTTCCGGAGCGAGCCCATCATGTCGCTGCCGTCGGCCACCGGCAGCATTCCCAGCGCCAGCGCCACCCCCGCGCCGCCACTGCTCCCCCCGGCGCTGCGGGTCTGGTCGAAGGCGTTCAGCGTCCTACCGTAGACGGGGTTGTAGGTGTGCGAGCCCAACCCGAACTCCGGCACGTTGGTCTTGCCGATCAGGATCGCCCCGGCCCCGCGCAGCCGCTCGACGAGGATCGAATCCGCCGCCGCCCGCTTGCCGGCGAGGATCGGCGAGCCCATGGCGGTGGCGATGTCCACGGTCCCGGTCAGGTCCTTCGGCGCTTGCGGCAGCCCGTGCAGCCAGCCCCGCCACCGCCCGGCCGCCAGTTCCGCATCCGCCGTCGCCGCCTCCGCCATCACCGCCTCGCGCGGCTTCATCGCGACGATGGCGTTCACCACGGGGTTCAGCCGCTCGATCCGGTCGAGGAAGGCCGCCATCGCCTCGGCGCAGGAGACCTCGCGGGCACGGATGGCGCGGGAAAGCTCCAGCGCGGTCCGGTCGGCGATCCCGCCGCAGGGAACAGGCGTGTCCATGGCGCCGATCCATGCACGCGCCGGCGTCGCGGGCAAGCCCCGCCCGTTGCACAGGCGGGCCGGGCAGGCGATACGTCCCGCCTATGCCTGCCCCCCATCCATCCGGGGCCGCCCCGGCGGCCCGTCCCTCGCACCCGCTCAAGGCCTTCGCCTGGATGCTCGGCGCCATCGCCTCCTTCGCGGCGATGGCCGTCGCGGGCCGCGAGATCCAGGTCGAGATGAACACCTTCGAGCTGATGCTCTACCGCTCCGCGATCGGCTTCGCCGTCATCGCCGCGATCGTGCTCGCCTCGGGGCGACCGGGCGAGATCGTCGCCAGCCGCCACCCCTGGCTCCACGTGAAGCGCAACGCCGCGCACTACCTAGGCCAGAACCTCTGGTTCTTCGCGGTGACGCTGATCCCGCTCGGCCAGCTCGCCGCGCTCGAGTTCACCAACCCGATCTGGGTCGTGCTGCTCGCCCCGTTCTTCCTCGGCGAGGCGATGACGAAGCCACGGCTGCTCGCGGCCGGGCTCGGCTTCGTCGGCGTGCTGATCGTCGCCGAGCCCGGCGTCGCACCGTTCGGCGCCGGCCAGGCCGCGGCGCTCGTCGCCGGCCTCGCCTTCGCGCTCAACACGATTTACACCCGCAAGATCATGACGTGGGATCCGGTGCTCTGCGTCCTCTTCTGGATGACGCTGGCCCAGGGGTTCGCGAGCCTCGTCCTGTCGATGCCCGGCGGGATCCCCGTTCCTTCCGCGGCGATCGCGCCGTGGATCGCCGTCGTCGGCCTGACCGGGCTCTCGGCGCATTACTGCCTCACATCGGCGCTCGGCCAGGCGCCGGCGAGCGTCGTCGCGCCGATGGAGTTCCTCCGCCTGCCGATCGTCGCCACCCTGGGGATGCTCGTCTACCACGAGCCCCTGCGTCTCGCCGTCTTCGTCGGCGCGGCGGTGATCATCGTCGGCAACCTCGTCGGCCTGCGCGCCGCCCGCCGAGGCGCCGGATAGGACCCGCGCCCCCTTTTGCAGGGGACGGCGGCGTGATACGCGGGCGCCGCAAAGTACACCGTGACCGGAGCCCTCCATGAACATCGACAAGATCCCTGCCGGCAAGAACCCGCCGCACGACGTCAACGTGGTGATCGAGATCACCGGCGGCGCCGCGGGCGGCGCGCCCGTCAAGTACGAGATCGACAAGGATTCTGGCGCGGTCTTCGTCGACCGTATCGTCAACACCCCGATGTTCTACCCCTGCAACTACGGCTTCGTGCCGAACACCCTGCACGCCGACGGCGACCCGACCGACGTGCTGGTGCTCTGCGATTTCCCCCTCCAGCCCGGCATCGTCATCCGCTGCCGCCCGGTCGGCGTCCTCAAGATGGAGGACGACGGCGGCATGGACGACAAGCTGATCGCCGTGCCCGTCGAGAAGGTCGACCCGTTCCAGGCCGGCATCCAGGACCTCGAGGACGTCGCCCAGAAGACCCGCGACCGCATCAAGCACTTCTTCGAGCACTACAAGGACCTCGAGGAAGGCAAGTGGGTCAAGGTCATCGGCTGGGGCGACAAGGCCGAGGCGGTGAGCATCCTCCAAGCCTCGCTCGACGCGGTGAACAAGAAGGGCTGATCGCCCGACGATAAGCTTGCGGCTACCTGTTGCCGATATGCAACCGCCCCGCATGGGGCGGTTCTGCTTTCATAGTTGATTTTCAGTTGCATAGCCGGAGGCGCCGCCAGAGCGCCGTCCGCGCCGGCACACTTGACGTTCGGTCAGGACTTGACCCGAACGGCCGACAATCCACCAATATTACTACAACAAGTCGAAAAGACGTCGTAGACGGAGGAAACGATGAGCGCAGTATCCGTGCGCAATGGCGCCGTGTTCCTTGCATGCGCCTGCACCATCCCGGGCGCGGCCTTCGCCGCCGCGCTCGAGCGCGCGGTGCCGGCGCTGGTTCGCATCCTCTACGAGGACGGGACATACGGCGAGATCGGCGCCGTCTACACGCACCCGGAACTGGAGGGCAAGAACGGACAGCTGCCGCCGAGCCTGGGCGGCTTCCCGGTCTCGGGCAACACCGGCAACCTGCTGCGCAGCGACTGGAAGTTCGGCGGCGCGCTCAAGGGCGACATCAACGAGCAGCTCTCCTGGATCCTCGTGCTCGACCAGCCCTACGTCGCCAACACCTACTACTCGCACGGCAGCTTCCCGGCCGCGTTCAACTACGGCGGCACTGACGCGGATCTCGACACCTGGCAGGCCGCCGCCGGCCTCGCCTACGACGCGACGGACCGCATCAAGATCTATGGCGGCGTCCGCGCCCAGCGGCTCGAAGCCAGCGCCGCCATTCCCTTCCTCGCCGGATACGAGATCGACGCCGACGCCGAATGGGGTTGGGGCGGCTTCGTCGGCGCGGCCTACGCCCGGCCCGAGATCGGGCTCCGGGTGGAGCTGACCTACCAGTCGAAGATCAGCTACGACCTCTCGACCACCGAACAGTCGAATCTCGGCCGCCTCCGCGACACGACCGACGTGGACACGCCGCAGTCGGTGACGCTGGAGGCCCAGACCGGCATCAACGAGAAAACCCTCGCCTTCGGCTCGGTTCGCTGGGTCCAATGGTCCGAATTCGCGATCGCGCCGACGATGTACGGCGACATCACCGAGCTGGCGTTGCAGGAGCGCCGGGCGCTCGTCGACTACACGGACGACTGGTGGACCTACAGCATCGGCGTCGCCCGCCAGCTTCGCGACGACCTGGCGGGCACGTTCTCGGTCACCTACGAGCCGCAGGTGAACGAGGTGATGACGACGCTCGGTCCCGTCGACGGCCGCACCATGCTCGGCGTCGGGCTCAGCTACGACGTCGGCAAAGTAAACCTCGCCGGAGGCGTCAGCTACGGCTGGCTCGGCGACGCGACCAACCTTCTCGACACCAAGTACCGGGACGGCACCATCCTCGCGCTCGGTTTCCGGGTCGGCTACAGCTTCTGATCGGACCGGCGGCCGCAGCGTGCTTCAGCGCAGCCGCCGGATCGCCATCAGCGGCGCGAGGCGGGCCTCCCGCAGGAAGGTGGCCAGCAGCGCAGGATCCGGACCGGCGTTCGCTGTCGTCGCGGTGTCTCCGGCCGCGAGCCCGCCGGTGACGAAAAGCGCGTCGAGGTTCTCGCCCATGGCGCCGAGGATGTCGGTCGCCACGCCGTCGCCGATGGCGAGGATCTCCTCCGGCGTCACCTCGAAGCCCAGCTTCCCGGAGATGCGCCGCCGGGCCAGCCCATAGATCGGCGGGTGCGGCTTGCCGAAATAGAAGCTCTCTCCGCCCGCCGCCGCATAGGCCTCGGCGATCGCGCCGGCGCAGTAGATCCGCTTCTCGCCCACGTCCACCACGATGTCGGGGTTGGCGCAGAGAAGGCGCAGGCCGCGGGTCTTGCCGTGGAGGATCAGCGCCCGGTAGTCCTCCGGCGTCTCGGTGGCGTCGTCGAAGAGCCCGGTGCAGACGATGCCTTCCGCCTCCTCGATCGGGACGAGCTCGACGTCGAAGGGTCGCCCCTCGGCGTCGCGAAAGAACGCGAGGTCGCGCTCCGGGCCGACATGGTGGACGCGCCGGCCGAAGCGCCCGCTGGCGAGCGCCTCCTGCGCCGCGTCGCCCGAGGAGACGATGAGGTCGTAGCACGAGGCCGGCGCGCCCAGCGCCTCGAGCTGGCGCGCGACGTTCGCCGCCGGCCGCGGCGAGTTGGTCAGCAGCACCACGGCGCCGCCGCGGGCGCGGAACCGCTCCAGCGCGGCGACGGCTTCGGGATAGGCGCGCACGCCGTCGTGGAGGCAGCCCCACAGGTCGCAGTAGAGCACCTGGTAGCCCGGGGCGATGTCGTCGAGACTTTCGATGATGCGGGTCATGGCGTCCTGGAGGCTGGGCACGGCCCGCGCCTTAGACGAATTCTGCGCCGAGGCCCAGCACGGTCCCGCGCGCCGAGAGGCGCCGGAGCGGCGCGCGGGAGGCGTGCCGCTCCGGGCTCCCGCGCCCGCTCCGCCGGTGGGGACGACGGGCGGCGCGGAGACGGCTCAGGCGAGGTCGAAGCGGTCGGCGTTCATTACCCTGTTCCATGCGGCGACGAAATCGCGGAGGAAACGCCGCTGGTCCGCCCCGCCATAGGCCTCGGCGAGCGCGCGAAGCTGCGAGTTCGAGCCAAAGACGAGATCGACCCGGGTCGCCGTCCATTTCGGCTCGCCCGTCGCGCGGTCGCGCCCCTCGTAGACGTCCTCGGCCGCCGACAGCGGCGCCCAGCGCACGCCCATGTCGAGCAGGTTGACGAAGAAGTCGTTCGTCAGCGTCTCCGGCCGGTCGGTAAAGGCGCCGTGATGCGAGCCGCCGTGGTTCGCCCCGAGGACCCGCAGGCCGCCGACGAGGACGGTCATCTCCGGGGCCGAGAGCGTCAGGAGCTGCGCCTTGTCGACGAGGAGCGCCTCCGCGGTGATCGCGTACTGCTTCTTCAGGTAGTTGCGAAAGCCGTCGGCCGCCGGTTCGAGCTGATCGAAGGACTCGATGTCAGTCTGCTCCTGCGTCGCGTCGGTGCGGCCCGGAACGAAGGGAACCTCGAGGTCGTGGCCCGCCTTCTTCGCGGCGAGTTCGATGGCTGCCGCGCCGCCGAGCACGATCAGGTCGGCGAGCGAGACCTTCTTGCCGTCGCGGCGGCCCTCCTCGAATCGCTGCCTGATGGCCTCGAGCTGCGCGAGGACCGGCGCCAGCGCCTCGGGCTGGTTCACGTCCCAGTCCTTCTGCGGCGCGAGCCGGATCCGCGCGCCGTTGGCGCCGCCGCGCTTGTCCGAACCGCGGAAGGTCGAGGCCGACGCCCAGGCCGTCGACACGAGCTGCGAGATCGAGAGCCCGGAATCGAGGATCTCGGCCTTGAGGTTGGCGACGTCGGCCTCGTCGACCAGCGGGTGATCCACCGTCGGCAGCGGATCCTGCCAGATCAGATCCTCGGCGGGAACCTCCGGGCCGAGGTAGCGCGACTTCGGGCCCATGTCGCGGTGGGTCAGCTTGAACCAGGCCCGCGCGAAGGCGTCGGCAAAAAGGTCCGGGTTCTCGAAGAAACGCCGCGAGATCCGCTCGTAGTCGGGGTCGGCACGGAGCGAGATGTCGGTGGTCAGCATCGCCGGCGCCCGGCGCCTGGTCTTGTCGAACGGATCGGGCACCGAGTTCGCGCCGGCGCCGTTCGTCGGCCGCCACTGATGCGCGCCGGCGGGGCTCCTGGTCAGCTCCCAGTCGTAGCCGAACAGGTTCCAGAAGAAGTTGTTGGTCCAGCGCGTCGGCGTCGAGGTCCAGATCACCTCGAGACCGGAGCCGATCGCGTCCGCGCCGACGCCCGTGCCGTGGCTGCTCGCCCAGCCGAGGCCCATCGCCTCGAGCGGCGCCGCCTCGGGCTCCGGCCCGACCAGAGCGGCGTCGCCGGCGCCGTGGGTCTTGCCGAAAGTGTGGCCGCCGGCGATCAGCGCGACGGTCTCCTCGTCGTCCATCGCCATGCGCTTGAACGTCTCGCGGATGTCGCGCGCCGCGGCGAGCGGGTCGGGATTGCCGTCCGGCCCCTCGGGATTGACGTAGATGAGACCCATCTGCACCGCAGCGAGCGGGTTCTCGAGATCGCGCTCGCCGGAATAGCGGCTGTTGCGGTTGTCGGGGCTGTTGCTGAGCGCCAGCCACTCGGTCTCGCCGCCCCAGTAGACGTCCTCCTCGGGCTCCCAGGTGTCGACGCGGCCGCCGGCGAAGCCGAAGGTCTTAAAGCCCATCGACTCGAGCGCGACGTTGCCCGTCAGCACGATCAGGTCGGCCCAGGAGATCGCGTCGCCGTATTTCTGCTTGATCGGCCAGAGCAGGCGGCGGGCCTTGTCGAGGTTGACGTTGTCGGGCCAGGAGTTCAGCGGCGCGAACCGCTGCTGCCCGCGACCTGCGCCGCCGCGGCCGTCGCCGGTGCGGTAGGTGCCGGCCGCGTGCCAGGCCATGCGGATGAAGAGCCCGCCGTAATGGCCGAAATCCGCCGGCCACCACGGCTGGCTGTCGGTCATCAGCGCGGTGAGATCCCGCTTCAGGCCGTCATAGTCCAGCCCGCGGAACGCCTCGGCATAGTCGAAATCCACGCCCATCGGGCTCGCGGCGGCGCTGTTCTGGTGAAGGATGCGGAGGTTGAGCTGGTTCGGCCACCAGTCGCGGCTCGACCGCAACGTCGCATTCGACCCGACCGTCGCATGGGCCACCGGGCAGCCGCCCGCCCTGTCCTCGACCTTGGCGTCCATAATTCCACACCTCCCCGCCTGAGTGCGCATCCGCGCCGGTCCCGCGCGGGGAAGCCGGATCGGAACCGTTCCTGACTGGCTCGACGGGTAGCAGCGGAATCCGATAAGGGGAAATTGCATTTCCTTGCAAAACTGATAATCAAATCTAATGGAGATCACCCTGCGCCAGCTTCGCTACCTGATCTCCCTCGCCGAGGAGGGGCATTTCGGCCGCGCCGCGGCGGCGGTGAACGTCAGCCAGCCGGCGCTTTCGGTGCAGATCCGCGAGCTGGAGGCGACGCTCGGGGCCCAGCTCGTCGAGCGACGGGCACGGGAGGTGGTGCTGACGCCGGCGGGGCGCGAGATCCTGCGCCGGGCGCGGCGGGTGATGGACGAGATCTCCGACCTGACCCAGGTGGCGCGCTGGCAGCGCGGGCTCGGGGGGCGGCTGCGGCTCGGCGTCATCCCGACGGTGGCGCCCTACCTGCTGCCGGCGGCGCTGCCGCTCCTGCGCAGCCGCAATCCGACGCTCGACCTCGGGGTGCGCGAGGCGCAGACGCGCGCCCTGGTCGAGGAGTTGCGCCGGGGGGAACTCGACGCCGCTGTCATGGCGCTGCCCGCCGGAGCGCCCGACCTCGTCGAGCAGCCGCTCTTCGAGGACCGCTTTCTCCTCGCCGGCTCGGCCGGGCAGGTGGCGGAGTTCGGCCGTGGCGGCATCGACCCGCGGGCCATGGCGGCGGAGCGGCTCTTGCTGCTCGACGACGGACACTGCCTCGCGGATCAGGCGGTCGACGCCTGCGCGCTCGCGCCCGACGACGCGCCGCTAAACCTGCGCGCGTCCAGCCTTTCGACGCTGTGCCGGCTGGCGGAGGAAGGGTTCGGGCTGACGCTGGTTCCGGAACTCGCCGTGCGGATCGAGACGGCGGCGGCGCCGCGGCTGGCGCTCGCGCGCTTCGCCGGGCCGGAGCCGCGGCGAACGATCGGGCTTGCCCGCCGATCCCAGTCGCAGGACGACGGCTGGTTCGCGGAGCTGACGCGAATTCTCGCGCGCGCCGGTCGCGACGAGATCGCCCACGCGGCCGTTGCGGCGCCGGAGCTTGGCGCCGCGGCGACGTCGCGGTAAGGACGGACGGAAAGGGGAGGATCCCATGGCCGAGCGAGACCTGAGCGACAGGACCCAGCGCCACCCCGAGAAGGCGCACCGCCCCGATGCGCCGCTCCTGCGCAAGCCGGAGTGGATCCGGGTCAAGGCCCCGACCTCCGACGGCTACAAGCGCACCCGCGACATCCTGCGCGACAACCGCCTCGTCACCGTCTGCGAGGAGGCGGGCTGCCCGAACGTCGGCGAGTGCTGGTCCCAGGGTCACGCCACCATGATGATCATGGGCGAGATCTGCACCCGCGGCTGCACGTTCTGCAACGTCGCCACCGGCCGCCCCGACGCGCTCGACGCCTTCGAGCCGCTGCGGGTCGCCGTCGCGGTCGAGAAGCTCGGGCTGAACCATGTCGTCATCACCTCGGTCGATCGCGACGACCTCGACGACGGCGGCGCGGAGCACATCGCCCAGACCATCCGCGCCGTGCGCCGAAAGAACCCGGCAACCACGATCGAGGTGCTGACGCCGGATTTCCTGCGCTGCCCGCCCTCGGCGCTCGAGGCGGTGGTCGAGGCGCGCCCCGACGTCTTCAACCACAACCTCGAGACCGTGCCCGGCCTCTATCCCGAGGTCCGTCCCGGCGCCCGCTACTTCCACTCGCTCCGGCTGCTGCAACGGGTGAAGGAACTCGATCCCGCGGCGTTCACCAAGTCCGGGATCATGGTCGGCCTCGGCGAGGACCGGCAAGCGGTGCTTCAGGTCATGGACGACCTGCGCGCGGCCGACGTGGATTTCCTGACCGTCGGCCAGTACCTCCAGCCGACGCCGAAGCACCACGCCGTGCGGCATTTCGTGACCCCCGAGGAGTTCTCCGGCTACGAAAAGGCGGCCTGGGGCAAGGGCTTCCTGATGGTCTCGGCCACGCCGCTCACCCGGTCGAGCTATCACGCCGGCTCGGACTTCGAACGCCTGCGCGCCGCCCGGCTGGCAAGGCTCGGGCAGGCCTGACCCACGTCCCGCTGTCCGTAGTGTAGGGTGGGTGATTCACCCACCCTACACAAGCTGATCCCGTTTCGCCCGGATCTTCCGCAGGGTGGGTGACACCCACCCTGCGCGGCCCGGCTCAGAGCACGAAGTCGGTGGGGATATACATCCCCGCGGTGACGCCGGCGCCGTCGGCGATCCGGATCGCCATCTCTGGCGCGTTGTCGGCGTCGACGTTGGCGTAGACCACGGTTTCGCCGCCGGCCTCGTTGCGCAGCCAGACCGAGCCCGGCGCAGTGGCCGGCGGGTTCGGCGCCTGGATCCAGCCGAGGAAGGCGAAGGTCTGGTTGCCGGGCGCGGCGGCGAGCTGGTTGGCGTCGATCGTCGCGAGGTTGATCACGTCGCCCCCAGCGACGCCCGCGCCGTCGAAGCCCGTGATCACGTCGCGCGCCGCCGCCCCCGGGCCCGAGTCGGTGACGAAGTCATAGTCGAAGACGTCAGCGGCGGCGTCGCCGCTGATCGTGTCGGCGCCACCGCCGCCGCGGATGGTGTCCACGCCGCCGAGCCCGAGCAGGATGTTGTTCGCACCGTTGCCGACGATGACGTTGCCAAGCCCGTTGCCGGTGCCGTTGATCGGGGCCGCGCCGGTCAGCGTCAGGTTCTCGATCGTGGCCCCGAGCGCGTAGCTGATCGAGCTCCGCACCGTGTCGGTTCCGGCGCTGTCGATCACGACGTCGCCCGGATTGTCCACGACGTAGTTGTCGTTGCCGGTGCTGCCGTTCATCACGTCGGCCCCGGTTCCGCCGTCGAGGAAGTCGTTGCCGCCGCCCGCGTTCAGCGTGTCGTTGGCCCCGAGGCCCATCAGCGTGTTGTTCGCGCCGTTGCCGTTGATGACGTTGGCGCGGGCGTTGCCCGTGCCGTTGATCGGGGCCGCGCCGGTCAGCGTCAGGTTCTCCATGTTGGCGCTGAGCGTGTGGTTGACGCTCGAGTCGACGCGGTCGATGCCGCCGCCGAAGATCACGAACGGGGACTCGCTCGCGCTGTCGCCCGCGTTGTCGACGACGTAGACGTCGTTGCCGGTGCCGCCGTCCATGTCGTCGGCCCCGGTCCCGCCGTTCAGGAGATCGTTGTTCGAGCCGCCGTTCAACTCGTCGGCCCCGGCCTCGCCGTAGAGCGAGTCATCGCCAGTCGAGCCGTTCAGCTCGTCGTCGCCGTCGCCGCCCCAGGCGGTGTCGGCGCCGCCGCCCATGTTCAGCGTGTCGGCGCCGCCGCCGGCCTTGAAGGAGTCGTTGAAGGCGCTGCCCGTCATGGTGTCGTCGAGCGCCAGCACCTCGTTGAAGAAGTTCGTCGCGCCGGAGGTGATCACCGACATGCGCGCATTGTTGATCACCGGACCGAAGGCGTTCGGCCGGGTGATTCCCGAGATCACGACGTCGTTGACGTTGGTGTTGGAGAGGTCGACGTTGATCGTCGTCGCGACGCCCTGCGTGGCCGGACTGGCCGCGGTATTGATCCCGGAGCCCGTCACGTGGATGTCGTCGCCACCGGTGGTCAGCCAGGAGTAGCTGGTTGTCCCGGAGTTGGGTCCGGCCGGGTCGCGGCCGGCGAAGCTGAACTGGTTGCTCCCGAGAGTGATGAAGACGGCCTCTGTCGCCGCGGCTGCGTTCACGATGGTCATGGCAGATACCTCACTGGTTACATACGGTTACGGCAGGCATCGCGTCCTCGCGGGGCCAGGCCCCGTCTATTCTCTCTCCCTTCGTTCGAAACCGAGCCGGACCGGCCGGATGCGGCCGTCCGGGTAATGGCGTTTGGCGTAGAGGCGGCGCACGCCCGGCAGGGCGGCCGCCATGTGGTCGATGAGGAGCCGCGAGACCTCGGGCGCGTCGGCCTGCCAGAAGTTCAGGACGAGACAGTCGCCCTGCCCCGCGTCGCCCTCGCCGAACCCGCGCTCGTCGCGGAGCCAGGCCTCGGCGACCGGCTCGGTCGCCAGCGCCCAGCCGGCGAAGCCGACCGTCGCCGGGCCGCGCAGCGCGAAGGCATAGTGGCCGCGGTTCACCTGGCCGGCCAGCGCCCGGGCGATGTGGCCGAACGGCGCCCGGGCGAAGGCCGGGCAGGTCATCAGATGCGCGCAGGCCCGGCCGAAGGCCGCGTCGGGAGCGATCCCGGTCACGACGCGGAGCGCGCGCAGATCCGCATGCCGCTGAAGCATGGTCGAGGCGCCTTTTACTTTGGGACTGCCGGAAAAGCCGGCGAAGCAATCCTGAAACCGGCGAGAACCGCCGCAACTCCAACGAGCACAACATAGCCCGAATCGATCGCTTCGCGCAAGCGTCTCGGCCGCGCTTCCACCGGCTTCCGGGCAAGCCCGGCCACCACATGTTGGGGCTCCGGACTGAAGGGGATAGGCCTTCGCACAGGAAATCACTCCGGACGGCTTATCCCTTTGATTCCAGTGCCTACCGAGCGAAGCATGGGAGCAATCCTGCACCGGCTCGGCTTCACGCAGCTGTCGGCGCGGCCGCGGCATCCGGGCAGCGACGCGCAAGCGCAGGAGCTATATTGAGCTACTCCCCGACCCTTGGACAGATTTCCGGCTCATTTGAGCTACTGCCTGCACCTGCTGATCGGTTCTGACACCAGCCGCCAGATCTTCTGACTCGTGAGGGATTCCCATACGTTGTCGGACGTGGTTTCTCTCGTCGAGGCAGCGAGGGAACGGGCATGGCCATCGAGATCGAGCGGAGGGAGCATACGGCGGCGGACCTGCGCCGGCTGGCGTGTCGGGCGGCGAGCCCGGCACAGGCGCGGCGGATGCTGGTAATCGCGCTGGTGATGGAGGGGGTGGACCGGACGACGGCGGCGAAGAGCGGCGGGATGGACCGCCAGACGCTGCGGGACTGGGTGCATCGCTATAATGCCGAGGGGATCGCGGGGCTCGTCGACCGGCCGCGACCGGGGCGACGGCCGCGGCTCTCGCCCGCGCAGGTGGCGGAGCTGGCGGCGATCGTCGAGACCGGGCCGGACATAGCGGTGGACGGGGTGGTGCGCTGGCGCTGCGTCGACCTCAAGGGCGTGGCCGCGGATCGCTTCGATGTGGCGCTGTCGGAGCGCCAGGTCGGGCGGATCCTGAACCGGCAGGGCTACAGGCGGCTGAAGCCGCGGCCCCCGGGTGCTGAGCGCCCGGTTACGTTCGAGATGCGCGAGGCCAGAACCTTGCGTGAACCAATCCATCACGGCGACCAGATAGAGGAAGCCCCGACACATCGGCAGGTAGGTGGTGTCGGCACACCAGACCCGACCCGGACGATCTAGCCGCAGCCCGCTCAGAGCCTGTGAATCAAACGGCGCGAGTCACACGGGTCCGGTTCGGTTATCGTCGTCATTGCGATGATCTTCCGGAGTGTGGCATGGCGGATGAGGCGGACGGGCTCTGGCATCCGCGGATGGACGGCGATCGGGCGCATCGCTGGTTGCGTGCCTGCCTACGCCGCGGCTGCGCTTCGGTGGCCATGCGCCTGGCGCCTGGCGACCCGCTGGCCCGGTCCGGCCAGGCGCCGGGATCACCCGGCCCCGTCGTCGATCCTTCCCCGGGCAAGGATGTCCTCGACCGGCGGCAGGGCGGCCAGCGCTTCGGGCATGACATCTTCGCTATCGGGGGCCGGACCTTCCCAGCCGGGGTCTTCGGAGCGGCCGACGACGATGCGGCCGACCATTGCCGCCATCTCGTGCGGGATGCAGTAGAAGTCGTAGACCCCCGGCACATCCAGCACGATCTCGGCGGATTCGCCCGGCAGCAGGAACCCGGTGTCCCAAGGCCGCGCGGCGGCGGGGATGCGGCGCAGGCGGTCGTAGTTGTCGGGGTGATAGGCGGTCGAGGTATGGCTGTTGCCCGGATCACGGTTGACGAAGTGAACCGTGGTTCCCCGAGCGACGGCCAGCCCGCGCGGCGCGAACCAGATCCGCTCGCCCCGCGCGCTGCCGCGCATCTCGATTGCCTCGACCGGCGCCGCCAGCAGGCGGCGCGGGCCAAGGACGAGGGCGGCGCCAAGGCCGCCCCCGATGGCCAGAAGCTGGCGGCGAGTGGCGCTCATTTCGCCAGCCGTCCCTTGGCGCCTTCGTCGTGATAGAGCACGACATGCGCATGGGGTTTTTCGACGCCGGGGTGACCTGCGTTGTAGTAGATGTCGACGCTGCTGACATCGTGCGCCCCGACCGTCAGCCCGTCGAAGGAGACGCCGTTCTCGAGATCCTCCAGCGGGACCATGTAGATCGTGGCCGACAGCTTGCCGTCGTGGTCATAGGCCAGGAAGGGGCCGGCCGGCAGCCGGGCGGGCTCGACGAACAGGGTGCCGAGCCCGGGAATGAAGGCCGGCAGCGGCAGCGCCTCGCTGACCTGCACATAGGGTGCGCCCGGGGGCGCAGAAGCCGGCGCGCCTTCGTCATGGGCAAAGGCGGGGGCGGCGACCGACAGCGACGCTGCGGCCAGGAGGGACGACAGGAGTTTCACGGGGTTTCCTTTCGGAGATGGAGAGACCCTTTCACCGGGCCTCGAACCATTGGATGCGGCATCGCGAAAAAACGTTCCCCGGGTCTGGCCGGGTCGGGGCGGGAGGGCGCATGATGGAAACTGCAACCGGCCGGGAACGCGACGGGCCATCGCCGCATCCAATGATCAGGCGCGGGATCCGCCCGACAGCCATCCGAACGATGGGGAGTGAAGATGCACAAGATCACGCAACCGACGCCGCCCCGCCGCCCCGCCGAAGCCCCGGACGCGGGCTTGGTGCAGCGCGCAGCAAACGGTGACACAGCCGCCTTCGAGGCGATCATGCGGCGCCACAACCAGCGCCTGTTCCGCACCGCACGCGGCATCCTGCGCAGCGATGCCGAGGCCGAGGACGCCGTGCAGGAGGCCTGGCTGCACGCCTGGCGCGCGTTCCCCGGCTTTCGCGGCGAAAGCGGCCTTTCGACCTGGCTGGTCCGCATCACCGCCAACGAGGCGCTTGGCCGGTTGCGGCGCAAGGGCGCGCAGATCATTCCGCTGGAGGTGGCGATGACCTCGTCCGACAACGACACCCTTTCGGCCCTGGTCGATCCGCCCGACCGTGGCCCGGAACAGACGGTCGACCGGGCGCAGCTTCGCGCCATCGTCGAGGCGCGCATCGACCTTCTGCCCGAGGCGTTCCGCAGCGTCTTCGTGCTGCGTGCCATCGAGGAGATGAGCGTCGAGGAGGTGGCCGAGGCGCTGGCGATCCCCGCCGCCACGGTGCGGACGCGATATTTCCGCGCGCGGTCACTCTTGCGCGAAAGTCTGGCGCAAGAGTTCGACATGGCCTTGGGCAGCGTCTTCGGCTTTGCCGGCGCGCGCTGCGACCGGATCGTGGCGAACGTCATGGCGCGGGTGCGGGCCGAGGGGTTCTGGCGCAAGGACTGAGCTGACCGCGGCCGCGAAACCGGCAGGCCAAAGGTCCGCGAGGGGGAGGGCAGACAATGGCGGTCACGGCCTTCGTGCTGGCGGGCGGCGGCAGCTTGGGTGCGGTGCAGGTCGGCATGCTGATGGCGCTGACTGCGGCGGGCGTGAGGCCCGATTTCGTCATCGGCTCATCGGTCGGGGCGCTCAATGCGGCCTATTTCACCGGCGCGCCCGATCAGGCCGGGGTGGAACGCCTTGCCGAAATCTGGTGCGGGCTGCGTCGGTCGGACGTCTTTCCCTTCTCGCTGACCCGGGTCCTGGGAGTTTTGCGCCGCTCGAGCAGCATCGTCGACCCAGCGCCGCTGCGGCGCCTGCTGGAAACCCGCATCCCCTTTGCCCGGATCGAGGACGCGCGCCTGCCGCTGCATGTGATGGCGACCGACCAGCAGGGCCTTGCGGTGCGGCTGTCGTCGGGGCCGGTGATCGAGGCGATCCTGGCCAGCGCGGCGGTGCCGGGGATCTTTCCGCCGGTCACCATCGGCGCCCGCCAACTGATGGATGGCGCGATTGCCGCCAACACGCCGCTGCACATGGCGGTCGGGCTCGGGGCCACGCGGATCATCGTGCTGCCGACTGGCTATGCCTGCACCCTGACCACGCCGCCGCAGGGCGCCATTGCCCGCGTGCTGCACGCAGTGACCCTGCTGATCGCCTGGCAGTTGATGCACGAGATCGAGACCATGCCCGCAGGCGCGACCGCGCATCTGGCCCCGACGCTCTGCCCCCTGGCGGTCTCACCCTATGATTTCACCGCCGCGCACCGGCTGGTCGCGCGGGCGCACAGCGGGACAGCGGCATGGATCGCTGCCGGCGGCCTGACCCGCCCCTCCCGCGCCAGTGAACTGGCCGCGCATCACCATCACTGATCCGGACGAAACATCGACCGTCCTGCCGAGGGGGTGCCGAGTTGCGGCTGGCATGCGGTCGACTTTGGCCACTGTCGCACAAGTTCTTCACCGTTGGCGGCACATCGCATTCCGGCAAGATTGCTCGGGCAGACCTGCTTGAATGCAAGGCTCCACGCAGCCTGCCGTCCCGTCGCTTGGTGAAGTGGTCTGTTCCAGAGAGTGGCCGGGCAGCGGAATCCGCAGGATTGCGCAGGCTCCATGCCAGCTATATTCAATCGAATATAACGAATCCGTCCCAACCACGGCGCGACAGACCGTTCCTGCACCGGAGAACCGCCCATGATCCAACCTCGTTTCATCGCTGCACTGAAGGTCTCACTGACGCTTGCCGGGCTGACGCTTGCCATGCCCGCCTGGGCCGATCGCGTCGTGACCGACCAGATCGGGCGCGAGGTCCACGTTCCCGATGTCGTGGAACGTGCGGTCATCCTGCAGCACCAGACCCTGAACATCGCGGTGCAGCTTGATGCGATGGGCAAGGTCGTGGGGGTGCTCGACGAATGGAAGAAGCAGCTCGGCGCCGGCTATGAACGGCTCGCACCCGGACTGGCAGAGCTGCCGATGCCGGGCGGGCTGAAGGCGGTCAACATCGAGGAAC
>NZ_JAGOID010000152.1 GCF_017995835.1 Amaricoccus sp.
TCCATAGCGTGGCGTAGAAGGCCGGATCGCGCACCCACGGCTGCAGCACGCGCGCGTCGAAGTCGAAACCGTTCATCTCCGCTCGCACCAGCTCGAGGTCGACCCGCCGGTCGATCGGCCAGGTGGCGGTGGCCGAAACGTCGAAGGCATCGAGCCGCGCGCGATAGCCGGCGAGCTCGGCATGGCGTCGCGCCACCGTCGCCGCCGAGTAGTCCGGCGCCCCTTCACCGAGCGGCGGACTCTCGAAGGCCCGCCAATCGGCGAAGAGCGTCAGCAGGTCGGCGTAGCTTGGTGCAGCGACCTCCCCCGCAAGGGCACTCCATGCCAACGCGGCGACAGAAAACATGCCGGCGATCGCGCGCCACTTCGTTCTTGGGCGAGCCCTCATGAATCCTCCCTCATGGATCGTAGGGGCGAAACAGTACCCGATGCCTGCCGATTGAGCATCTTCTCCGCGTCCGGGCCTGACTAGACGTTTTCGCTCCCAGAATCGTCTACTCTCTGGACGACGCTGGCGAGAGCCCCGGCTCGGTCAACCCAGGAACTGGAGATCCGACATGAAACTGCTCAGGAGAGTGACGCTCTTATCGAACGGTTTACTCCTCGTGTTGGCGACGCTACCTGTCAGGGCGGACACTTATTGGGCAGTCGGCGGGTACACGATCTCCGCCTTTGCGGTCGACTTCGAAACCGGCGCCTCCCACCTCGCCATGCAGAATTTCTACCAGTTCGATCCCGAACATCCGGCGTGGCTCACAGCTGCCGTCACCGACCCCGTCACGGGTATCCTCTGGGTCACCTACTCGGATTTCACGTCGAATCGATCGGTACTGGGAAAATTCCCCGTCGGCTCTGGGCACTTGCAGGAGGTGTTCGTCTTTCCGCCCAGCCCCTTGGTTCCATCCGGTCTCGGTGTCTTCTCGCCTTCTGGCCTCCTGTATCTCAGGTTCTACGACTCGGCACTGGTTCACTACACCCTGGCCACGCTGGATCGAGCTACAGGCCAGGTCACGCCGGTGATCGACTTTCCGGTGGGCGAGGAGTTGCTTGGGCTGGCGTTCAACCCGATCGACCAGAAGCTCTATCTCACCGGTCGCGAGCCATGCTCCTCGGTTTGCGTCAGTTACGTCGACACGCTCACGATTCCACAGCACCAGCGCTCACGAATCTGGGAGTCCACTGTCTACGACATCGGCCAGCCGCTCTTCAATGCCGCAGGCGACATGTTGATCGCGGACGGGAACTTCAACCGGCTCCAGGGCGACGACTCGATCGTCGGAATCGGCGGACCCGTGCTCTACCCCGGCCCGTTCGGGAGCCAGGCCTTCACCCAGTATGCGGCTGCTCCCGCTGCGGGTTCCGAAGGCTGCCTACCGACATTTACGCGCGCGTGCCTGCAGCACCGACGCTTCGCCATCGACGCTACCTACGACGCCACTATCTTCGGCGGCCGTGCAGGCGACGCTACGCCCCAGGTGGAGAGCGACGAGAGTCTCAAGTTCAGCTTCTTCCAGCCCGAGAACCTGGAGCTTCTGCTCAAGATCGTCGACGGTTGCAGCAACAACGGGCACTACTGGGTCTACTTCTCGGGCTTGACCAACGTCGGGGTATCTCTCCGGATCACGGACATGATCACCGGCGCGGTCTACGACGTCGACAATCCACCGGGAGCCGCTCTGGCTCCTGTGTTCGACAACGGTGCGCTCGCCTGCGCGTTCTGAGGTTGCCTCGCTGAGCGGGTCCGCCTGAGACCCCGGATTCAGCTGACAGTACTCCTCGCCGCCTCCTGCTTGCGCAGGCAGTCGAGGGTGATGCCGAGGCCCTCTTCGACGCCGCGCCGGTGCCAGCCGAGCTCGGTGCGGGCGGTGGACAGGCACCTACTGCCGGTCGACGGGCGGCGCGACGGCGGAGATCTTCCCCGCGGGGTCGTCGGCAAGCGAAAGCTGGCCGCTCTGCTCCGGGGCAAGTGAGATCGACCCGCCGAGCGCCGGCGCGAGCGAGAGCTGGCCGTGGGCGGCGCCGGGGACACGCGACTGAATCGCGGCGATCGCCCGGCGCACCGCCTGCAGCAGACCGGGGACCCGCCGGTTCCGTTCGGCCGCCGCGGATAGCGGCGCAATGGCAGCGACCGTCGCGACGCGCTCGAGCGCTTCGACCACTGCCAGTGCGACTTCGCGGTCCTCCGTCGCCAGCGCCTCGACCAGCGGGCCTTCGGCCGCCGGATCGGCCGAAGAGCCAGCCAGCCTGCCGAGCGCGCCGGCTGCGGCGATCGCCAGTGGACCCCGTTCCACCCGCAGGATTCGGCTGAGAGTCGCGACGGCGTCCGCAACGTCGCCGGCCCCCAGGCGCTCGATGCAGGCAGCGGCCGTCGCGCCGCGCCGCGCACGCAGCGCGGGCTTGAGCATTCGTTCGACTCGATCCGCGCCGAAATGAGCGCCGAGAGCGCGGATCGCCGCCGCGACGATCTCGTCGCCGGCGGCGTCATCCTCGGTCACTCGCTGCAGAAACTCGCGCCCCTCCTCACCGAGCTCGCAGGCGGCGCGGATTCGCACCGCGGGCGAGGCGTCGGCGAGCGCGGCGCGCAGAACCTCCTGCGTGCGCGGCGCACCGCGGAAGGTGCGCGCGAGCTCGGCGAGGTTGCGCTCGCGCGCCCCCGGGTGCGGATCCTCGCGCGCGTTGCGCGCCAGCTCCACCTCGAGGTCGAGCTCGCCGAAGAGGCGGTCGGAGACCGCAATGACGCTTTCCAGGTGGCGCCGCCGCGCCGTCTCGAGCTGGCCCTCATCGACCGTCACCTGGACCTCTCCGGAGACCACGGTGACCGGTCCGTTGCGAGCGAGGAAGATCAGCCTGGCGCGCGTCGCGGCATCGAGGGTCGCCAGGAGGTGGGTCGCCGGGCCGAGCAGCGTCGCCGCCCGATCGAATCCATGGTCGCCTGTGGTCACGTCGGCGGCAGGGGGCCGGCCCGCTGCGAGCTGAGCCAAGCTGGAGAGCTCGATCCAGATGGCGTGCGCCGGCCGGTCGCGGCGCGCCACCACGATGTGCGTCCATGTGGCGTGCTCCTGGTCCCCCTGGGAGGCACTGAACGTGGCTCGCAGCCGATCGCATTCGGCGACGACTCGGTGGCGCCAGAGACGTTCGCGTTGCGTCACGACGAGACCGAGGCTCGCCGCCGCCGCCGGCCAGTCGTCCATGGCATGCTTGCCGCTCCTCATCAGGTACCACAGGCTATAGGGCGCGAGCGCCGAGACGGTGAAGGCCACGACATAGAAGACCACCTCTCCCATCGCCGACGCTCAGACCAGCCGCACGATCGGCTCGCTGGCGAGGAGCTCGCGCTGCGTCAGCAGGTCGCGGACGGTGGCGATCAGCCAGCGGTCGGCATTGACGCCGAAGGAAACCTCGAGGCGCGGGCGACGCTCGTGCGGCGGGTGCGGTGGGTCGAGCACGCCGAGAGTCGGATTCGCCTCGTTCAGCGGCACGACGATCTCCGGCTCGCCGCCCGCCTGTCCGGGCTCGCCGCCGATCCGGTGCAGGCGCCCGGTAGCGTCCCACACGAACCGGCGATCGCCGTTGGCGCGCGAGACCTCGCAGACCAGGAGCTTGAAGAGCGACTCGGGCTCGCCCAGCGCACAGGTCGGGATGATCTCCCGCTTCCACAGGTCGCTCGCGGTCGGAAAGCGTGTGCCTCTGGGCACGACCACGTTGTACTCGGGCTGGCCGGACTTGGCATCGTGCAGCACCAGAGCGTAATCGTGGACGATGAAGTCGTCGGCTTCCATGCGCCCGCCGGCAAACGTCGCGCCGCCCTGCACGACCGCCTCGAACGGCTGCCAGGCGCGAATCTGGCCGCGATCGAAGCGCTGCTCGAGACGGCTGAAGAAGCCGGGCAGGAGCGACGAGCCGCCGACGACGAGGACGTCCTCGATGTCGCCCGCGCGCATCCCAGTCTGCGCCAGCACTTCGTCGATCGAGGCATGGAGTCCGCGATAGAAACCGCTGTCGTCGAGGATGCCGATCAGGCGATCACGCGTGAAGCGCACCGGCTCGCGCACTGCGCGCGGCGGGCCCGGAGGATCGACGAGAAAGGCCTCCGTGTCGGCAAAGAAAAGCGCCTCTTTGACCCGGCAGGCTTCGGCCAGCATGAAGCGCCGCCAGAGCCGCGCCACCTCGTCTTCGCCGTCGCGCCGCAGGTCGTAGCCGACCTCCGCGCAGAGCGCTTCGAGGACCCAGCCGTCGACGGCATTGCCGCCGAACGGTCTGCCGCTCTTCGCCAGTACCGTCGCCTGTCCGGCGAGCGCGTGCCTGGGCGAGATCCGCGCCAGCACCGCGTGCATCGTGCCGCCGCCGACATCGATCACCAGCATGGTGCGGTCCTGGGTGAGAGAGAGACCGTAGCCGATCGCCGCCGCCACCGGCTCATCGAGGAAGCGGACGGCACCGACGCCGAGCCGGAGGAGAATCCGCTGCAGCTCGGCGCGATAGATTTCGAAGACCGCGACGGGTGCGGTGACGACGAGCTCCCGCGGGCGCTCCCCGGTCGCGACCTTGATCTCGCGCAGCAGCTCGCGCAGAAAGCGATGCGCCGCGCGCCGCGCCGTGATCGGCTCGTCCCCCAACCGGGCGAGCGGACGCAACGGCTCGGTCGACAGGCCCGGTTTGAAGGTTGGAACGAAGCTGGCACGAACCGTGGCGGCGTTGCGCTCGAGCGCTTGCCGGCCGATAACGGCGCAGCGGCCGAGAAAGGCAGAGCGCTCGATCACCGGCCAGGCTCCGAGCCGATCGACCAGGCCGGGACGGTCGTCGAGATCGACCGCCGACGGCACCAACCGGCCGGCATCCATCGGGTCTCGTGGACCGGCGTTGCGGCAGACCGCTGCGAGCTCGAGCACTCGCGGTTGACCCTCCGCATCGTGCCACCGCGCGACGGAGGTGTTGGTGGTACCGAGATCGATCGCCCAGCCGCGGGCGGATTTCATTGCGGCCGCATCGCCGCCTCCTGCTTGCGCAGGTAGTCGAGGGTGATGCCGAGTCCCTCTTCGAGACCGCGCGGCGTCCAGCCGAGCTCGGTGCGGGCGCGGTGGTCGGCGAAGTTCCA
The DNA here is from genome assembly GCF_017995835.1 of Amaricoccus sp. GTDB lineage: Bacteria > Pseudomonadota > Alphaproteobacteria > Rhodobacterales > Rhodobacteraceae > Amaricoccus. The sequence continues at coordinate 5,096 of NZ_JAGOID010000152.1, forward strand.
ATGGCGGTCGAGCGACTCCAGCTGCTCGAGCGGGATCGGCAGCGGCCGGCCGGCGAGCTTCAAGAGCGGGCCGGCGAAACGGAAAAGCAGGCGCGCGGTGCCGACCGAGAACTCGCGCTTCGGCGGCTTCGCCCCACCCAGAGCGGCGA
>NZ_JAGOID010000060.1 GCF_017995835.1 Amaricoccus sp.
TCCGGCACGCCGCCAACATCGCGCGACTGCGCGACGGCTCGGAGCCGCGGATCGGGCGGCGATGAACCGGCTGCGTCCGGATGCATCGAACGGACTGGTCGACGCCGGCGCGACGGCATAGCATCAGCCCCGTGTCCGCCCTGCCCTCCTCCTTCGACGCCGACCTCGCCGCCCTCGCCTGGCAGGTCGAGCTTGGCGCCGACGAGGCGATCTGCGAGGAGCCGGTCGATCGGTTCGCGGTCGCGCAGGCGGCGGAGCCCGCCGCGCCGCGTCCGGCGGCCGCCCCGCCTCCGACCCGGAGTTCGCCGCCGCCCCCCCGCCCGGCCGTCGCGCCGGCAGGCGAGACCGCCGCGGCCGCGGCGATCGCCGCCGCCTGCCCGGACCTGCCGGCCCTGAAGGCGGCGATGGCGGCCTACGAGGGCTGCACGCTGAAGCGCGGCGCGAGGACCCTCGTCTTCGCCGACGGCGATCCGCGGGCCCGGGTGATGCTGGTGGGCGAGGCGCCCGGCCGCGAGGAGGACATGGCGGGCCTGCCCTTCGTCGGGCGCTCCGGCCAGCTCCTCGACCGGATGCTGGCGGCGATCGGGCTGGCCCGCACGGGCGACGACCCGGCGCGGACCGTCTACATCACCAACGTCCTTCCCTGGCGCCCCCCGGCGAACCGCGAGCCCTCGTCGGACGAGGTGGCGATGATGCGGCCGTTCCTGATGCGCCACATCGCATTGAAGGCGCCGCAGGTGCTGGTCACGCTCGGCGCGCCGGCGACGCGAACGGTGCTGTCGACGACGACGGGCATAAACCGGATGCATGGGATATGGGCCGGGCTCGACGGGCTGCCGGTGCTGCCGATGCTCCACCCCGCGGCGCTGCTGCGGGCGCCGGAACGCAAGCGCGAAGCGTGGGCGGACCTGCTGACCCTCGCCGCCCGGCTGGATGGAGACGACCGTGCCCGGAATTGACCCTACCCGCCCCTTCCTGCCCGTGGCCATCGCGGTGCTGACCGTCTCGGACACGCGTTCGGCCGCCGAGGACCGCTCCGGCGACGTCCTGGTGGAGCGGTTGACCGAAGCGGGTCACCGGCTGGCCGACCGCGCGCTCGTCCGCGACGAGCAGGCCGACATCGAGGCGCAACTGCGGGCGTGGATCGCCGACCCGGAGATCGACGTGATCATCTCGACCGGCGGCACGGGCCTGACCGGGCGGGACGTGACGGTCGAGGCGCACGAGGCGGTCTACGAGAAGGCGATCCCGGCCTTCGGCACGCTTTTCACCATGATCTCGCACGGCAAGATCGGGACGTCGGCGATCCAGAGCCGCGCCTGCGCCGGGGTGGCGGGCGGCGCCTACCTTTTCGCGCTGCCGGGCTCGCCGGGGGCCTGCCGCGACGCGTGGGACGAGATCCTCGCCGCGCAGCTCGACTATCGGCACGGCCCCTGCAACTTCGTCGAGATCCTGCCTCGGCTCGAGGAGCACTTGCGCCGGAAGTGACCGGTTACGCTTTGGCAATCCCCGGTCGCGACAGTGCGGGCGCGGCCCCGGCGGCGGGGCGGATCGGCAGGCGAGGCGCGAACATGCTCTGGCTGACGGCGGCGGCGGCGGGCCTGTTCCTCTGGGCGGCGGCGAGCGACGTGGCGACGCGGCGCATCCCGAACCGCCTTACCGCCGCACTGGCGCTCGTCGGTCTCGTCCGCCTCGCGGCCGATCTCGCCGCGGGCGGCGGCTGGACCGACCCCGCGCTCGATCTCGCGGCGGCGGCGGCGGTCCTCGTCCTCGGGGCGGCGGGATTCGCGGCCGGCGTCCTCGGGGGCGGCGACGTGAAGCTGGCGGCGGCGGCGGCGCTCTGGCTCGGCGCGGGCGCGCTCGCGCCGTTCCTCATGGTCAGCGCGCTGGCCGGCGGCCTTCTCGCGCTCGCCTATCTTGCCCTCGGCATCCTGCGCCGCGGCTCGGAGCGACCCCTCCCGTCGCTCCCCTACGGCGTCGCGCTCGCCGCCGGCGGCCTCGTCGCGACGCTCCATCTCGGATAGCGCGCCGGCGGCGCCGGGCCGGATCAGGCGAGGGCGTCGAGGAAGCGCACGCCGGCGACGCCCGCGCCGCGGTAGCAGACCGCGACGTCGTGGCTGGAGCCGTCGTCGACGCTCAACCGGAAGAGATCGGGGATCATCAGCGCCGCCGGGGCGCGCAGCCGGGCGCCGCCATCGGAGACGTCGAGAACCACGCAGTCGATCGCCCCGTATCCGTTGCGAAACACGATCCGCCCCCGGCGCAGGACCCGCCTGCGTTCCGATCGCCGTCGCTCGTCGAGCATATCCGTCATCCCGCGGGCCACCCTGCGCCCCACGCGCGAGACTATCCGATGGCGGCGCGGGCGCAATCGCGGCGTTGTCAAAGGGTTAACCACGCCGCAGGCGCGCGCGCACGCGCGCCCCGTGTCGCTGGCCCGCTCGCCGGTCTCGCGCGGCCGCGCGTCATCGGCTAACAATGCCCGGCGCAGACAGTGGCGATCGAAAGGCTCCCGTCATGAAGGTCATCATCCTCGGCAGCGGCGTGATCGGGACGACGAGCGCCTGGTATCTGGTGCAGGCCGGCCATGAGGTCGTCGTGCTCGATCGCCAGCCCGGCCCGGCTCTGGAGACGAGCTTCGCCAACGCCGGACAGGTCTCGCCCGGCTACGCCTCGCCCTGGGCGGCGCCGGGCATCCCGGTCAAGGCGATCCGCTGGTTGTTCCAGCGGCACAGCCCGCTCTTCATCCGGCCGAGCCTCGATCCCGCCTTCTGGCGCTTCGGCCTCGCCATGCTGCGCAACTGCACGGCAGCTGCCTACGCGGTGAACAAGAGCCGCATGGTCCCGCTCGCCGAGTACAGCCGCGACCAGCTCGTCGCGCTGCGCGCCGAGACCGGAATCGCCTATGACGAGCGGACCCGGGGCACGCTCCAGGTCTTCCGCACGCAGAAGCTGCTCGACGGCTCGGCCAAGGATGTCGCGGTCCTCGCCGAGCTCGGCGTTGCGCATGAGGTTCTCGACGTCGAGGGCTGCCTGCGCGCCGAGCCCGCGCTCGCCCGCGTGCGGGAGAAGTTCGTCGGCGGCCTGCGCCTGCCCGGCGACGAGACCGGCGACTGCTTCTTGTTCACGAATGCGCTGCGCGACCTCGCGGCCGCCCGTGGCGTCGAGTTCCGCTACGACGTCACGGTCACGGGTCTGCGCGTCGAGGGCGACCGCGTCGCCGGCGTCGCCACCACGGCGGGGACCGTCGCCGGCGACGCCTGCGTCGTCGCCCTCGGCAGCTACTCGCCGCTGTTCCTCAGGCCCCATGGCGTCGACCTGCCGGTCTACCCGGTCAAGGGATACTCGCTCACCGTGCGGGTCTCCGATCCGGAGGCGGCGCCGGTCTCGACCGTGATGGATGAGTACTACAAGGTCGCGATCACCCGGCTCGGCGACCGCATCCGCGTCGGCGGCATGGCCGAGCTCGACGGATACTCACCGGCGCTGCATCCGCGACGCCGCGCCACGCTCGAGCACGTGGTCGGCAGCCTCTACCCCGACGGCGGCGACCCGCGGGCCGGCAGCTTCTGGGCCGGCCACCGGCCGATGACGCCCGACGGCCCGCCGGTCATCGGCCGGGCGAAATACGCGAACCTCTGGCTCAACACCGGCCACGGCACGCTCGGCTGGACGATGGCCTGCGGCTCGGGGCGGCTCTTGGCCGATCTCGTCTCCGGCCATGCCCCCGCGATCGACGCCCGTCCCCTCGGGCTCGAACGCTACCGCGCCTCCGCCCGTGCGCTCGCGCCCGCTGCTGCCGCCCCGCCTGAACGCGCCTGAAACCGGGGCAAGGCGGCGTGAAAGCCGCTTGCCCGGGCGAGGCGGGGCAAGCGGCGGAAAAGGCGTGATTTTCTCTGGCTGGAACGCGGCTGGAATCGGGCTGGAATCGGGCTTGCCACCTTTTCAGGATTCGCCAAGGCTTCGGCCCGAGTCCGGCGCCCGGGGCGTTGGCGTCAGTCCCTGCGGACGTCCTTTCGCATGGCGGCGAGCAGGTCGTGGAACCGGTCGCCCTGAATGACGACGTGGCCGCGCATCGCCTCGGCGGCGGCGAGGTCGTCGCCGGCGCGGATCGCCGCCACCACCGCTTCGTGTTCGGCGAAGGAGCGGGCCATGCGGTTACGCACCTGCAACTGCATCCGCCGGTAGGGCTGCAACGCCGCATGCAGCCGCGAGGCCTCGCCCGCCAGGAAGGCGTTGTGGGTCGCCCGGTAGATGCAGGCGTGAAACCCGGAATTCGCGGCGTAGTAGGCGTCGATGTCGCCCGCTTCGGCGAGGCGCTGGCAGTCCTCGTGCGCGGCTTCCAGCTCGGCCATCTCCGGGTCGGTGATGCGGCGCGCCGCGAGCCGCGCGCACATCGCCTCGAGCTCGGCCATCACCTCGAAGCGCTCGGCCAGTTCCTCGACGCTCCATTCGGAGACGAAGGTGCCTCGCTTGGCGGCGACGCGCACGAGGCCCGAGGCCTCCAGCTGTTGCAGCGCCTCCCGGATCGGGGTCCGCGAGCAGTCGAACTCGCGCGCCAGCGCCTCGGGATCGAGTCGCGCGCCCGGGGCGTAGCGACCGTCGACGATCGCATTCTCCAGCGCCTCCCTGATCCTGACCACGTTCGATACCGTGCTCATCCTCACGCACTCCGGACTGCAAGCCCCTCATTCATATAGGAGGGTGGGGGCTGCATCCATAGGTTAGTTTGTTATATACAACATCACCACATCTGCGTATATGACTCGGAGAATGGCATGGGAGGGGATTCGGGGCTGACGGCTCGGGTTCCTTCGGCGGCCCTCCGCGGAGGGCATCAAGAAACGAAGCCAAGGAGGAACGGATGACTCCCCAACTGATCTCTATCTACGCCCTCGTCGCCATGTTCGTGGTGGCGACGATCTGGCCCATCAACATGGGCGTTCTCGCCTTCGTCGGCGCCTTCCTGGTCGGCACGCTCTTCGCCGGCCTGCAAGCCGCCGACATCATCGACGGCTTTCCCGGGGGGCTGTTCCTGACCCTCGTCGGCATCACCTGGCTGTTCGCGCTGGCGCAGAACAACGGCACCATCGACTGGCTGGTGCGCCTCGCGGTCAAGGCGGTGAAGGGACAGATCGCCGCCATTCCGTGGATCATGTTCGGCATCTCGGCGCTCCTGACCTCGGTCGGCGCGGTGAGCCCGGGCGCCGTGGCGATCATCGCCCCGATCGCGCTCGGCTTCGCGTTCCGCTACCAGATCTCGCCGATGCTCATGGGCCTGATGGTGGTCCACGGCGCGCAGGCCGGCGGCTTCTCGCCGATCTCCATCTACGGCGGCATCACCAACGGCGTGGTGGCGCAGGCGGGCCTTCCGCTCAGCCCGATGACCACCTTCGCCGCCAGCTTCTTCGTCAACGCGTCGGTTGCGCTGCTGCTGTTCATGGTCCTCGGCGGCCGCCAGCTGCTGAAGGCGCCGTCGGTGGCGGCGGCCAAGGTCACCGTCCCGCACATCGAGATCGCGAAACCGGCGACCGGCCCGCAGATCTTCGGCGACAGCGAGGCCGAAGCCCTCAGCCGCCAGATCAGCGAGGAGGCCGGCGTCGACCCCAACCGTCTGACCGCCGACCCGGAGAAGGACTCCCCCGACGGCAACCTCTACCAGATCGTCACGCTCGCCGGCCTCGCGCTGCTCGCGATCCTCGTTCTCGCCTTCAAGCTCGACATCGGCTTCGTGGCGATCACGATCGGCCTCGTGCTCGCGCTCTGGGCGCCGGACATGCAGAAGCGCGCCATGTCGCAGGTCGCCTGGCCCGAGATCATGCTGATCACCGGCGTCTCGACCTATGTCGCGGTGCTCGAGCACATGGGCACCATCGACTTCGTCGGCGACAGCGTCGCCGGCCTCGGCTCGCCGCTCCTCGCCGCGCTGCTGCTCTGCCTCATCGGCGCCGTGGTCTCGGCCTTCGCCTCCTCGACGGCAGTGCTCGGTTCGCTGATCCCGCTCGCCGTGCCCTTCCTGCAAGCCGGAACCGGCGTCAGCGCCATCGGCTTCATCGCCGCCATGGCGGTCGCCTCGACCATCGTCGACGTCAGCCCGTTCTCGACCAATGGCGCGCTGGTTCTCGCGAACGCCCAGGGCGTCGACCGGCAGGCCTTCTTCCGCCGGCTGCTCGGCTACGGCGCGGCCGTCACCGTCATCGCTCCGGTGGTGGTCTGGCTCCTCTTCGTCGTGGTGCCGGGATGAGCCCCCGGCAGGCCGCGACGGCCCTTTTCGATCCCAAGGAGATGCCCGTGAGCAAGTCGCCCCAAGCCCCGCGCGAGAGCCGGTCCGCCTTCCTCGGCGACCTGCTCGACACGCTGACCGAGCGTGGCAGGTCCCTGCTCCGCCGCCGGGACCAGCCCGGCCCGGCCCCGACGCCCGACCTCGCGACGCTCGGAGACCTGCTCCTGTCCCGGCGCGGCGAAGCCTCGGGCGTCGCTCTCGCCCGGGCGCTGCTGGCCGCCTTCGACGCCGCCGGGCCGGACGAGCGGTTCGCCTTCCTGCGGACGCTGGCCGACCGGTTCGGCCCGGATCGGGCCGCCGTCGAGACGGCGATCGAGGCGATGCGCCGGGAGGGCGCCGGCATCGAGGCGGTGGAGGCGCTGCACGCCGCCGCCGAGCCGCGGCGGCAGGAACTGATGCGGCGGCTGAACCTCGCGCCCGGCGGCACCGCGGCGCTGGTCCGGATGCGCGAGGAGCTGCTGAAGCACCTCCGCGGGCATCCCGAACTCCGGCGCGTCGATGCGGATTTCGCCCATCTCTTCGGGTCGTGGTTCAACCGCGGCTTCCTCGTGCTCCGGCATATCGACTGGACGACCCCGGCGAACATCCTCGCGAGGATCATCCGCTACGAGGCCGTCCATGCGATCGGCACATGGGACGACCTGCGCAACCGGCTCGAACCCGCCGACCGGCGCTGCTACGGCTTCTTCCACCCGCAGCTGGTCGACGAGCCGCTGATCTTCGTCGAGGTGGCATTGACCGAGGCGATCCCCGACAGCGTCGCGCCGCTGCTCGACCTCGGGCGGAGCCCGATCGAGGCGGACCAGGCGACCACGGCGGTCTTCTATTCGATCTCCAACACCCAGCGCGGCCTCGCGGGGGTCTCCTTCGGCAACTTCCTGATCAAGCAGGTGGTCGAGGACCTGAAGGCCGAACTTCCGAACGTCCGCACCTTCGTCACCCTCTCGCCGGCGCCGGGCTTCGCCGCCTGGCTGGCGCGCGAGCGCGCCAACCCCGACTCCGAGGCGCTCGACGAGGCGACGCGCGCCGCGCTGCTGCCGCTCGACACGCCGGGCTGGCATCTGGATCCGGTTGTCGCCGAGGCGGTGCGCGAGGCGCTGCTTCCGGTGGCCGCGCACTACTTCCTGAAGGCCCGAACCGCGGACGGCCGTCCGGCCGACCCGGTCGCGCGCTTCCATCTCGGCAACGGCGCCCGGCTCGAGCGACTGAACTTCCTCGGCGACACCTCGCCGAACGGCCTTCGGCAGTCGCACGGCCTGATGGTGAACTATCTCTATGCGCTCGACGAAATCGAGAAGAACCACGAGGCTCTCGCCGAGAAGGGCGTGATCGCCGCATCCGGCGCGGTGCGCAAGGCCCTGCACGGCAAGCCTGCCGGCGGACCGGCTGCGTGACCCGTGGCCCCGTGACATCATCCAGACATATCCAAGGGGAACGCCAGATGAACGCCAATCTCTTCGACATCCTCGCCCGCAACATCGCCGACCCCGACAAGGTCGCGATCGAGACGGCCTCGGGCGAGCGGATCTCCTACGGCGATCTCGTCGCCCGGACAGGCCGGATGGCCAATGCGCTGGCCGGCCTCGGGGTGAAGCCCGGGGACCGGGTGGCGGCGCAGGTCGAGAAGTCGGTCGAGGCGATCGTGCTCTATCTCGGCACGGCGCGCGCCGGCGGGGTCTTCCTGCCGCTGAACACCGGCTACACGCCGGCCGAGATCGACTACTTCGTCGGCGACGCCGAGCCGGCGGTCTTCGTCTGCGATCCGTCGCGGCGCGACGCGCTCCAGGCCGCCGCCGACCGGGCGGGCGCGCGGCTCGTCACCCTCGACGCGCAGGGCCGGGGAACGCTGAGCGATGCGGCCGACGCCGCGCCCGCGGCCTTCGAGACCGTGCAGCGCGACGAGGACGACCTCGCGGCGCTCCTCTACACCTCGGGCACGACGGGGCGATCCAAGGGCGCGATGCTGACGCATGGCAACCTCGTCTCGAACACGCTGGCCCTGATCGAGACCTGGCGGTTCACGTCGTCGGACGTGCTGATCCACGCCCTGCCGATCTTCCACACCCACGGGCTCTTCGTCGCCACCAACGTGACGCTGTTCTCCGGCGCCGCGATGATCTTCCTGCCGAAGTACGACGCCGGCCGGATCCTCGGGCTGATGGACCGGGCGAGCGTGCTGATGGGCGTGCCGACCTTCTACGTGCGCTTGCTCGAAGAGCCCGGGCTGACGCCGGCGGCGACGGCGCGGATGCGGCTCTTCGTCTCCGGTTCGGCGCCGCTCCTCGCCGAGACGCACCGGGCATGGCGGGCGCGGACCGGGCACGCGATCCTCGAGCGCTACGGCATGACCGAGACGAACATGAACACCTCGAACCCCTATGACGGCGAGCGCGTCGCCGGCACCGTCGGCAAGCCGCTGCCGGGGGTCGAGCTGGTCGTCACCGACCCGGAGACCGGCGAGGCGCTGGACCGGGGCGCGATCGGCATGATCGAGGTGCGCGGGCCGAACGTGTTCAAGGGCTACTGGCGGATGCCGGAAAAGACCGCGGCCGAGTTGCGCGAGACCGGGTTCTTCATCACCGGCGACCTCGGGCGCATCGACGAGAACGGCTATGTCCACATCGTCGGCCGGGGCAAGGATCTGATCATCACCGGCGGCTACAACGTCTATCCCAAGGAGGTGGAGGCGGAGCTCGACGAGATCCCCGGCGTCTTCGAATCGGCGGTGATCGGGGTTCCGCACCGCGACTTCGGCGAGGGTGTGACGGCGGTGGTCGTCCCGACCGGTGAGGTCGAGCTGACCGAGGCGGCGGTTCTTGCGCGGCTCGAGGAGCGCCTCGCGAAGTTCAAGCTGCCGAAGCGGGTGCTCTTTGCCGACGAGCTGCCCCGCAACACCATGGGCAAGGTCCAGAAGAACGTGCTGCGCGAGCGGCACGGCGGGCTCTACGAGAGCTGACCAGCGATTCTTCCCCGTCAGCCGCGGCGCGCGGGCAACGACCCGTCACGGCGCGCCGGGCGCGGGGCCCTGCCGGACCGCGTCCCACGCCGCGAGGATGGCGTCGGCGGCGAGGTCCGCGTCCTCGGGCGCGGCGCCGCCGGAGATCACCGAGATCCGCATGACCCAGGCGTCGCGCCAGCGCGCGCCGCCGACGAACAGGCGCCCGGACGCGACCGCGACGTCGATCACCGCCTGCGTCCAGGCGTCGCGCTCCGCGAGCGGCGCGTCCTCGGCGCCGAACGCCACGATCACCTGATTGAGCACGACGTCGTTCAGAACCCGCACGTCATCGCGCTCCGCCAGCCGCTCGGCGATGCGGCGCGCCGCCGCGCAGTGGCGTTCCACCATCTCACGCACGCCGCTGCGGCCGAGCGCCTTCAGGAGCGCCCAGGTCGGCAGGCCGCGCGCCCGCCGCGACAGCTCGGGCACGAGCGCCGAGGGGACGCGGTCGCCGCTCTGGAACACCGGGAGATAGGTCGACCAGGTGGTCATGGCCCGCATGTGCGCCTCGGGGTCGCGGACGATGGCGTAGCCGGCATCGAACGGAGTTTGCAGCCACTTGTGGCCGTCCGTAGCCCAGGACTGGGCGTCTTCGATACCCGCGGTCAAGGGCCTGAGCGCCTCGCTGGCGCGCGCCCAGAGGCCGAAGGCGGCGTCGACATGCAGCCAGGCGCCGTTCTCGCCGGCGATCTCGACCAGCGCGGGAAAGGGATCGAAGGCGCCGGTGTTGATCTGGCCGGCCTGCGCGATGACGATCTTCGGTCCGGTCCGGGCGGCCGCCTCTCCGGCCAGGGTGCGGGCGTCCATGCGCCCCTGGCCGTCGGTGGCGATGCGGATCACCCGGTTGTGGCCGAGCCCGAGATACTGGAGCGCCGAGAACACCGAGGCGTGCGCGTCGGCGCCGATGAAGACGTGGATCTCGGGCGCGCCGAACAGCCCGTCGGCGTCCGGATCCCAGCCGTGGTCGCGCAGGGTCTGGCCGCGCGCCGCGGCCAGCGCCACCATGTTGCCGACGGTTGCGCCGGTGACGAAGCCGACCGAGGCCTCGCGCGGCAGGTCGAGGATGTCGAGCAGCCAGCCGGCGGCAACCGCCTCGACCGCCGCCGTGGTCGGGGTCGGGCTGTGGTAGCCGGTGTTCTGGCCCCATGCGGCGGCGAGCCAGTCGGCGGCGACGCCCACGGGGTGCGAGCCGCCGAGCACCCAGCCGAAGAAGCGCGGATGGCCCATCTGCATCAGGCCGGGGTCGCCCGTCTCGGCCAGTTCTCGGATGACGGCGCGCCCGTCGGTTCCCACCTCGGGGAGCGGCTCCGTGAACGCCTCGCACATCTCCCGGTAACCGCGAGCCGGAGCCACCGGGCGGTCCGCCAGCGTTTCGCGGTAGGCAAGAGCGCGGCGGAACGCCTCCTCCAGCGCGTCGGTGGCTTTCGGCATGGCGTCCCCCGGTCCCGGCCCGGCAGAGCATAGCACGGACGGGCCGGCGCGGGAGGTCGACCCCCGCGGACCCGCGCGGACCCGTGTTCCCGATGAGCGTGAGCCTCACAGCCGCCCCTCCACCCAATTCGCCACGATCAGCCCCGGCACACTGTCCACCGCCCGTTCCGCGTCCCTCGCCGGATCCAGCCGCTTCTTCAGCCTGACCTGCGGCACCAGAAGAAGGATAGGCGCCGCGGTTAGCCCGCGGCCGGTCTTCGAGCGCGACGCCACGGCGCAGCCCTTGGCATTCAGCGGCGAGGCCAAGGGTTTCGAGATCGAGTGGTTTGGTTCTGCTATCGTACCGCTCGTGTTCCGTTAACGCTTCCTCAGTGCTCTGCGGAAAATTCCTTGTTATCCAACACGATAGTTCGGGCTCTCCCGGGTGATCTCCACGTCGTGGACGTGGCTCTCAGGGTCTGCTACCGCCTTGTTTTAGATCGGAAACGTAGACGAGCCGAATCTGCTGCGAATCTGCCTCGCCAAGGCGAAGGTCCGTTTTGCAGTGCTTCTGGATTTCCGGCCACCACTGTTCGTTGAGGACCTTGGCGACCTCGTAGAGCGGGCCGAGCTTTTCCCGACGGTAGATCTCGGAGGTTGGTGACCGAGGGTCCAGCAGCTTCCGCTTCTCGCTCTCGTCAAAGAGTTCGGCGTGACCGAGCAGCATCGAGCGTGCCTGCGCGCTCACCCGCTCGAACAGGAAATCGCCGAGCGTGTGCCGGATCGAATACCAGGTCACCAGATGAGCGTCGGCGAGCTCGGCCTTTGCGCGTATCCTCCGCATGGTCTGCGAGCGCGTCTTCTTGGTGACCCCCTCGCTGCGATAGAGGAGGATGTGAGGGTCGGCGACATGACGAGCGAGCCGCTCGCGGAAGACCCACCAAAGCGGGCCCGATATCGGCGCCATCGGCCGGCCCTTCGCCGTTTGAGCGGAGCCAGAAGGCAGGAGGTCAAAAATGCCGGCTTGCAGGTAGATCCGATCCGTCGTCAGATCGGTGATGGCTCCGATCCGCGACGCACACCCGCATTCGATCAGCAGTTCGTCGAGGTTGTGGCCGGCGACGTCGATCATCCTGCCGATTTCATCGAACCCGACATATCGGCCCTTTGGCTCTCGGTCTTTCGGAGGAAGGAACCCGGGCACTTTGATGCGATCGATTTTCGGCACGCCATCGATTAGCTGCTTGTCGATCGCCCGGTTCACCGCGCGCCGCGCGGTGTTGACGATCTCGTCGATGGTGTCTGGGTGGAGCCTACCCTTCGACGTCTTGACGCCTTCCTTCCAAGGCTTGCCATGCTTGAGGAGCTCGTTACGGAGCTTCTTTAGTTCATTCTCGATGGCCGAGCAGCGGAAGGACCCCAGCCTGTCGCGATAGTAGTTGGCCCACCGGCTACGGAGAAGGACCTGCCGCTCGATGGTGGTATGCTCGGCTCGAAACGCTTCCCAACCTGGCCAGATCTCCCCGAAGGGAGGATCCTTGCGGTTGCTGATGTAGACGACCGGCGAGATTACTTCCGCGACGACATCGAGGGCCTCTTCACGGGCCGAGACAAGATCGCGAGCCTCAAGGACGCGGGAACACTGCTTTCCGAGCTCGGACCACCGGACCTTGAACTTCCGTGGCTCGACGTCCTCCTTGACGTAGAGCTGGAACTTGTCCCAGCCGGCGACGCTCTCGATGCTTCGCCATCCAGAGGTATTTCTTTCAAGCTTGCGCAAATCTCCGCCCCTTCGGAATCTTTTGCTTCCCGGCGAATGAGATACTCACGTACCCTTGATCGCAGGTAAAGAGGCGTGCCGCCCTCTATGGTAAACGGCGGCTTGTCAGTCACGGGAATCGACTTATCCAAGCGGCGATGACGGAGGTAGCTCTCCGACTTGCGAAGGTAGGCGGCGGCTTCTGCCTCGCTCATCACCTCATCGCACCCACAGCACATGATCAACCCCGACATCAGCTACGGGGAGGACCTGCGTCCAACGTCGGAGGGGCAGAAAATCTCAGAGGTCCGGTTCGGCGTAGATCTCCCTCACCGCCCAAAGCCGGTGCCGGCAGTCCTCGCCGGCATCCCAGAGATCGACCACATAGTCGGCGAGGGCGCGCTGAGTCTCGATCGGATGCCCTGCCCGCGCCGGCGCGCAGGTCAGCATGTCGGCCGGCGACGCGGCGACGACAGGCCGGTCCTCGCCTGGAAGCGGGCGGCTTCCTGGTAGTCGGCGACGACGGCTTCAGGCGGGTGATCTCGTGGTTGGCCGACGACCTTGAGGCGCCGCGCGAGCGGCTGAGGACCCTGCCCAACGACGGCGGGGGGCTGGAGCGGACCGAAGGTCGCGCATTGGATCGCGGCGCGGCTGGGGCTAATGCAGATGCACCCGCCGGGAGGCTCTCCGACCGCATCATGCTGCACGAGGCGGGGCTCACCGCCGACTTCGGGGGCCTTCCGTGCGAGGGTAGCCGAGCGAAGCACTGTCCGTGCCCCGTTGCCGAGGAAGGCTTGCCGGAATCGCCTCGGTTGCGATGAGCGGATTGATGTCCGACGAGAAGGTGGCCCGGCGCGAGCTCGGGCCAAGTGACTGGGGTCTGTACGTCAAGGTATTCCCGGTCATGCCGCGACCAAGCGTGATTGGCGTGGAGGCGACATCCACGAATAAGCTTGGCGCCTCCGCGATCCCCCTCGTGCCGGAATTCCGCGTACGCGTTTGCACCGCGCGCTTATAAGGCCGGGCCGAGACAACACGAAGGGCCGACCTCGACGATGGAGCGGCATCGGCGTTCAGGGCGGATCACTACGCTGCTTCCGATCAACGGTAGCCGACCCCGGCGATGTAGTCTGCGAGCGCCTGCTCTTCGAGCTCTTCCCTCGCGAGGATCGCACGCATGACATCGCGCACGTCGAGGATGCCGATCGGCTTGGCGGCCCCGTCGAGGACGGGCAGGTTCTGGAGCCTGCGGGCTGTCATCTCCTTCCAGACCGCGCGGATGTCATCGCCCGGTCGGCAGGAAAAGAGATCCTGTGTCATCAGCCCGGCCGCGCCTGCTTTCGCCGAGCCAGACCGCGCGAGGTGGCGCACCAGATCGGACTTGCTGATCACCCCGACCGCCGTTCCTCGGGGTTCGCGGACGATGACGAGACCGGCATCGCCGGTCGCGAGCGTTTCTGCCGCGGCGCGCACGCTGGCGCCGGTCTCGATGGTGCGGAGGCGACTCTCGGTCATGGCCGCCAGGCTGTCGATGTGCATGATCGTCTCCCTTCCAGGTGGTGGGGCGGCACTTTGCTGGTGCCGCTCGCCGGGGGTCGGTCAGCGGCTACTGGGCCGCGATCTTCCGGGCCGCGGTGCGGCGGTACCACTCCTCGAGGCCGGCGTGCGCGAGCCGCGCGCCGGGGCCCGGCACGAGCGTGTCGTCGCCGAGCAGGTAGCCGAAGTAGCGCGCCTCCGGGCTGGGGACGACGCGGCGGGGATCGCCGGTGAGCGCGAGATAGCGCGCGACGATGTCGCTCATCCGCGCCCGTTCGGGGCCGGCGATCTCGACGACGCCGTTCGCAGGCGCAGCGAGGGCGATCCCGGCCATCGCCTCGGCGACGTCGTCGGAGGCGATCGGCTGCACGTGACCCGTGGAAACGCGGACCACCTCGCCGTCGGCGGCCTCCTGGGCGATGGCGCCGAGGAAGTCGAGGAACTGGGTCGAGTGGACGATGGTGTAGGGGATGCCGGAGGCGCGGATCAGCGCCTCCTGCACCATCTTGCCGCGGAAGTAGCCGCTGTCGCCGAGCCGCTCGGTGCCGACGACCGAGAGCGCGACGTGGTGCTTCACGCCGGCCACCTTCTCGGCGGCGAGAAGGTTGCGCCCCGCCGTCTCGAAGAAGGCGACGGCGGCCGCCTCGTCGAAGGACGGCGAGTTGGCGAGGTCGATCACCACGTTGGCGCCGGCGAGCGCCGCGGCCAGCCCTTCGCCGAAAAGTGTGTTGACGCCCGAACTCGGCGCGGCGGCAAGCACGTCGTGCCCCCGGGCTCGCAGGCGCTCCACGGTCTTCGAGCCGATCAGCCCGGTTCCACCGATGACCACGAGTCTCATTTCGACCTCCCTGCGATCCTGTGGAGCTTCATTTCCGCGGCCGTGGTGGCTGTGTGGGTCACGTCCGACGCGGCTTCCTCGATGAGCGCCGCGACTTCGCCCGCGTGCGAGACCATCAGCGCGTGGGAGGCGCCGTCGATGACCACGGCCTTCCGCGCCTGCATCCGCTCGGCCATGAAGGCCATGACGGCGGCCGGGATGTTGCGGTCCTCGCTGCCGTAGATCACATAGGACGGGATCGACTTCCACGCCGGAATGCCCGACGGCTCGGTCAGCGCCGCCTCGGTGACCGGGCGCTGCGTCGCCGCCATCAGGCTGGCGGTCCCGGCCGGGACGTCGGCCGCGAACTGCGCGTGGAACTTCTCGGGCCGGATGTAGAGATCGGTCCCGCCGTCCGGCAGGGCGACCGGCGTCAGCGCCTCGCCGAGCGTGCTGCCGGGGAACTGCGCCGAGAGCGTCAGGCTCGATTCGCCGGTGTCCGGCGCGAAGCCGGCGACGTAGACCAGCGCCTTGATGTTGTCCTGGCCGTTGGCCGCCTCGGTAATGACCGGGCCGCCGTAGGAATGGCCGACGAGGACGACCTCGCCGGGGATCGCGCGGACGACGGAGGCGACGCTCGCGGCGTCGCTCGCCACACCGCGCAGCGGGTTGGCGGCGGCGATGGCGTGGTAGCCGTCGCGGCCGAGCTCGGCGATCACGCCGTTCCAGCTCGAGGATTCGGAGAAGGCGCCGTGGACGAGCACGATCGTCGGCTTGTCGCCGGCGATCGCGGCACCCGAGGCGGCAAGCGCCGCGACGAGCGCGAGGGCTCCGGTTGTCTGCATGGTCTTTCTCCTGTTCGGGGCCATGATCGGCCACGGGGAGAAGCTGCCGGCGGGGGGCCTGCCGCGCCATTCTGCCGGGGAACAGGTCGGCCAATACCAAAGGTGCAGGTCGGCCTCGCTGCCCGTCGGGGAGGAGCACGCCCGCGGATGGCGGGAACGGTGCCGTGCGACAGACTGCGCGACCCCGGGTCCAGATAGGCGGAAGACGGCGCGGCCGGCGATCTGGAGGCGGAGCGATGCTCCAGCCACAGCAACCAGCAACGGAGACCCGAACCCATGTCCCCCAACTCCACCAGCGCGCTGGCGGCGCGCGATCTGTCCGCCGCACCCGCCCCCGTCCTCGAGCCCGCCACGCAGGCGTTCGTCGACGGACTGGCCGGCACGCCGCCGATCTACACCCTCGCCCCCGACGCCGCGCGCGCCCTCCTGTCGGACGCGCAGAGGTCCGTCCAGGTGCCGCTGCCGGAGGTCACGATCAAGGACGTCGAGCTGCCGGTCGGACCCGACGGGCGCACACGCATCCGTGCCGTGCGGCCCGCCGGCGCCACCGGCGTCCTGCCAGTGATCGTCTACATCCATGGCGGCGGCTGGGTGCTCGGCGACAAGGACACCCACGACCGGCTGGTCCGCGAGCTCGCGGCCGGCGCGCAGGCGGCGGTGGTCTTCGTCGATTACGACCGTTCGCCCGAGGCGCGGTTCCCGGCCGCGATCGAGCAGGCCTACGCGGTGACCGCCCACGTGGCGGCAAACGCGGCGCGGCTCGGCGTCGACGCCGGCCGGCTGGTCGTCGCCGGCGACAGCGTCGGCGGGAACATGGCGGCCGTCGTGGCGCTGATGGCTAAGGAGCGGAAGGGCCCGGCGATCCTGGCGCAGCTCCTCTTCTATCCGGTCACCGACGCCGCGATGACGTCGGCCTCCTACAAGGAGTTCGCAGACGGCCCGTGGCTCACCCGGGCCGGCATGGCCTGGTTCTGGGACCAGTACCTGCCCGACGCCTCGAAGCGGGGCGACGTGCGTGCCTCGCCGGTCAACGCGACCGTCGAGCAGCTCGCCGGCTTGCCGCGGACGCTCCTCATCGTCGACGAGAACGACGTCCTGCGCGACGAGGGCGAGGCCTACGGCCGCAAGCTGGCACAGGCGGGGGTCGAGGTGACCTCGATCCGCTGCAACGGCACCGTCCACGACTTCATGATGCTGAACGCCCTCGCCCGGACGCCCGCGGCGCGGGCGGCCATCGGCCAGTCGATCGGCTACCTGCGCAAGGCCTTCGGCTGACGCAGGCCCGGCGGCGACGGCTGCCCGTCGCCGCCATCCCCGTCAATGCACCGCCGCCGGCCGGCCCGCCTCGCGCAGCGGTGCCGGCAGGGCGACCCAGGCGCGGATCAGCTCGCCGAGCGACCGCGCGCCCATCTTGCGCATGGCGTTGCCGCGGTGCAGCTTCACCGTCACCTCGCTGATGCCGAGATCGAAGGCGATCTGCTTGTTGAGCCGGCCGTGCGCCACCTCCTGCAGCACCTCGCGCTCGCGGGGCGTCATCGTGGCGAGGCGCTCGACGGTGCGGCGGACGACCGCGGCCTCACGGCGGCGGGTGGCGTCCAGCGCGATCCCGGCGGCGACGGCGTCGAGCAGGGTCTGGTCGCGGACCGGCTTGGTCAGGAAGTCGACGGCGCCGGCCCGCATCGCCTGCACGGTCATCGGGATGTCGCCATGCCCGGTCAGGAAGACGATGGGC
This sequence comes from Amaricoccus sp., assembly GCF_017995835.1. Lineage (GTDB taxonomy): Bacteria > Pseudomonadota > Alphaproteobacteria > Rhodobacterales > Rhodobacteraceae > Amaricoccus. The sequence continues at coordinate 17,381 of NZ_JAGOID010000060.1, forward strand.
TTGCCGTTGCCGCTCTCGGCGAGGCGGTGTTGGAGGTCGAGGCCGCTCGCGCCCGGCATCCGCACGTCGAGAACGAGGCAGCCGGGGCGGTCCAGCAGGCCCGCGTCGAGCAGGTCTCGGGTCGAAGCGAAGGCCGCGGGCGTGAAGCCGGCCGAGAGCAGGAGTTCCGACAGCCCCTCGCGGACGCCTGCGTCGTCGTCGCAGATCAGGACCAGCGGCCGGTCGGGCTCGGGCTCCGGCGGCCTCCGCCCATGCATCGGTTCAGCTCTCATGCTCATCCTCCCTTCTGCTGCTTCCCAGGGCCTTGCCGACGGTGGCGAGCAGGGCGCCGGCGTCGAACGGCTTGGCGAAGAGGACGCCACCCCCGCGGGCGCGCTCCCGGTCGGCGATCTCCTGGCGGCCGGTGATCAGGAAGACCGGTAGCTCCGGACGGGCGGCGCGCACCAACTCGCGGAGCTCGAGGCCGTCCATCCCCGGCATGCCGATGTCGGTGATGAGGAGGTCGAGACCGCCGAGGCCGCCGCGAAGCAGCGCGCCGGCGGACGGATAGCCGCGGGCCGCATAGCCGGCCGACTCGAGCAGGTCCCCGAGCGAGTCGAGGAGCCTCGGGTCGTCGTCGACCACGGCCACGACCGGGCGGGTGTCGCGCATGGCTCAGCCCCCCGTCCGGCGCACGGGCGGGACGCCGAGGCGCCCGGCGATGCGGACGAGGTCGGCGAGCGAGGCCGCCGCCATCTTCCGCATGACGTTGCGGCGGTGGATCTCGAGCGTCACCTCGCTGATCCCGAGGAAGGCCGCGGCCTGCTTGTTCAGGAGCCCGCCGACGACGAGCGGAAGCACCTCGCGCTCGCGGGGGGTGAGCGTGGCATAGCGGTGGCGTAGCCTGGCGAGCGCGCCCCGGTCGGCCCGCTCCGCCCGGTCGCGGGCGATCGCGGCGCCGATCGCCGCCATCAGCTCGGCCTCGCCGCACGGCTTGGTCAGGAAGTCGGCTGCACCCCGCTTGATCGCGCGCACCGAGGAGGGGATGTCGCCGTGGCCGGTGAGAAAGACGATCGGCGGGTGATCGCGCCCGGCGATCTCGGCCTGCAGCTCGAGCCCGCTCATGTCCGGGAGCTCGACGTCGAGGATCAGGCCCGCCGGCAGGTCGGGCTTGGTCGCGGCCATGTACGCGCCGGCCGAGGCGAAGGCTTCGGCGCGCATCCCGTGCGAGGCCAGCAGCTCGGTCAGCGCTTCGCGGAGGCGCTCGTCGTCGTCGACGATGAAGACGATATGGTCGTCGCGGGTCATGCCTGCGCCTCGGGCGCGATCGGCAGGGTGAAGACGAAGGTCGCGCCGTGCGGAGCGGCGGCCTCGGCCCGGAGCTTGCCGCCATGCGCCTCCACGATCGAGCGGCAGATCGCGAGCCCCATGCCCATCCCCTGCGCCCTCGTGGTGAAGAACGGCTGGAACACCCGGTCGGGCTCGGCGATGCCGGGGCCGCTGTCGCTGACCTCGACCCGGACCGCGCCGTCCGCCACCCGCGCGCGGATGCGCAGGCGGCGCTCGCCGGCGGTCCCCTCCATCGCCTCGAGAGCGTCCCGGATGAGGTTGACCAGCACCTGCTGGATCTGCACCCGGTCGAGCGGGATGGCCGGCAGTGTGGCGTCGGCCTCGACCTCGACCCGGACGCAGGCTCTCGACGCCGCCTCAGCGGTGAGCGCGCGCGCCTCGGCGATGACGGCGCCGAGCGCGGCCGGCGCGTGCGCCTTCGGGGCACGGCGGAAGAGGGCGCGGACCCGGCTCACCACCTCGGCCGCCGAGTTGGCGTCGCGGACGATGCGCTCGGCGGTCAGCTGCGCGCGGGCGACGTTCGGCGGCTCGGCCGACAGCCAGCGGTGGCAGGCGTGCGAGTTGGCGACGATCGCGGCCAGGGGCTGGTTGACCTCGTGGGCGATCGCGGCCGAGAGTTCGGCGAGGCTCGCCGCCTGCGCGGCGCGGGCGAGCTCGTCGCGGGAAAGCCGCAGCGCCTCCTCGGCCTGCACCTGGTCGTCGATGTCGTGGCAGAGGCCATACCATTGCAGGATGCGCCCGTCCTCGTCGCGGAGCGGCGCGGCTCGGCTCGACATCCAGCGCCAGGCGCCGTCGGCGCGCCGCAGGCGATAGCGCATGGCGAAGCCCTCGCCGGTGGCGAGGCTCCGCCGCAGCGCCGCGGTCAGCGTCGCGGCGTCGCCGGGGTGGACCGCGGCGGCGACCAGCGCGTCGAGCCGGGTCAGGCCGGGACGGGCGGTGTCGGCGACGCCGAAGCCGAGGAAGTCTACCATGCGGCGGTTGTAGAAGACCGGCTCGCCATCGGGGGTGAGCCGCCAGAGGTGGCTCGGCACCAGGT
>NZ_JAGOID010000153.1 GCF_017995835.1 Amaricoccus sp.
GTCGTCGCCCAGGCCGCCGTAGAGGCTGTCCGCCCCGGCGCGGCCGCGGACCACGTCGTCGCCCGCGCCGGAATAGATGTGGTTCGCCGCAGCCGAACCGAGGATCGTATCGGCGCCGGCGCCGGTCACGAGGTTCTCGAAATTCGCCGCGACGAAGGTGGTGGGCGAGGTCAGGTTCTGCGCGCCGAAGTTGCCGCGACCCGCGGCGAGGTCGAAATAGCCGCTCCGGATGATCGAACTCAGGTTGAGCGTGTCGATGCCGTTGCCGCCGTCGTAGCGGCCGGTCGAACCGTCGGAATAGATGAAGTCGTCGCCCTCGCCGCCGAAAAGCGTGTTGTGTCCGGTCCCGCCCCGGATCGAGTCGTTGCCCATGCGGCCGTTTACGTAGTCGTCGCCCTCGTAGGCCCAGATCTCGTCCGAGCTGTCGGTGCCGAAGATGTCCGCGCCGCCGAGGTCGCTGTTGTCGTGTCCGCTGGTGCCGTAGAAATAGGCCATGGTCGATGCTCTCCCGGGCCTCCGGGTCGTCCGGCGGCCATGGGGAGCTTGTCCGGTCGGGGTGTTTCGGGCGTATCGCCGGAGCCGGGGGGCAGGGTATCGATCGTGGCGCGGGTTCGTCCCTCAGCCGGCGGGCCGGGCGGCGGACTCGATTTCGTCGGCGATGCGCATCCAGGTCTCGACCGGTTGGGCGCCGACGACGGCGTAGCGGCCGCCGAGGAGGAAGGTGGGCACCCCGGTCACCCCCATCGAGCGGGCCGCCTCGGCCTCGGCGAGGGTCTCCGCCCGGTCGGCGTCTCCGGCGAGGAGCCGGCCGATCGCCGCGCCGTCCAGACCGGCGGTCTCCGCCGCGGCCGCGAGGACCGCCGGGTCGGACACGTCCTCGCCGGCCTCGAAGTAGCGGCGGAAGATCTCCAGCGCCGTGGCCGTCTGCCGTCCCTCCGCCGCCGCCCAGCGGATCACCCTGTGCGCGTCGAGCGTGTTCGGGGCGCGCCGGATCGCGGCGAAGTCGAAGGTCAGGCCAACGGCGCGGCCAGCCTCGCGCAGGCGGTCGTGGACGGGCGCGAGCCGGGCGAGGTCGCCGAACTTCGCCTTCATGTGCGCGGCGCGGTCCCGCCCCTCCGGCGGGATGTCCGGGTCGAGCTGGTAGGGCTTCCACGAGATGGCGAAGAGACTGTCGCCGCGGTCCCGCAGCGCGCGCAGGAGCTGTGCGACCCCCAGGTAGCACCAGGGGCAGACGACGTCGGAGATGACCTCGAGGCGGGTCATGGTCGCGGGGCGGACTCCGCGCTCTATCCCGGCGGAACGGCGAAATAGTCGGCGAGGATGCGGGCGTAGACGCGCTTCAGCGTGTCGATGTCGGCCGTGGCGACGCGCTCGTCGACCTGGTGCATGGTCGGCCCGTGCAGGCCGACCTCGACGACCGGGCAATGGTCCTTCACGAAACGCGCGTCGGAGGTGCCGCCCGTGGTCGAGAGCGCCGGCGCGAGGCCGGTCTCGGCGGTCACGGCACGGGCGACGAGGTCCGTGAACGGGCCGGGCCTGGTCAGGAAGCTCTCGCCCGAGATTTCGAAGCGCGCGGCGAGGCCGGTGCGGAACTCCGCCGCCACCCGGTCGGCCTCTTCTTCGATCCAGGCGGTGAGCGAGGCGGAGGTATGGGCGTCGTTGAAGCGGATGTTCAGCGTCGCGTGCGCCTCGGCCGGGACGACGTTCGAGGCGGGGTTGCCGACGTCGATGGTGGTGAGCGCAAGGGTGGACGGGCCGAAATGCCTGGTCCCGGCGTCGAGCTTGCGCGCGCCGAGGCGGTCGAGCAGGCGGACGAGGGCCGGCAGCGGGTTGAGCGCCTTCTCCGGATAGGCGGCGTGGCCCTGCTTGCCGTAGGCGGCGATGCGGGCGGTGAGCGAGCCGCGCCGGCCGATCTTGATCGCGTCGCCGGTCTTCTCGGCCGAGGTGGGCTCGCCGACGATGCAGTGATCGAGCTTTTCGCCGTTCGCCGCCATCCAGTCGAGGATCGCAACGGTGCCGTCGGCGGCGGTCGCCTCCTCGTCGCCGGTCACGAGGATGGCGATGGAGCCCTTTGGCGGCGTGGCCGTGACGAAGTCGATGGCGGCGGCAACGAAAGCCGCGACCCCGGACTTCATGTCCGAGGCGCCGCGGCCATAGAGCCAGCCGTCGACGATCTCGCCCCCGAAGGGGTCGTGATGCCAGGCTTTCGGGTCGCCTGGGGGCACGACATCGGTGTGGCCGTTGAAGCCGAGGACCGGCCCGGCGTCGCCCCAGCGGGCATAGAGGTTGGGAATGCCCTCGCGGTCGCAGCGGGTGACGCGGAACCCGGCCGCGCCGAGGCGCTCGGCGATGAGCGCGAGCGCGCCGCCCTCCTCGGGCGTGACGGAGGGACAGCGGATCAGTTCGGCGGTCAGCGCGACGGGATCGGTCATGGCGGCCCTCCTCGAATGCGCGCGGACCCTAGCGCGGGCGCGCCGCGTCGGCAACGGCGTCGCGCCGAGGTTCCCGTGCAAGTGATTGATTTATCGTGATGGGTCGGGATCAGGCCGGCGCATGGTAGGCGGTGGCGAGGGCGAGCTCGGCGGCGTGGTAGGCGATGGCCTCCTCGCCGAAGGGGTCGCCCTTGAAGCGGCCGAGGCGGGCGGCGGTCTCGAAGAACCCCAGCGCCGGCAGGCCGCCGCGGGCGCGGCTGACCACGAGGGCGGCGACGAAGGGCACGCCGGCCGCCGCGTCCTCGTCCATCAGCCCTTCGAGCAGCTGGCTGACGGTGTGGATGACATGCGGCGGCCCGAGGCCGAGGCCGCGGGCGGCCTGGTGGTAGGTCACCGTGACGCCGAGGCCGGCGACGAGGCGGAGGTTGCCGCGCAGCGCGGCGCGGGCGGCCTGGGGATCGAGCATCGCGTCGCGTGCCTCCGGGCGAGGGTCCGAGGATGCCCGCCGCGGCGGCCGCCCGCAAGCCACGCCGAGTCTCCGGCCGCCGCGTGCTGCCGTCAGGCGCGGCGGGGGCGGTCGGCGAGATAGACCTTGAAGCCGCCGTCCTCGGCGAGCTTCTCCGCGCGGGCGAAGGCGGCGGCGAGCGGCGCCTCGTAGGGGAGCTGGCGGTTGGCGACGAGGAAGAGCCTCCCGGCGGGCTTCAGGATGCGGGCGGCGGCGGCGACGAAGCCGGCGCCGAGCCCGGGCTCGGCGGCGCGGCCCTCGTGGAAGGGCGGGTTGCAGATCGCGGCGTCGAAGGGGCCGTCGCGGCGACCGAGGCGGGTGACGTCGCTCCAGTGGAAGGCGGCGCGCGGATCCGGCACGTTGACGCGGGCGCAGTCGAGGGCGCGGGCCTCGGCCTCGAAGAGGTCGAGCGCGGCGATCCCGGGGCAGGCGGCCAGCGCCTGCGCGGCGAGCCATCCCCAGCCGGCGCCGAGGTCGGCGACCCGCCCGGACAGACGGCCGGCGAACGCCTCGGCGAGGCGAACGCTGCCCGGGTCCGGCGCGTCGGCGGAGAAGAGGCCCGGCGCGGTGAGGAAGCCGGCGGCGTTGCGCGCCGGCGCGGCGGCGGCGTCCCAGGCGGCCACCTCCGGAGGCGGCGCCTCGGGACGGATGAGGCTGACCACCTTGCCGTGCGCCTTGGAGAACGAGCCCGAGAGGGGCAGGACCGCGCCGACTTGCCGCGCAAGGCTGTCGACGCCGTCGGTCTTGGCGCCGTCGAGGGCGATGGTCGCCCCTGGCGGGGTCAGCGCGATGGCGCGGGCGAGGTTGCCGAGGTTCTCGGCGCGGGAGCGGCCGAGGGTGACGAGCGCCATCGCGGCGGATTTCTCGGCGCGGATCGTGACGCGCAGACCGGCGGCGGCGAGCGTGTCATGGGCGGGCTTGAAGCTCTGCTCGAAGAGCAGGCGGTCGTGGGGCAGGGCCTCGGCGAGCGCCGGCGTCGCCGCCCGGATCAGGAGCACGTCGCCGGCCTCCGGCGCCGCCAGTTCTCCCGAGGCGAAGGCCGCGGTGGCGCGATCGGTGCGCGACACGCGCTACTCGCGCTCCATGGTGCATTGCAGCGGGTGCTGGTTGCGCCGCGCGTAGTCCATCACCTGGGTCACCTTGGTCTCGGCGATCTCGAAGGAGAACACGCCGACGACAGCGAGGCCCTTGCGATGCACCGTCAGCATGATCTCGACGGCCTGGGTGTGGTTGATGCCGAAGAAGCGTTCGAGCACATGAACCACGAACTCCATCGGCGTGTAGTCGTCGTTGAGGAGCATCACTTTGTACAGCGGCGGGCGCTGCGTCTTGGTGCGGGTCTTGGTGAGGACCTCGCTCCCGGGCTGCTTGGAATCCGACATGGGCCTGGACTTCGACGAAACGCTTGATTGACGGGACGCCGTCCTCAACGGGAGGCGCGGCCCTCGGCTGAGCCGAGACTACATCGAAAGGGGGCAAACAGAAAAGGGGGCCTAAGCCCCCTTTGCCGTAAGTCGAAGGCCGGTCGGCTCAGAGCGCGAGGGCCTTGAACTTCTCCGAGGCGGCGGTGACGCGCGCGCCGAGCGGGGCGGTGACGTCCTTGGTCGCCGCGACGATGATCTCGTTCATCTTGGTCGACTGGGCGACGAAGCCCTCGAAGGCCGACTGCGCGAAGGCGGTCTGCTTCTCGAACAGCTCGGAAACGGTCTTGGCGGCGGCGAAGTCCTGGGCGGCGGCGACGCCGTCCTCGAAGGCCTTCTTCGAGTAGGCGGCGATCTCGGAGCCGATGCCCTCGGCGGCCTTGGCGGCCAGCTCGGACGACTTCACGATGGCGTCGACGTTCTCCTGACCGAAGGCGGTGAAGCCCTCGAAGCCCTTCGAGAACTTCTCGAACTGCTCGGTGAGGTTCTTCTGCGACTCGACGACCAGCGACTCGACCTTGGCGGTCGCTTCCTGGAAGACGGCGGTGGCGGTTTCGACGGGGGCCGGGGCGGACTTGGCGCGGGCGGCGGTGGTCATTGGCGTTCTCCTAGTATGGTTCGTGGTGGGCATGGCGGCTAGATAGGGCCCATGCTGCACTGCGTCAAGGCGTCATGCTGCGGTGCGGCAAAAAAATCGCTTGCGACCGGCAAGCCACGCCCGGCCGTCGATGCGCGCACGCTCTGACAAAGGTGTTTTCGACGGGTGTTTGGCGTGCTAGCTTAACGCAAAATTAAACGGACGCTCGCAAGCGTTTGCAAACTCTGAGGCAAGTGGCGCAAAGCGCCGGAGGGCA
>NZ_JAGOID010000061.1 GCF_017995835.1 Amaricoccus sp.
GATGGCGACCGTGGAGATGCCCATCTCCTTGCAGGCCCGGTGCACGCGCAGCGCGATCTCGCCGCGATTTGCGATCAGGACCTTCTTGAACATCGGGGCCTCCCCTCTGGCGGGGCTCATTCCAGGATGATGAGCGGCGCGCCGAACTCGACCGGCGACCCGTCGTCGACCAGGATGCGCTTCACCCGTCCGGCGCGGGGCGCCGGGATCTGGTTCATCGTCTTCATCGCCTCGATGATCAGGATGGTCTGGCCTTCCGCCACCGCGTCGCCGATCTTGACGAAGGGCGGGGCCGTGGGCTCGGCCTGAAGGTAGGCGGTGCCGACCATCGGCGACTTCACCACGCCGGGATCGTCGGCCGGGTCGCCGCCGGCAGCAGCGGCGGCGGGAGCAGGCGCGGCAGGGCCGGCGGCCGGATGGGCCGGGGCCGGCGCGTAATGGACCTGGGCCGGCGCCGCGGCGAGCGCGACCGGCTGGCGGGCGACGCGCACGGTCAGCGCGTCGTCCTCGCCGAACTCGCGCTTGACCTCGATCTCGGTGAGGTCGTTTTCGCGGATCAACTCCGCCAAGGCCTTGATGAAGTCGACATCCGACTCGTGCGGCCGCTTGTTCATGATGCGCCCCGACGCTTTTCGCCCCTGCGCGGGTGGGCCCGCGGCGGGCCCTCTGCATACACGGCAAGTCCGGGGCTTGGAAAGGCGGAAATCGCGCCGCCGCTCCCGACGTGGCGCCGGCCCGGCGCCGCCGTCCTTTCCATACGGACGGGCCGCTGGCCGGATCAGCCGTCGGCGCGGACCTCGGCGACCATCTCGCGCATGGCGGCGAGGGGCGCATAGCCGCGGACCATGCGGTTGCCGAAGACGAAGCTCGGCGTGCCCTGGATGGCGAGATCGCCCGCGATGGCGCGGGTCGCCTCGATGCGGCGGGTGACCTCGGGCGCGTCCATGCCGGCGCGGACGGCCTCCGCGTCGGCGCCGGACTTCGCCACCGCGGCGTCGATCAGTTCCTCGGTCAGCTGGCCCTTCACGCGCAGCAGCCGGTCGTTGAGCGCGCCATAGGCTTCGGGCCCGGCGACGATCAGCGTCGAGATCGCGGCGCGGGAGGCGTATTCGGACACGGGCCCGAGGATCGGCAGCTCCTTGACCACCAGCCGGATGCCGGGGTCGCCGGCGAGGAGGTCAAGCACCTCCGGGTGCGCGCGCTTGCAGTAGCCGCACTGGTAGTCGAGGAAGGCGACGATGGTGACGTCGCCGTCGGGCGCGCCGCGCACGAAGGAGAAGCCGTCGTCGAAGATCTCGGCCGCCTTCTCGGCGATGATCTGGTCGTCGCGCGCCGCCGCCGTTTCGCGCTCGCGGGCGTCGAGGAGGGCGACCATCTCGTTGAGGACGTCCGGGTTCTCGAGGAGATAGGCCCGCACCTCGGCGCGGAATTCGGCGCGCTCGTCCGAGGTCATCTCGGCCCAGCCCGATCCGGGCAGGCAGGCGGTGAGCAGGAGGGCGGGGAGGGCGAGGCGGCGGGTCGACATGAAGGTTCCCTGGTTCTGGCGCGATGCGCGCGATCTTCGGTTGGCGGCGGCGGGCGCCGGCTTTTTGGTCTGCGGCGTGGGCGCCGCGGCATGCGGTTGCGGCGCGGGCTGCGCGCCGCCGGTCGGTCATCGGGCGGCGCGCGTCGCCATGGTGATCACGTCCTGGGCGCGGTTCCAGCCGGGCGAGCCCTCCGGCAGCATCCGGCTCGCGCGCGTGGCGAAGCGGATCGCATCGTTGAAGCGGCCCTCGATGGCGAAGCGCTCCGAGGTCGCGAGCGCCGCCTGACCCTCGTTGCCGAGACGCGCCTCGGCAAGCGCGAGGTCGCGCAGCACGTCGGGGTTGGCGCGGTCGGCCGCCTCGGCGCGGCGCAGGATCTCGGCCGCCTCGCGCGTCGCGGACGGATCGCCGACGTTGAGGAGCGCGCGGCCGAGCCCGCCGAGGATCAGCGAATCCCTCGGCGCCAGCGCCACGGCGCGGCGGTACTCCTGCGCGGCGGCGCTCGCCTGGCCGGCCTCGAGCAGGAACTGGCCCTTGAGCTCGTGATAATAGGGGTCGTCGGGTCGGGCGGCGATCAGCGCGTCGATGCTGGCGAGCGCGCGCTTCAGGCTCGGCTCGCGGTGATAGGCCACCGAACGGGCGAGCGTCGCCGCCTCCGACGTGTCGGAAGCCGGGTAGGATTTGAGCGTCTGCCCGGGCGTGTTGAGGAAACCCTTGAACTTCGCCACCATCCGGCCGTGCCAGTAGGCGTCCGCCGGGTCGGTCGGCGGCGGGTCCGGCATCTTCGCGATCCGGTCCTCGAGGAGCGCGATGCGCTCGGACCAGAGCGGATGCGTGAGCGTGTAGGCGTCCTGGCTGGAGGAGAGCAGCGCCTCCTGGCCGCGGAACAGGCGCAGCACCTCGAGCGTGGCCTCCGGGTCGCCGCCCGCGGCCGCGAGATAGCGCAGCCCCGCCTGGTCGGCGGCCGCCTCCTCGGCGCGGCTGTGGGCGAGCGCCGAGCGGAGCGCCGCGTTCTGGCTGCTCGCGGCGACGGCGAGGCTGGCCTCCGGCGCACCGGCGAGCGCCGCCGCCACCGCCGCCGCAGCGCCGATCGCGGCGATGCCGCGGGCGCCGCCGAGCGCCTGGTCGCGGCGCGTCAGGTGGCCGCCGGCGATGTGGCCGATCTCGTGCGCCATGACGGCGCGGAGCTGGTCGACGGTCTTGAGCCGGGTGACGAGGCCGGTGTTGATGAAGAGGTTCGAGCCTCCGGCGACGAAGGCGTTCGGCTCGCGATCATTGAGGATGTAGATGTGCACGCTGCCCGGGCCAAGGCCCGCGGCGCGCAGCATCGGCGCGGCGAGGCGCTTCAGCGTCGCCTCGATCTCGGCGTCCCGGACCAGCGACTGCGCCGTCGCGGCCGGCGCCGCGAAGGCGACGACCGCCGCGAGAAGGGCGGCGACAAGGATGCGTGCGGGCGCCAGTTCGGTCTTCCCTCGGGTTGCGCCTTCGCGCCGTCTGCCTCAATGATGGCGCGAGATTGGAGGGACGCGCCGCGGAACTCAAGGCGGCGCGGGGACGATCCCCTCATTGTGATGGACCGACGAGGATCGGGATGACGGGCGGAGAGACGGGTGCGACGACAGGCCGGTGGCGGGCCGATGGTTAGGGTCTCGCGCCGGGGCGACGTCGACGCGTTCATCGTCATGGACGTCATGGAGGCGGCCCGCCGCGAGGAGGCGCGCGGGCGGTCGGTGATCCACATGGAGGTGGGCCAGCCGGGCACGCCGGCCCCGCGCGCCGCGCGCGAGGCGCTGGCGCGGGCGATGGCGTCCGATCCGCTCGGCTACACGGTGGCGCTGGGCCTGCCGCAGTTGCGGGCCCGGATCGCGCGGCTCTACCGCGACTGGTACGGGATCGACCTCGACCCGGCGCGGGTCGTGGTGACGGCGGGCTCCTCGGCGGGGTTCGTGCTCGCCTTCACCAGCCTCTTCGACGCCGGCGACCGGGTGGCGATCGCCGAGCCCGGCTATCCGAGCTACCGAAACATCATGCGCGCCCTCGACGTCGAGCCCGTCGGCCTCGCGGCGCGGGAGGAGGACCGCTTCCAGCCGACGCCGGCGACGCTGCCGGACGGGCTTGCGGGCCTGCTGGTGGCGAGCCCGGCCAATCCGACCGGCTCCATGCTCGACCGCGCGGCGCTCGGGGCGCTGATCGGGACGGCGCGGGAGCGGGGGATCGCGTTCGTCTCGGACGAGATCTACCACGGCATCCAGTACGGGGGGCGGGCGGTCTCGGCGCTCGAGATCGACGACGACGTCTATGTCGTCAACTCCTTCTCCAAGTACTTCTCGATGACCGGGTGGCGGCTGGGCTGGCTGGTGGTGCCGGAGGACCACGTGCGCCGGGTCGAGCGACTGGCGCAGAACCTGTTCATCTGCCCGCCCCACGTCAGCCAGGTCGCGGCGCTCGCCGCCCTCGACGCGACCGACGAGCTCGAGGCCAATGTCGAGGTCTACCGCGCCAACCGGGAGCTTCTCGTCGCGGGGCTGGGCCGGGCGGGGTTCCCGCACTTCGCGCCGCCGGACGGGGCGTTCTACATCTATGCCGACGTCTCCGAACTGACCGACGACAGCTCCGCGCTGGCGCGGCGGCTCCTGCTCGAGGCGGGGGTGGCCGCGACGCCGGGGCTCGATTTCGACCCGGAGCGCGGGCGTCGGACGCTGCGCTTCTCCTATGCCGGGCCGACGGCGGACATCGCCGAGGCGCTGCGCCGGCTCGAAGCCTGGTCCGGGGGCTGAAGGCGGCTCGGGGCCGCCGGGATCAGACCCGGCCGGGAGCGCCTGCGGCTCGACAGGGGACGGGCGCGGGCCCATCTTGATGGCAGAGATCGAGGAGGCGCCGTCATGTGCCGCAACATCCGCCCGCTCCACAATTTCGAGCCGCCGGCGACCGACGACGAGATCCGCGCGGCCGCCGTGCAGTTCGTTCGCAAGATCAGCGGGTTCTCCGCTCCGTCGCGCGCCAACGAGGTCGCCTTCGCCCGAGCGGTCGACGAGGTGGCCGGCGCCTCGCGGCGACTCCTCGCCGGGCTGACCACCGCCGCGCCGCCCCGGGACCGCGAGGTCGAGGCCGCCCGTGCCCGGGAGCGCTCGCGCCTGCGCTTCGCGCGCGGGGGGTGAGGGACGACGCATACCAACGACCTCGCGACCCGCGGCCGTGGGCAGGACGGCGCGAAGGCCGCTTGCCCGGGGTGGGGCGGGGCAAGCGGCTGAAACGGCAGGATTTTATCTGGCTGGAACGCGGCTGGAATCGGGCTGGAATGCGGCTTGCCGCTTTTTCAGGATTCGACAAGGCTCCGGCACGAGCCCGGCGCTCGGGGCCGTTGGCCTCATGCGCTGAGGCGGCGATCCGCGCCGCCACCGCGGCCGGTCACTCCTGGAGGGGGCCGTAGACGTCGTCCCACGCGCGGACGCTGGCGTGGGCCGCCTCGGCGATGCGCGCGGTTGGCCAGCCCGGCTGGAACAGCGAGCCGCCGAGGCCGAAGCCGTCGGCGCCGGCGTCGCGCCAGCTTGCGAAGTCGGACGGGCCGACGCCGCCCACAGCGAAGACGCGGGTCGCTCGCGGCAGGACGGTCCGGATCGCCTTGAACCCGGCCGTGCCCATCAGGCCGGCGGGAAAGACCTTCAGCGCGTCCGCGCCCGCCTCGAGGGCCGTGAAGCACTCGCTGGGGGTGAAGACGCCGGGAAAGGCCCCGAGGCCGAGCCCCTTCGCCCAGCCGATCACCCGCGGGTCGCAGTTGGGCGCGACGATGAAGGTCGCGCCCGTGCCGGCCACGGCGTCGACCTCGGCCGTCGTCAGCACCGTGCCCGCCCCGATGTGGGCGCGGGCGCCGAGAGCCGACTGCATCGCCGCGATGCTGACGAGCGGCTCGGGCGAGTTGAGGGGGACCTCGATCCAGTCGATGCCGGCGTCGACCAGGATCTCGCCGATCTCGACGGCGCGTTCGGGCTCGAGGCCGCGGAGGATGGCGATCAGGCTGCGGCTCATGCGGGGCGCCTTTCTGTGTTGGCGAGACGGGTCCACGCGGCGGCGAGGCCGGCGCGGGTCATTGCGGCCGCGTCCGCCTCGCGCGCGGCGACGCCGGCCAGCGCCAGCGCCTCCCGGTAGGCGCGGGCGAGCGCCGGGGCGCCGACGAGCACCACGTCGCGGCCGAGCCAGTAGGGCCGGGCGGCGGCGAGTTCGGCGCCGATCAGAAGCCCCGACAGGCGCGCTCGGGCTCGCTCGGGGGCTAGTCCGGCGAGCAGGCCCTCGGCGCGGATGCCGAACAGCCGGCCGGCGAGGCGCTCCGGCCGGGCTAGCGTCTCTTCGACCGCCTCGGCGAAATCGGGCGCCGACCAGCCCTCGGTCGCAACCGAATGGCGCAGGACCGAGGCCGTCGAGACGAGCGCGAAAAGCTCGCCGGTCATGAAGGAGGCGAAGGACACCACCTCGCCGGCGGAGACATGGGCCCATTTGGTGTGGGTGCCCGGCAGGCAGGCGACGCCGTCGAACCCGGGATCGTCGGCGATCAGCCCGGCGATCTGGGTCTCCTCGCCGCGCATGACGTCCCAGGCCCCGTCCTGGCGCAACCCCGGCAGGATGCGCACGCGCAGCCGCGGGTCGGTCGCGGGGGCCTCGACCGCCGGGCCCGTCGGGGCGCAGGGCACGGTCGCGTAGGGCGCCTCGATCCAGCCCTGGCGCGCCCCGACCATGCCGCAGGCGAGGACGTCCGTGCGGCGGTCCGCCGCCAGCCAGGGCGCGACCAGCGCGACGAGCGCGGGCTCGAAGCCGTCGCGGGCGAGGCCGCCCATGCCGGCGCCGGACCCGGCCTCCGCGAGCGGGAGGCCGTGTGCGTCCATCGCCCAGGCGCGAAGGTTCGACGTGCCCCAGTCGGCGGCGATCCAGGCGATCCGGGCCGGATCGGGCGCCTCGTCGGGTGGGGCTGGGCTCATCGGGCGTCCTCGGCGGGGCGGGGAGGCCAGTATAGGGGGGCGGCGGTCCGGTCGCCAGAGGCAGGCGCGCGCCATTTCACGGAGCGAGCCTCCTCCGGACGGGAGGCCGGCCGAACCGGGCTACGCCGCTAGCGTGGCGGCGCCCGCGCGGCCGTTCGGCGCGACGATCAGGCTGCGCGGGCCGCGGAAGCAGAGCGTGCGCAGCCACTCTAGATCCTGCCCCGGCGCAAGCTCCATCGCCGGGAAGCGCCGCGCCAGAACCTCGAGGATCAGCCGAAGCTGCAACCGCGCCAGCGGCGCGCCGATGCAGACATGGATGCCGTAGCCGAAGGAGGCGTGCTGCCGCGCGTTCGCCCTGCCGATGTCGAGGCGGTCGGCGTTGGCGAAATCGGCTTCGTCCCGGTTCGCCGAGGCGAGCGACAGCAACACATGGCCGCCCGCGGGGATCGTCACCCCGCCGATCTCGACATCCTCCTTCGCGATGCGCCGCCAGCTCACCACCGAGGAGGCGAAGCGCAGCCCCTCCTCGACGGCGTTCGCGACGAGCGACGGGTCGGCGACGACGCGCGCCCATTCCGCCGGATGCGACAGCAGCGCATGGATCAGGTTGGTCGAGGCGTTGGTCGTCGTCTCGTGACCGGCGAGCAGGATGCCGAAAACGAGGCCGGTGATCTCGTTCAGCGTCAGCACAGCATCGTCGCCGCCGCGGATGGCGAGCATCGCCGAGGCGTAGTCCTCGCCCGGATGCAGCACGCGGTCCGCGACCAGCTCGCGGCAGTAGTGCCAGTAGGCGAGCATGTCGCGGGCGGCGTCCATCTGTTCCTCGGCGGTCAGGTCGCCGAAGGTGAAGAGCAGCCGCTTGTCGGCCCAGCGCTTGATCTGCGGCGCGTCCTCGGCCGGGATGCCGAGCAGCAGCAGGATCGCCCGGATCGGCAGTTCGTAGGTCATGTCGGCGACGAGGTCGGCGGTCTCCGCCCCCTCGAGCCGGTCGGCGTATTCCTCGACCAGCGCCCGTACCTGCGTCTCCATGCCCAGGAAGCGGCGCATGTTGAGGAACTGCGCCGCCGCGGCGCGCACCCGGGTGTGGACCGGTTGGTCGGCGTTGGCCTGGATCTGCTGGTGGGTGAAGCGGCCCTCGCGCAGGAAGTTGCACACCTCCGGCGGCAGCGGCCGCATCGGGTTGAGCGCGATCGACGCCGAGAAGCGCTGGTGGTCCCTGAACACGGCCAGCACGTCGGCGCGCCGGGTCACCACGTAGTAACCGATGTCGGGCGCGAAGAAGACAGGCTCTTCGGCACGCGCGCGGCGAAGGATTTCGTGCATCCCTGCCTGATCGAAGGACCGGAATGCCCGGCCGATCTCGGAGACTGCGGCCCCTTCGGTCACAGGCTCCTCCAGTGCGACGAATCTCGTCATGCGCACACACCCCCACTCGATACTATACAATGTCCGCCACCCCCTTTCCGGAGCGCAAGCGCGGGGCTCCGGAAAGTTCGCCTCGACTTTTGCGAGTATTGAGCGGCCGAGTCAAAGCCGGCGACCGCGATTGGTTAAGTCGCCGGCGCTCGGGCCCCTGGAAGGCGCCCGAGCGAAGCGGGCGGCCTCAGCGCGCGAACTCGTCCCGCGGGCGGATGACGGAGATGGCGATGGCGCCGGCGCCGATCAGCGTGAGCGCCAGCATCACGAACCAGCCGACGAGAGGCAGGAGCGAAAGCAGCGTCGCGACGACGGCGCCGACCACCCCGGCCAGCGCGTATTCCGGGAAGGTGTCGGGCTCGAGCGCGCCCGCCCGCGTCAGCATCCAGGCCCCGAGCAGGTAGACAGCCACGATGTAGCCGAGCGCGCCGAGGATCGCGGCGAGGAGGAGCGCCACCGGGGCGACGACGATGCCGATCAGCGTCACGGCGAGCAGGACCGCGGAGCCGAGCAGCGCCGAGAGCGCGAGGAAGCCGATCCCGAGGGTTCGGAACGGGGCCTCGCCGGCGATCAGCCGCAGCCGCTCGGTCCGGCGGGGCGCGATGGTCGGCACGAGCATCGCGAGGATGGCGAGCACGACGACGCCGAGAAGCAGCCCGGCGATGATCGCGAACCAGCCCGGGCCCGCCATGCCGACCATGCCGTGGCCGGTTGCCACCTGCCGCTCGATCCGCTCGGGCGGCGCGACCGAGGCGGGCACCTCGACCTCGTGGCCGGCCTCCTGGACGAGGGTGAGCCTGCCGTCGACGCGCGCGCCCTCGCCGAAGACGATCTCGTCGGCGGTGATCATGGCGTCGCCGGTGACCGCGGCGGCGAGTTCGACCCGCCCGCCGGTCAGCAGCGCGCCGCCGCCGACCGGGGCCATGACCTCGACGCTCCTGCCGGCGGCGCGCAAGTTGCCGCCGACTGCGCCTTCTACCCCGACGTCGTAGCCGGCGATTGCGGCTGCGCCGGCGACCGGCGCCGCGAGCCGCACGTCGGCTCCGAAGGCATAGAGATCGCCGCCGATCGCGCCGGTGATCTCCACGCGGCGGCCGGCGAGATGGGCGGAGCCGGTGATCGGCCCCGAGAGGTCGACGCGCTCGCCGGCGAGGAAGGCGTCGTGCGCCTGCGGTCCCGCGAAGCTCGCCGTGCTCCCGGCGCGGTACACGTCGCCCGCGAAGTCGAAGGCGTCGTTCTTCTCCTGCGCCGTGGCGGGCGCAAGCGCGGCGCAGGCGACCAGCGCGGCCGCGACGAGATTGCGAATCATGGCCGTTCTCCCCTCAGAGGCCTTGCGGCCGGCCGCCCATGGGAGCCGCCGCCGGGGTCCGGGTCAACCCCGTCGTCAGGCGGGCGCCTGCGCCTGCGCCGGGCCGGGGCGGCCTGGCTCTCGCGGAGCCAGATCCCGAGGCCGGAGGCGGTGATGAGCGCGGCCCCGACGAGCGTCACGGGCTCCGGCACGTCGGAGAAGAACACCCATCCGAACAGGATCGCCCAGAGGAGGAGCGTGTATTCCATCGGCGCGATGGTCCCCGCGTCGGCGAGCTTGAGCGATCGCGCGATCAGCAGGTGCGCCCCCATGGCGACGACGCCGAGGAGCGAGAGCAGGCCGACGTCGCGGACCGTCGGCGGCGTCCATCCGTGCCAGGCGGTGGCCAGGCCGGCGACGAGCGCCCCGGCGATCTGCCAGAACACCAGCGCGCCGTCCGGGGTGGCGCGCAGCATCCGGGCGCCGAGGACCATGACGGCGAACATCGTCGAGCCGAAGAGCGAGACGAGGACGGCAGGGTCGAGCGTCTGCGCGCCCGGACGGAGCGCCACGACGACGCCGGCGAAGCCGACGAGGATGGCGCCCCAGCGCCAGGGGCCGATCCGCTCGCCGAGGACGAGGGGCGAGGCGGCGGCGACATAGATCGGGCCGGCGAGCCAGTAGGTCATCACGTCGGCGAGCGGCAGCGAGCTGACCGCGTAGTAGAAGCACCAGACCTCGAGGGTGGAGGCGGCGGCGCGCAGCAGTTGCATCCACGGGCGTTCCAGCGGCCAGAGCCGCACGCGGCGGGTCCAGAGGACGGGCGCGAGCACGACGAGCGCCGCGACGCTGCGCAGCAGCAGCACCTGTCCGACGGAATAGGTGGCGACGAGCCATTTCCCCATCACGTCGTTCAGCGCGAACATCAGCATTCCGAGGAACGCGATGGCGATGCCGAGGCGTTGGGCCCGGCGCGCGGTGTCGGGCTGGAAGGGGGCGGGCATGGCGCGGCTCGGCTCGGCTCGGGGCAAGGGCCGAGAGAGCCGGCCGGAGCCCCGCGGATACGCCAGCCCCCCGCGCGCGGCAAGCCCGGCGGCCGGCGCGGTCCCGCGGCGCGGGCCTGACAATGATACCGGCGAGTCCGCCAAGCCACCCGGCGCAACACGGGCTAACACGCGTGATAGACGGGTAACTACCTGAATAAAAACGATAAAAATGTCAAACGTCAAAACAGGTCCGCGAGTCGTCTCATGAGTCCGCCGGTATGAGGTGTCGCCGTATGGGGCTCAGGCGCGGATGCGGGCGCCGTCGGGATCCCAGGGCGGGCGGAGGAACACCTCCGCCGGCACGCGTTCGGTCGCCACCTCGAGCTCGTATCGGCCGGAAAGGACGTGGCCGGCGTCGACGCCGTTCTCGGGGTCGCGCACGTAGCCGTACCCGATCGGGCGGCCGATCGTGTGGCCGAAGCCGCCGCTCGACAGCCAGCCGACGCGCTTGCCGTCGCGGTAGATCGTCTCGCGGCCGAGCAGGACCACCGCGGGATCGGCGACGGCGAACCCGGCGAGGAGTCGCGGCAGCCGTCCGTCGCGCTGCGCCTCCAGCGCCTCGCGGCCGAGGAAGGGCACGTTCTTGCGCAGCTTCACCGCGAAGCCGAGGCCGGCGACCAGCGGGGAATGGTCCGGCCCGATGTCCGACCCCCAGGCGCGGTAGCCCTTCTCGAGCCGCAGCGATTCGATGGCGCGATAGCCGGCGTCGCGAAGCCCGAGGGGCGCGCCGGCCTGCATGAGCGCGTCATGGACCGTCGCGGCGAATTCGACCGGCACATGCAGCTCCCAGCCGAGCTCGCCCACATAGGTGATCCGCAGCGCCAGCACCGGGGCCCCGGCGACGCGGAGCCGCCGGCAGGTCCCGAACGGAAATGCCGCGTTCGAGACGTCCTCCTCGGCCAGAGGCGCGAGGATGTCGCGGGCCCGCGGCCCCATCAGCGACAGGACCGCGTTCTGCGAGGTCGCGTCGTGCAGCCGCACGTCGAGCCCCGGCGGCACGTTGCGCCGGATCCAGTCGAAATCGTGGGTCGCGAAGCCGGTGCCGGTGACGATGTAGAACGTCTCCTCGTCGAGCCGCGCCAGCGTCAGGTCGCACTCGACCCCGCCGCGGGCGTTCAGCATCTGGGTATAGACGAGGCTCCCGGGCGGCCGGATCACGTCGTTCGCGCAGATCCACGAGAGCGCCGCCTCGGCGTGCCTCCCGGTGACGAGGAGCTTGGCGAACGAGGTCTGGTCGAACACTGCCGCCGCCTCGCGACAGGCGCGGTGTTCGCGCGCCACCGCGTCGAACCAGTTCGGCCGCCCGAAGGTAGGCACGTCCTCGGCCGGCTCGCCCGGGGCGGCGAACCAGTTCGGCCGCTCCCAGCCGAGCTTCTCCCCGAAAACCGCGCCGCGCGCCTTCAGCCGGTCGTAGAGCGGCGAGCGCCGGGCGGGACGGGCGGCGAAGTATTCCTCGTGCGGCCAGGCCATGGCGTAGTGGCGGGCGCAGGCTTCGAGCGTCCGCTCCCGAACCGCGCGCGTCGACAGCATGTTACGGCCGAAGCGGCGGATGTCGACCGGCCAGAGGTCATAGGGCGGCGCGCCGTTCGCCGTCCATTCGGCGAGCGCCATGCCCGCGCCGCCGCCCGAGGCGATGCCGAAGGCATTGAAGCCGGCGCCGACGTAGAGCCCCGCCACCTCCGGGGCCGGCCCGAGGATGAAGTTGCCGTCGGGGGTGAAGCTCTCGGGGCCGTTGATGAAGGACTTTATCCCCGCGGTCTCCAGCGCCGGCACCCGGCCGAGGGCACGGGCCATTGTCGGCTCGAAATGCTCGAGGTCGTTCGGCAGGAGCTGGAAGGCGAAGTTCTCGGGCACGCCGCCCTCGGCCCAGGGCTTCGGGTTCGGCTCGTAGCCGCCCATCGTGAGCCCGCCGACCTCCTCCTTCCAGTAGGTGAGCCGGTCGGGGTCGCGCAGGGTCGGCAGGCCGGCGGTGACGCCGGGGACCGGCTCGGTGATCAGGTACTGGTGCTGGACGCTGACGAGGGGGACGTTGACGCCGACGTTGGCGGCAAGCTCGCGCGTCCACTGGCCGCAGCACAGGACCAGCTTCTCGCAGGCGACCGGCCCGGCGCTGGTCATGATCCCGCGGACCCGGCCCTTCTCGACGCGGATGCCGGTGACGGCGACGCCCTCGCGGATGGTCGCGCCGGCCATCCGGGCGCCGCGGGCCAGCGCCTGCACGATGTCGGAGGGCGAGGCCTGGCCGTCGGTCGGCAGGAACGCCGCGCCGATCACGTCGTCGATCGTCATCAGCGGCCACAGTTCCTGCGCCTCGCGCGGGGTCAGGAGCTGCATCTCGAGCCCGAAGGACCGCGCCATGGTCGCCTGCCGGCGGACCTCGGTCCATCGCTCCGGCGTGCAGGCGAGCCGCAGGCCGCCGTTCATCTTCCAGCCGGTCGCGAGCCCGGTTTCGGCCTCCAGCCGGCCGTAGAGATCGACGGAATAGCCGAGGAGCTGGGTGATGTTGGCGTTGGAGCGCAACTGGCCGACCAGACCGGCGGCGTGCCAGCTCGACCCGGAGGAGAGCCGGTGGCGCTCCAGCAGCAGCGTCTCCTGGCCCATCGCCGCGAGGTGGTAGGCCGTCGAGGTTCCCACGATGCCGCCGCCCACCACGACGATCCTTGCCGACGTCGGAAGCTCGGTCATGGCACATGGCTCTCCCGGAAGACCGCCCAGGCCGCCTCGAAGCGGGCGAGGTTCTCGGCGGTGTAGGCGGCATAGTCGAAGTCGAGGCCGGAGTGCGCCTCGGAGACCATGCTCCACATGGTCTCGCGCAGGAGCGAGGCGGCGGTCATGGCGTCGAAGGCGCGGGCAAGGCCCGGATCGGGCGCGGCGCGGAAATAGGCCTCGAGGAGGGCTGCGCGTCCGGCCGCGTCCATTCCGGCGTTGGAGGCGAGCCCGCCGAGATCGAAGAGCGGCGAGTTGAAGGCCGCGTACTCCCAGTCGACCAGCCAGAGCCGGTCGCCGTCGTCGAGGATGTTGGCCGGAAGGAGGTCGTTGTGCCCGAAGACGATGCGGACCGGTCCCACGGCTTCCTCGAGCGCCGCCGCCCGGGCGGCGAAGCCGGCGACCCGCCCGGCGTGGGGGCCGCCGGTCTCCGTCAGCGTGGCGGCGTAGTCGCGGATCACCTGGAACACCCAGAAGATCGGGGTGGGACCGCGGAAATGCCGCGGCGTCTCGTGGTGGACGCGGCGCAGGAGATCGGCCAGCCGATCGAGGTTCGCGGGCGCGCGGACGTCGGTCGCATCGAGCGGGCGGCCGTCGATCCAGTCCACCACGAGCACCCCGGGCCCGGCGTGGCGCACCGCCGGCGCGAGCCCGGCGGCATGGGCGGCGCGCGAGGCGGCGAGTTCGGCAGCCCGCAAGACGCCGTGCTCGGGGATGTCGCCGCCGACCCGGACGACGTAGCGACGGCCCGCGTCGGTGACGGTGAAGTTGAGGTTGGTCATGCCCCCCGCGAGCGGCTCGGCCGTGACCGGACCCGACCAGATCGGCAGCCCTTCGGCCAGCCGGCGCGCTTCCGCGGCGCGGGTCGCCGCGCGGTTCATGGCGCGAGCCCCAGCCGCCGGCGCAGCCGCGCCGCGCCTTGCGTCAGCATCCGGTCGGCGAGCATCGCCAGCATGGCGATGCAGGCGCCGGCGACGAGGCCGCGGCCGACGTCGGCCTTGGTCAGCGCGATGTAGACCTCCTGCCCCAGGTCGCGTGTGCCGACGAGCGCGGTGATGACCAGCATAGACACGGCGAGGAGCACGGTCTGGCTTAGCCCGAGCAGGACTTCCGGCGCGGCCAGCGGCAGACGCACCCGCAGCACCCGCTGCGCCGGCGTCGTGCCCATCGCCGTCGCCGCCTCGATCAGTGCGGGATCGACCTCGCGCACGCCGAGCGCCGTGTAGCGGATCGCCGGCGCGACGGCGTAGAGCACGATGGCGATCAGCGCGGTGAACTCGCCGACCCGGAACAGCATGACGACCGGGATCAGGTAGACGAACGAGGGCAGCGTCTGGAGGGTGTCGATCGCCGGCTGCACCCAGGCCCAGACCCGCGGCGACAGGCCGGAGGCGATCCCGACCGGCACGCCGATGGCGGCGGCGATCAGCACCGAGACGCCGACCAGGTAGATCGAGACCATCGCCGGCGCCCAGTAGCCGGTGAAGGCGACGAAGAGCGCGAACCCCGCGGCGATGCCGGCGCGGCGCGACCCGCCGATCCGCCACATGGCGAGCGCGATCACGAAGGTTCCCCACCACCACGGAACGGCGACGAGCACGCGGCGCACGGGCAGGAGGAGATTGGTCAGCACCGCGGTCTTGATCGCCTCGAACGTGTCGAAATAGTTCACGTTCAGCCACTCGATCGCGCCCGCCCAGAAGTCGGAGGTCGAGACCTGCCAGCCCTCCGGATAGACCGCCACGGCCGGGACGAGGAACGCGAGCCCCCAGGCCGCGACCGCGGCGGCGAGCGCCGCCAGCGGCAGCCGCGAGCGCGGCAGCCCGTGCCCGGCGCGCGCCGCATAGGCCTGGCTCAGCCGGTCGAGCGCCACGGCGAGGACGACGATCGCCACCCCGGCCTCGAGCCCGCCGCCGATGTCCAGCCGCCGGAGCGAGGTCAGCACGTCGTAGCCGAGTCCGCCGGCGCCGATCATCGAGGCGATGATGACCATGTTGAGCGACAGCATGATCACCTGGTTCACGCCCACCATCAGCGGCGCCCGCGCCGAGGGCACCATCACCCGCCAGACGAGCTGGCGCGGCGTCGCGCCGGCCATGCGCCCGTATTCGACGATCTCGGGCGACACCCCGCGCAGCGCCAGCTGCGTCACCCGCACCATCGGCGGCATCGCGTAGATCACCGTGGCGATCAGCGCCGCCGCCGGGCCGAAGCCGAAGAGGACGAGGATCGGCAGCAGATAGGCGAAGACCGGCGCCGTCTGCATGGCGTCGAGGACGGGCGACAGCGCCGCCTCGAAGCGTCGGCTGCGATAGGCGGCGATGCCGAGCAAGAGCCCGCCCGCCACCCCGAGCGGCACGGCGATCGCGATGGAGGCGAGCGTCGTCATCGCGCTCTGCCACTGTCCGAAGACGGCGAGATAGCCGAGGCAGGCCGCCATCAGCGCCGCGAGCCGCGCGCCCCCGGCATGGAGCCCGAGCAGCGCG
This sequence comes from Amaricoccus sp., assembly GCF_017995835.1. Taxonomy (GTDB): domain Bacteria; phylum Pseudomonadota; class Alphaproteobacteria; order Rhodobacterales; family Rhodobacteraceae; genus Amaricoccus. The sequence goes on from NZ_JAGOID010000061.1 coordinate 15,436, forward strand.
CCGGCGCCGACCACCCCGAGCCAGGGCAGCGGCGGCAAGAGACGCACCGCGGCCGAGCCCTCGCCGCGCATCAGCCCGGTGGCGAGGAGCGACGAGGCGGCCCGCAGCGGCGCCTCGAGCAGGGCCGCCAACCCGCGCGTCACGTCGCGAAACGCCACGGGGCCGATGCGCGCGTCGTCGACCAGCCAGGCCGTCGCCGCCGAGATCCAGCGCGCGACCGGGATCTGCATGCCCCGCGGCACCTCCTCCCACAGCCCGTCGAGCGTCCCGCGCGGCAGGTGCGAGAACCCGATCGTGACCGCCAGCACGACGAGCCAGGCCAGAAGCCACGACGAGCGCCGCCCCGGTCCGCTTGCCGGCGCCGCAAGCGTCGCGGCGATCATGCGCGCCCCTCCGGCGGCCGGCCGAGCAGCACCGCCATCACCTCCGCGCGCCCCACCGCGCCGATCGGCCTGCCGTTCTCCACCACCGCGAAGGGCGCTCCCGCCGCCTCGATCTCGGCGGCGAAATCGGCGACCCGCCGCCCGGCCTCGATCGTCCCCGCCACCGGCGCGTCGGTCGGCGGCCGCATGATCGCGCGCGCCGACAGGATCTTGGCCCGCGGCGCCTCCCGGGTGAAATCCGCCACGTACGGATCCGCCGGCGCGAGGATCAGTTCCTCCGCCGTCCCGGTCTGGATGATCCGCCCGTCGCGCATGATGGCGATGCGGTCGGCCAGCCGGATCGCCTCGTCGAAATCGTGGGTGATGAAGACGATGGTCTTGCGCAGCCGCGATTGCAGCCGCAGGAACTCGTTCTGCATCTCGCGCCGGATCAACGGATCGAGCGCCGAGAACGGCTCGTCGAGGAACCACAGCTCCGGCCCGACCGCGAGCGAACGCGCGATTCCGACCCGTTGCTGCTGCCCGCCCGAAAGCTCGCGCGGCAGCCGCCCCTCGCGCCCTTCGAGCCCCACCAGCGCGATCATCTCCCGCGCCCGCGCCTCGCGCGTCGCGCGCGCCACGCCCTGCACCGCCAGCGGAAAGGCGACATTCTCGAGCACGCTCAGATGCGGCAGCAACGCGAAATGCTGGAAGACCATGCCCATCCGGTGCCGGCGCAGTTCGATCAGCTCCCGCTCCGACGCCGCGCGCAGGTCGCGCCCCTCGAAGCGGATCTCGCCGGCGCTCGGCTCGACCAGCCGCGACAGGCAGCGCACCAGCGTCGACTTGCCCGACCCGGACAGGCCCATGATGACGAAGCACTCGCCCTCGGCCACCGAGAGCGAGGCGTCGATCACGGCGGGGACCAGCCTCGCGGCCGCGACCGCCTCGCGCGATGGGGACGGGGTTCGGGCGAGGAACGCCTCCGCGCCCGGCCCGAACAGCTTCCACACCCCGCGGCAGACGAGTTTTTCCGTCGCCGGCATGGCCGGGACCTCAGGCGCGAGCGCGCAGAGTATCCCGGCGCGCGAACCGGCGAACCGGGCGCGGCGGACGCCGCCCGCAAGGGACGGCGTCCGCAACGGAACGGCGCGCTCCCCCCAACGCCGCCCTGGTCATTTGCCGATCCAGCCGGACCAGCGATCCTTGTTCGCATCCATCCATTCGGCGACCACGCCCTCTACCGTGCCGCCTTCGAGATCGACCTTGGCGATCATCTGGCCCATCTCCTCGTTGGAGACGTCGAACGCCTTGATCGCCTCGTAGGCGCCCGGCCACTTCTCCTTGACGCCCGACCAGGCCACCTTCCAGATCGGCCCGCGGGGCTTGCCGCAGTCGTGCGTCATGTCCGGGTTCACGCCCCAGGCCGGGTCGGCATAGCAGGCGGGTTCGTAGGGCGGGAACGCCACCCACTCGCCCGCGTACTTGATCGGCGCCCAGTGCGGGGCATAGATCCAGAGCAGGATCGGCGCCTTGCGCTGATAGGCGCTCTCCAGCTCGGCGAAGAGCGCCGCGTCGGTGCCGGCGTGAATGACCTGGAACGGCAGGTCCAGCGCCTCGATCCGTTCCTCGTCGAAGCCGCCCCAGGTGACGGGGCCGCCGAGATAGCGGCCGTCGGGCGCGGTTTCCGGCGTGGAGAACGCCTCGGCGCAGGCGTCCTCCAGGAGCGCCTCCCAGGCGGGCAGGCCGGGGCAGAGATCGGCCATGTAGGCGGGATACCACCATTCCTCGATGGCCTGCATCCCCGTCTCGCCGAGGTTCTCGACCTGGCCGGTGGCGGTCGCCTCGTCCATCGCCTCGCGGCCGGTGGTCTCCCAGATCTCCATGGCCACGTCGAGGTCGCCGGTCTTGAGCCCCGCGAACTGCGCGAGATAGTCGGCCTGGACGTAGTCCACGTTGTTGCCGGCCTGTTTCAGCACCTCGCCCATGATCGTCGTGGTGATGAGCTGGCCGGTCCAGTCGTGGAGCGTCAGCTTGATCGGGTCGGGCGAGTCCTGCGCGGTGGCCGCGGCGCCGAGGGCAAGGCTGGACGAGAGCGCGGTGGCGGCGAGCGCGCGTCGCATCATCGGATAGGTCTCCCCCTGTTGGCTCGGACATGGTCGGGGCAGAATCAACGGCAGGTCAACAGAAATCCACAATTGCGTTGCGTTTGGCGACCGGCTTGCGCAGTCTTTGACCAGAGACCGGAGAAACCGATGGCGACGAGCCGCTGGCAGAACGAGATCCTCGACGCGGTGCGCGGCCAGGGCAGGGCGACGATCGCGGCGCTGGCCGCCAGCCTCAACGTCTCCGGCGAGACGATTCGCCGCCATGTCCGCCCGCTGGTGGACGAGGGTCTGCTCGTGCGGGCGCACGGCGCCGTCGCGCTGTCCGAGCGCGAGCCGCCGTTCCAGCGCCGCATGGGCGTGCGCGCCGCCGCCAAGCGGGCGATCGCGCTGGCTGTCGGTGCGCGCGTGCCTGACGGCGCGAGCGTCATGCTCGACACCGGTTCCACGACCGTATTTGTCGCCGAGGCGCTGGCGGCGCGGCGCGAACTGACCGTCGTCACCAACTCGATCGAGATCGCCCGCGCCATGGTCGGCCGGGGCGACCACCGCATCTACCTCGCCGGCGGCGAACTCCGCCCCGACCTCGGCGCCATGGTCGGCCCCGAGGCGCTCGGTTTCGTGGCGCAGTTCCGCGCCGATCTCGCCATCCTCTCGGCCGGCGCGCTCGACCCCGGGCACGGCGTCGCCGATTTCCACCTCGACGAGGCCCGCGTGGCCCGGGCGATGCTCGAGCGCGCCGACCGGCTGATGGTCGCGGCCGACCGCTCGAAGTTCGACCTCCGCGCCGCCGTGCCGGTCTGCCCGCTCGACGAGATCGACGTCTTCGTCACCGACGTTCCCCCGCCTGACGCGGCCGCCGCCGCCCTTGCCGCCGCCGCGGTGGAGGTCGTGACGGCCGTCGTCGCGGAACCGGCCTTCTCCCTTCAGATGAAGTAGATGCGGTCGGGCAACTCGTTCGGGTTGCCGTCGGCATTGGGGAAATGCTCGGCGAGCACGGCGCCGCAGGTCTCGATCGCCGCGATGAAGCCATCGGCCACGCGGCCTTCGCGCACGTGCCCGACCAGGGCGTCGACGGCGCCTTGCCAGAATGACTGGGGCACGAACGCGTCTATGTCGTCGTCGGCGATGATGCGGGCATAGCGCTCCGCCGTCCGAGCGCGCGCGACGGGGGTCGTCATCATCCCCTCCACCAGGTGCAAGCGAGAAGGAGGAAAGGCGGCGTTTCGGTTTGGCGAAAGGCGGAAGCACGCGGGGGCGAGCGGTCCGGGAATCGTCCCTGCCTTGATCCTGCTCAACATCGCGACGCTGCGTCTGGGCCATGGTCTCGCCGCAGCCACGGAGGCGAATGGGCGCGTTCCGTGAGCATGACCGGGAGATGACCTTGGCCAGCAAGATGAAAGCCGCCGTCTTCGTCGAGAAGAACCGCATCGTCCTCGAGGACAAGCCGATTCCCGACGTCGGCCCGTCCGACGCGCTGATCCGCGTCACCACGACGACGATTTGCGGCACCGACGTCCATATTCTCAAGGGCGAGTACCCGGTGGCGAAGGGCCTCACCATCGGCCACGAGCCGGTCGGCGTCATCGAGAAGCTCGGCTCGTCGGTCACGGGCTATCGCGAGGGCCAGCGCGTCATCGCCGGCGCCATCACCCCCTCGGGCTGGTCCAACGCCTGCCTCTGCGGCTTTTGCAGCCAGGACGGCCCCGGAAC
>NZ_JAGOID010000154.1 GCF_017995835.1 Amaricoccus sp.
CCGCCGTAAGCTCCGTCCGCGTGATCTCCACCGCCATCCCGATCCTCCCCGCCTCGCGAACGGAGTGAACCAGCAACCGGCATTCGTGTGAATCCCTCGCAGAGTCAAAGCTTCACGCCGCTGGTATAAGAGGAAAATTGAAATAAAATGAAAAACCGCGCTAAGCGATGATCCGTAATCGCGCCAATCCATGATTAAATAATTGGTCGTGCTTCACCGTAGTTTTATTTGGGTGGAATGCGGCTGTCCTTCAGCTACCGGAATCCGGCTTGCCACTTTTTCAGGGTTCGGCAACGCTCCGCCGCCGGCCGGACCCTGGCGCCGCGTCGAGGTCGCGCCCGTGGCGGCGTCGCGCCCGCGGCGCGCTGCGGGTTGCGCCGTCTCCTCGCAGCTACGCGCGGTCAGGGGCGCCAGGCGAGGAAGTTGGCGATCAGGCGCAGGCCGGTCTTCTGGCTTTTTTCCGGGTGGAACTGCGTGCCGACGACGTTGTCGCGGGCGACGGCGGCGGTCACCGGGCCGCCGTGGTCGGCGCGGGCGAGCAGGCGCGCGGGGTCGGCGGCGACGAGGTGGTAGGAATGGACGAAATAGGCGTGGTCGCCGGAAGCGATGCCGTCGAGCACCGGATGCGCGCGCAGGATCTCGAGCGCGTTCCAGCCCATGTGCGGGATCTTGAGCGACGGGTCGGCGGGTTCGATGCGGACGACGTCGCCGCCGATCCAGCCGAAGCCCGGGGTCTCGCCGTGTTCGAGCCCGCGGCTCGCCAGCATCTGCATGCCGACGCAGATGCCGAGGAAGGGTCGGCCGGCGCGCAGGACGCGGTCCTCGATCGCCGCGAAGAGGCCGGGGCGGGAGAGCAGGCCGGCGCGGCAGTCGGCAAAGGCGCCGACGCCCGGCAGCACCACGCGCTCGGCCCGGGCCACCGCCTCGGGATCGCCCGAGACCACGACCGGGCCGCCCATCCCCGTCTCGCGGGCCATGCGCTGGAAGCTCTTCTCGGCCGAATGCAGGTTGCCGCTCGCGTAGTCGACGATGACGGTGGTCATCCCGCCAGCGTCCCCTTGGTAGAGGGCACGGCGTCGGCCATGCGCGGGTCGGGTTCGACGGCGGCGCGGAGCGCCTGGGCGACGGCCTTGAAGCAGGCCTCGGCGATGTGGTGGCTGTTCGCCCCGTCGAGCCGGGCGACGTTTAGCGTGATCGCGCCGTTCATGGCGAGCGCCGTGAAGAACTCGCGCACGAGCTGGACGTCGAAGGTTCCGATCTTCTCGGTCGGGAAGTCGACGTTCCAGACGAGGAAGGGCCGGCCCGAGAGGTCGAGCGCGGCGCGCGCCAGCGTCTCGTCCATGGCGAGCAGGCAGGACCCGTAGCGGCGGATCCCGCGCTTGTCGCCGAGGGCCCGGGCGATGGCGCGGCCGAGCGCGATGCCGACGTCCTCGACCGTGTGGTGATCGTCGATGTGCAGGTCGCCCTTCGCCTCGATCTCCATGTCGATGAGGGAATGGCGGGAGAGCTGGTCGAGCATGTGGTCGAAGAAGCCGATGCCGGTGGCGATCTCGCGCCGGCCCGTGCCGTCGAGGTTCACGCGGACGCGGATCGCGGTCTCGGCGGTGTCGCGGCGGAACTCGGCCTCGCGCATGGGGCGCTCCTTCGGGTGGGACGCGCGCCTTATAGGCGGGGCGGCGGGCGCGGGGAAGGGCGCAGGGCCGGCGTTGCAAGGCGGGGACCGGCTCCGGGTGCGGAGACGCGGAAAGGCTGGCCGCGCCGCGCCGCCGGCGTCATGATGAACGACGCCGGCCCGGTCCGTCGCAGATCCGTCGGGTCGCGCTTGCATTTGAAATGAACGTGTGTTCATTTCAGTCGGAAAGCCCGGGGGAATCGCCGATGTTCACCGCCAGCCTGAAGTTCCCGCTCGGGGAGGACGTCGACGCGCTCCGCGACCTGGTCCATTCCTGGGCGCAGGAGCGGGTTGCGCCCATTGCGGCGGAGATCGACCGCGCGAACGCCTTCCCCAACGATCTCTGGCGCGAGATGGGCGAGCTCGGCATCCTCGGGATCACGGTGCCGGAGGAATACGGCGGCGCGGGGATGGGTTACCTCGCCCATGTCGTCGCGGTGGAGGAGCTGGCGCGCGCCTCCGCCTCGGTGTCGCTCTCCTACGGGGCGCATTCCAACCTCTGCGTCAATCAGATCAAGTTGAACGGCACGCCGGAGCAGAAGGCGCGCTACCTGCCCGGGCTCGTCAGCGGCGAGAAGGTGGGCGCGCTCGCCATGTCCGAGGCCGGGTCGGGGTCGGACGTCGTGTCGATGCGGCTGCGGGCGGTGAAGAAGAACGACCGCTTCGTGCTCAACGGCACGAAGTACTGGATCACCAACGGGCCCGACGCCGACACGCTCGTCGTCTACGCCAGGACCGACCCGGAGGCCGGGGCGAAGGGGATCACCGCCTTCATCATCGAGAAGACGATGAAGGGTTTCTCCACGAGCCCGCATTTCGACAAGCTCGGGATGCGCGGGTCCAACACGGCGGAACTGGTGTTCGAGGATGTCGAGGCGCCGCTCGAGAACGTGCTCGGGGTCGAGGGCAAGGGTGTCAACGTCCTGATGTCGGGGCTCGACTTCGAGCGCGTGGTCCTCGCCGGGATCGGCGTCGGGCTGATGCACGCGATCCTCGACCATGTGATGCCCTACATGCACGAACGCCGGCAATTCGGTCAGAAGATTGGCGATTTCCAGCTGATGCAGGGCAAGGTCGCCGACATGTACACGACGATGAACACGGCGCGGGCCTATGTCTACGCCGTTGCCCAGGCCTGCGACCGCGGCGAGGTGACGCGGCAGGACGCGGCCGCCTGCGTGCTCTATGCCTCGGAGAAGGCGATGGAGCAGGCGGTGCAGGGCGTGCAGGCGATGGGCGGCGCCGGGTTCCTCAACGACAGCCCGCTCAGCCGGATCATGCGCGACGCGAAGCTGATGGAGATCGGGGCGGGCACGAGCGAGATCCGCCGGATGCTGATCGGGCGCGAGCTGATGAAGGCGACGGCGTGAGGTCGGTGAGTAAGGGGCGCTTACCTCGTTCGACAAGTTTGTTGGTAACTTACCAATATCATGATACATTGCGGCATGTTTCGATATGGGGGATGACATGTCGCGCGTCACGATGCGGAAGCGGCCGTCGCCGGGATCGGCGACGGCGCGGGTCTGGGAGATCGCGGACGACCTGCTGCGCCGGCGGGGCAGCCTGCCGGGCGGGCGCGAGGTGGCCGATCTCTACGTCGCGGAGGGCGGCAACGAGGGGACGGCCTTCACGCAGTACTCGCACTGGAAGAAGGCCTATCAGAACCACTTCACGCGCGGCGCCGGAGCGTCGGCGCCGCGGGAGGACCGGGCGCTGCACCTGAACGTGGATGCGGCGGGGCGGCTGGTCCTTCCGGCCGAGGCGCTCGCGGGGATGGACCTCGGGGCGGACGGCAGGGTGACGGGGCGGCTGGAGGATGGCGAGCTGCGACTGATCTCGCCGCGGGTGGCGCTGCGGCGGCTCAGGAAGGCGGCGCGGGATCTCGCTCCCGAGGGGATGGCGGTGGTGGACGAGTTCATCGCCGAGAAGCGGCGGGAGGCCGAGTTTGAGTGAACGGGTGGCCTCCGAACGGATTGTTCTCGACGCGTCGGCGCTCCTCGCCATCGTCTTCGGCGAGCCGGGGGAGGAGCGGGCGCTCGAGCTCGTGGAGCGGGGCATGGTCAGCACGGTCAACCTCAGCGAGGCGGCGGCGAAGATGAACGAGCGCGGGCTCGACGAGGGCGAGGCGGAACGGCTGCTCGGGGCGCTCGGGTTCGACCTCGCCGGGTTCGGCGAGGCGGAGGCCTATGCGGCCGGGCGGCTCAGGGCGGCGACGAGGGCGGCGGGGCTCTCCTTCGGCGACCGGGCCTGCCTGGCGCTGGCGCTGCGCGAGGCGCTGCCGGTGGCGACGGCGGACCGGGCCTGGGCGGCGCTCGATCTCGGCGTGGCCGTCGAGATGATCCGGTGAGGGACGATGGACGGGCATCAGATCTCGACCATTCCCTCGATCGCCGACGAGTTCGGGGCGCTTGCCGGGGTGCTGGAGACGGCGGCCTCGGTGATCGAGGTCTTTGCGATCGTGGTGCTGCTCAACGGGCTGGCGCGGTTCGCCGTCGCCTACGTGGCTTCGGAACTCGCGGCGCGCGACCGGGCGGCGAGCCGGGCGCGGCTGAACCGGGGGCGGCTCGACCTGTCGCGCTACATCCTCGCGGGGCTCGAGGTGTTCATCGTCTCGGACATCGTTCGGACGGTGATTTCGCCGACTTTCGAGGAGCTTGCGGTGCTGGCGGCGCTGGTTGCGATCCGTTCGGCGGTGAGCTTTTTCCTCGAGCGCGAGATGCGTGCGATGGAAGCGGAGGACCGGTCGTGAGGGTCACGGCCATCCTGCTGGCGCTCGCGGGGCCTGTCCTGGCCGCGGATCCGGCCGAGATGGCCGCGACGATCGAGGCCTGCGTGACCGAGGCCAACCGCGATCCCGCGGCGGAGCGGGCCTGCGTCGGGGTGGCGGCCGCCGCCTGCCTCGAGGCGACGCCCGGGACTTCGCCCGCCGCATGCGTCGCGGCGGAGGCCGAGGGCTGGCGCCTGCTGGCGGACGCGACGGCCGGGGCGCTGGTCGCGATGGCGGACGGGCTCGGCGTCGGCGGCGGCGAGGGTCCGGGCGGGCAGGCGGCGCTCGTGGCGCGGGCGCAGCAGGCCTGGGCCGGGTTCCGCGACGCCGATTGCGCGCAGCTCGCCGCGCTGGCCGAGCCGGGACCGGCGCAGGAGGGCGTCGTGGCGCAGTGCCGGATGGAGCGGGGCGCCGACCGGGCGCTGTCGCTGCTGGCGCGGCGGCGCGCGATGGAGGGCCCGTAGGGGCGAGCGTCCCGGGTCCGGGACGGCGGAGGATGGCGCTGGAGCCGCCCGGGGGACATCGGGCGACGCGCAACAGGGAGGTCGACCGATGATCCTGTCCTCGCAGGCGGCGCCGGGCTCGGAGGGATTCCGCGCCAACCGGGCGGCGCATCTGGCACCCCTCACCGGGGTGGCCGAGGCGGCGCAGGCCGCCGCCGAGGGCGGCGGGCGCGACGCGCTCGCCCGCCACGTCTCGCGCGGCAAGATGCCGCCGCGGGCGCGGGTGGCGAACCTGCTCGACGCCG
>NZ_JAGOID010000155.1 GCF_017995835.1 Amaricoccus sp.
GGCGCTCGCAGGCGGAGAGGCTGACCAAGGAACGTCGTCCCGACCTCTGGCGGGCCCACCTGGCGAAGGCCGGGATCGCGGACCCGGGCGGAGAGGCAGAGCTCTCGGACGCGCAGACCATCGCCGCGACAGGCGGGCAGAAGGACGACGACAGATGAATCTCCTCGAACAGATCGAGGCCGAGCAGATCGCCGCGCTCGGCAAGGACATTCCGGATTTCGGCCCCGGCGACACCGTGCGGGTCGGCTACAAGGTCACCGAGGGCACCCGCTCGCGCGTGCAGGCCTACGAGGGCGTGGTGATCGGCCGCAACGGCGGCGCAGGGATCGGCGCCTCGTTCACGGTGCGCAAGATCAGCTTCGGCGAGGGCGTCGAGCGCGTCTTCCCGCTCCACTCGCCGAACATCGACTCGATCACCGTCGTGCGTCGCGGCAAGGTCCGCCGCGCGAAGCTCTACTACCTCCGCGAGCGTCGGGGCAAATCCGCCCGCATCGTCGAGAAGACCAACTACAAGGAGCAGACCAAGCCCGCCGGGGCTGGCGCCTGAGGAGCAAGACGATGAAGAAGGACATCCACCCCGACTATCACTTCATCGAGGTGAAGCTCGTCGACGGCTCGACCTATGTCACCCGCTCGACCTACGGCGCCGAGAACGCGAAGCTCTCGCTCGAGATCGACCCGTCCGTGCACCCGGCCTGGACCGGCGGCTCGGCCAAGCTGATGGACACCGGCGGCCGCGTGTCGAAGTTCAAGAAGAAGTACGAGGGCCTCGGCTTCTGAGCCGGCCCGCACGGCCAGAGCCGCGGCCGCTCCCTCGGGGGCGGCCGCTGCCATTTCGAGGACCGGTGATGCCCCCGCGCGCCCTGAGCCTGACCGAGGACCACGTCGCGCGGGCCACGCGGCCGGTGGAGGACTTCCCGAGTCCATCCGGCTACACCCCCGCCACCGACGACGAGTTCGCGGCGCAGGTGGAGACGCTGATGGCCGAACGGCCCGAGGGTCCGCTCCACGTCTTCGCCTACGGCTCGCTGATCTGGAACCCGACCTTCGCGCCGGCGGCGCGGCGGCGCGCCGTGGCGTGCGGCTGGCGCCGGCAGTTCTGTATCCTGCTCCGGGGTTTCCGCGGCACGCCCGAGGCCCCGGGGCTGATGATGGCGCTGATGTCCGGGGGCCGCTGCGCCGGGCTCGCGCTCGAGGTCGCGGCAGGCGAGGAGGCGGTGACGCTCGACGCGCTGGTGCGCCGCGAGACGCCCTTCGCCGAGACGCTCGGCGACCGCCGCTGGGTGCGGCTCGATACGACCGGGGGCCCGCTGACCGCGCTCACGTTCTGGGCCGGCCCGACCGGCCCGAACATCCGCCGCGACCTGCCGCTCGCCGAGGCCGCCGTGCTGATCGCGCGCGCCTGCGGCCCGCGGGGATCGAGCGCGGAATACCTCTACAACACCGTCCATGCGCTGGAGGCCGAGGGCATCCGCGACCGAAACCTGTGGACGCTCCAGCGCCTCGTCGCCGCGGAGATCGATCGCTTCTGATCGGGGAGCGACATGAAGGGCGACGGCGGCGCTTCCCCGAATCGTTTCGCCCCTCTACATCTTGCGGCCGGATGCCGGGTGATCCGACCTATCTAGCGTGGACGATGCTATGCCTCATGTGATCGTGATGGGGAACGAGAAGGGCGGCTCGGGCAAGTCCACCACCGCGATGCATGTGGCGACGGCGCTGACGCGCGAGGGCGGCAAGGTGGCGGCGATCGACCTCGACCTGCGCCAGCAGAGCTTCTTCCGCTACCTCGACAACCGCGCCGACTACGTGCGCCGCCACGCGATCGAGCTCCCGACCCCCCGGCGCGCGCAGCCGCGGCCGAGCGATCGGGACAGCCGCGCCGAGGCCGAGGCCGAGGAGCGCGACCGCTTCGCGCAGGCGCTCGCCGAGTGCGGCGACTGCGACTTCGTGCTGATCGACTGCCCGGGCTCCTACAGCACCTACAGCCGGCTGGCGCACGCCGCCGCCGACACGCTGGTGACGCCGATCAACGACAGCCTCGTCGATTTCGACATGCTCGCCCGGCTCGACCCGCAGACCGGCCGCGTCAAGGGCCCCTCGGTCTACGCCGAGATGGTGTGGAAGGCCCGCCAGGACCGCGCCGCCTCGGGGCGCCGCCCGACCGACTGGCTGGTGCTGCGCAACCGCATGTCGGCGCTCGACGCCCGCAACAAGCGCCGCGTCGGCGTGGCGGTGCAGGAACTCGCCGCCCGCATCGGCTTCCGCCTCGCCCCCGGCTTCTCCGAGCGGGTGATCTTCCGCGAGCTGTTCCTCTCCGGCCTGACGCTGCTCGACCTGCGCGAGACCGACCCCCAGGCGATGACGCTCTCCAACGTCGCCGCCCGCCAGGAGGTCCGCGACCTGATGCGGGCGCTGGAACTGCCGGAGGGCTGATATGAGAGCCATCGACGGCCGAAATCGGCGGAGAGATGGCCGCAGGCACTGCGTCGTTCGGCCCGTGTGTCGCCGCCTACCGCAGCGCCGCCAGGATCTGCTGCGACGGCTCGCCCGTCACTGAGTATCCCTGCTGCGCCTGCCAGGCCGAGATCGCCGTCCGGGTGTTGTCGCCGATCACCCCGTCGGCGCCCTGCGTGTCGAACCCGGCCGCGGTCAGCCGCCGCTGCAACTCGCGCCGGTCCGCGATCGTCAGTCCGTTCGCGTCCGGCGGGAAGCTCCCCTGCACCGGCGCGCCCCCGGCGAGCCGGTCCGACAGGTGCCCGACCCCGATCGCGTAGTTGACCGAGTTGTTGTAGCGCAGGATCACCCCGAAGTTCGGGAACACCATGAAGCCCGGTCCCCCGGGCTGCGGTTGCAGGATCGAGGCCGGGCCGTAGTCCGGCACGGGCCGCCCGTCGACGCCGCGAACTCCCGCCGCCGCCCAGGCCGAGGGGCTGCGTGTCGTCCCCCGCCCCAGAGGGCCGCTGAAGCCGGACGGCAGCCGCACCTCCACCCCCCAGGGCTGACCGCGACGCCAGCCCGACTTCGCCAGGTAGTTCGCCGCCGAGGCGAGCGCGTCGGTCGGATCGGCCGACCAGATGTCGCGCCGGCCGTCGCCGGTGAAGTCGACGGCATAGGCGAGGAACGTGGTCGGGATGAACTGGGTGTGCCCCATCGCGCCCGCCCAGCTGCCGGTCATCCGCTCCGGCGCGATGTCGCCGTTCTGCACGATCCGCAGCGCCGCGACGAGCTGGCTCTCGAAGAACGACCCCCGCCGCCCCTCGTAGGCGAGGGTGGCGAGCGAGGAGATAACCGGCGCCGTGCCCTGCCGCTCGCCGTAGAAACTCTCGAGCCCCCAGACCGCGACCACGACGTTCGACTCCACCCCGAACCGCGCCTCGATCGCGTCGAGCGTCGGGCGGTAGCGCGCCAGCGCCGCGCGGCCCTTGCCGACCCGTTCCTCTGATGCAGCGATGGCGAGATAGTCCTCGAGCGTGCGCGTGAACTCGGTCTGCTTGCGGTCGCGCTCGATCACCGCCGGCAGGAAACCCGCTCCGGCGAAGGCCCGCTCGAAGGTCGCGGGCGCGATCCCCTGCGCCAGCGCCCGGCCGCGGAACCCGGCGACCCAGGCGTCGAAGCCCGGGTTCGGCGCCGGGATCCACTCCGGCTCGGCCGGTCGGGCCGCGCCGGCGCCGCCCGCGGACCCGATGCTCCCCCCGGCGCAGCCGGCGAGCGCCGCCGCCGCAATCCCGAACGCCACCGCCCGCCTCGTCGCCCGCATCGCCTGCCTCCTCTTGTGGTTGCGCGGCACCCTAGCCTATCCCGCCCCGCAGGCAAGGCGGGGCAGGGGCGGGGGCCTGAATGGCCCTGCCTCGGGACTTGCCCACCCTTTCCGGACGCGGGAATCCGTGCAATCACCATGTCGGCGTCGCCCTGCGCATACTGGTTGAGAACGAGGTAATCGAGAATGTGTACGTCGCTTGTCTATCGGGATGCCTCCGACAGGTCGTATTTCGGCCGCACACTCGAACTCACGGTAAACCTGCCTTACCTGATGGCCTATTTTCCGAAGGGTTTCGCCGTGACGTCGCAGGTCCAGGACCATCCGGCGCTGAGCTTCACGACCTCCCTGGCCGTCCTCGCCGTGACCATGCCGGCCCGAATCCCCAGCAGGGAGGCGCCGATCGGCCCGGCGGATCTCAAGGCGCTCGAAGGCCTGAACGAGCGCGGGCTGACGTTCAGCCTGCTGTCCTATCCCTCCGCCGCCGGGCCCGAGGCGGCGGTCGCGGCGGAGACGCCCGTACTCTCGGCCTCGGATCTCGGACTGTGGGCCCTCGGGCAGTTCGGAACCGTAGCCGAGGTCAGGGCCGCCCTCGACCGGCAGCCGGTGATGCTGGAGGCGCTCGCCCTGCTTGGCGGCGCGGTCTCGCCCTTCCATTACGTGGTGAACGACGCCATCGGGGCGAGCCTCGTCATCGAGTTCCACAAGGGCGTCATGTCGGTCTACGACAATCCGGTGCGCGTGATGACCAATGGGCCGAGCTTCGACTGGCACCTGACCAACCTCGACAACTACACGTTCCTCAGCAACGTCGACCGGCCGATCGCGCAATTTGGCGACTACCGGGCGGCCCAGCCGGATTCAGGCGCGGCGACGGCCAACCTGCCCGCCTCCAACACCTCCGTCGGCCGCTTCGTGCGTGCGGCCTATTACGCGCAGTTCGCGGAAAAGGCGACGACGCCCGATCATGCGGTGACGACGCTCGCCCATGTGATGAACAGTTTCGACCGGCCGCGGGGCGTGACCATCGACCTGCCCGACGGGGGCGCAAGCCACCTGGAGGTTCAGGGGCTCGACGCGCCCGGCGGGGGCGCCTCGACGGAATTCACCTGCTGGACGAGCCTCGCCGATCTCGACCGGCGGGTCTTCTTCCTGCGCGCCTACGATTCGCTCAACTACACCCGCTTCGACCTCGCGGCGCTTGCCAGTGGGACGGAGCCGCTGATCGTTCCGGTCGGGCGGCTGAACGGCGGCGCGCCGGACGGGACGGCGGCGCTTCTCGCGGCAAAAGCCGCCTGAGACGCCGCCCGGATCCGTTGCGCATGACCCGACCCCAGGCCGATCTCGCCGGACCGGACGTCCGGTCCCTTGGGCCCTGGCC